>JBJPGB010000058.1:0-50803 GCA_048595405.1 Methylophagaceae bacterium
TCATCTCCTTCAACAGCTTGTCGTTCTGGGAAAAACAATCGCGGTTCAACCCGCTGGTCATTCAGGCTAACGCCTAAATGTAAATGTGGTCCCGTTACTCGGCCCGTCATCCCAACAGTACCAATCACTTCTCCCTGCACAATAGCTTGGCCTGCTTCAACACCAATTTGGTCCATATGGCAAAACATAGTGACTAAGCCCTGACCATGATCGATGAATACGGTATTGCCATTAAAGAAATAATCGCCCGTACCTCTAATAATACCGCCAGCTGGCGCATGAATTTCGGTGCCTGTTGGTGCGGCAATATCCATTCCGCTATGAGGTCGCCGTGGCTGGCCATTAAAGACTCTTCGCCGGCCAAATAAACCGCTGACACGACCTTCAATTGGCCAAATAAATTGTGGTGGCAAATCATCACTCTCTGTCCAATGACGAAGTGCTTGTTTGATTTTTATTGATTCTGGGCCGATGCGATCCATGTCTAATTTATTGGGATTAACCTTACGTTTATTAGTGATGGTTATATGCTGAGTCGGGTATTGCTTATCTTCAATATCAAATAAGGCGGTACTGGTTACCCCATCGGCTATAACGGTTAATTTTTGACTACCAATTTTTGCTGTTAGTGGTACACCTACTATTGCCAGCCATTGCTGGTCTTGTTGCACTACCATCACTTGGCGATATTTATATTTCACTGAGGGTTTGCTGCTTGTATCTAGTGCTAATGGCACAATGACCACGCCTCCGGGCACAGCTGACTGTTGTGGTAAATCACCTGCTGAAGCAATCATGCTAATGAGGATGCATGCTGCTATTGATAATACTTTAATCATTTTTTACCTCTTTGACTTCACACAGTAATTGTCCTTGCTGTAGGCGGACATTAATATGTTGGCCCAGTTCAATATTAGCAACATTTCGTAATACAGAACCCGAATCACTTTCTGTGGTAATACTGTAGCCCCTTTCTAAAGTGTTTAATGGACTAACGGCAGCTAATGTTCTTATCTGTTGCCCTAGATTGGAGCGAATATTATCTATCTTATTCTGAATGCTTTGTTGTAGGCGCTCATTTAAACTCGCTACTTTATAGTGCTGAGTTTCAATTTTTTGTTGTGGATGTTTGAGGCGTACCGACCAATGATCTAGCTGATGTCGTTTATCATTAATTAATTGTATAGAAGCACGTTGAAACTGTTTCTGCAGACGATCAAGTCTTTGTTGTTGCTGTTCTATTTTAGTTTGTGGTGATAATAATCGTTGCTGTAAATAATTAAAATGTCGCCGTTCGTTTTTTAAATAATCAGTCAACAACTCAGTCAATCGTTGATGATAATTATTTATTTTTACCAACCAATCTGCGGTATCAGGTACTGCAATTTCTGCGGCAACTGAAGGTGTTGGCGCTCGTACATCAGCAACAAAGTCCGCAATCGTAAAATCTACTTCATGTCCCACCGCACTGATAATGGGGAGTTCGCAAGCAAATATAGCGCGCGCTACTAGCTCTTCATTAAAACTCCATAAATCTTCTAATGAACCTCCTCCTCGACTAATGATTAATAGATCACATTCTTGGCGTTGATCCGCCAAAGCAATCGCCTGTGCAATTTGTTTTGCTGAGTCACTACCCTGCACCACAACGGGATATAAAATGACCTTAGCGGCGGGAAAGCGCCGATTTAACACCGTTAATATATCGTGTACTGCTGCGCCATCTGGAGAAGACACTACGCCTATAGACCTTGGTATGGCTGGCAGTTCTTTTTTAAACTTCTGATCAAACAAGCCCTCTTCACCCAAACGATGTTTTAAGGCTTCGTATGCACGTTGCAATGCACCACTGCCCGCCTCTTCCATGTGTTCAACAACAAGTTGGAATTCGCCTCGACCTTCATATAACGTCACACGAACGCGCAATAATACTTGCATGCCATTTTCTGGAATAAAGCGTAATTGGCGATTCCGATTGCGGAACATAGCGCATCGTACTTGTGCAGCTTCATCTTTAAGTGTGAAGTAAATATGGCCGGATGCTGGCATGGCAAGATTCGATATTTCACCTTCCACCCACAGTAATGGAAATGAGCCTTCCAATACCCCACGTGCTTCACGAACTAATCGCGAAACGGCATAGACCTCTTTGACGGGTCTTGCTGCTAAGTTTGTATTGCTATCCAGTGCCATAAGAACCCTGATATAATGCTCGGTTAATATTTTCAGTAATTACAGGAACTGCCCTATGAGAATTGCTCAAGAAGCGCTCACGTTCGACGACGTATTATTACTGCCTGCCTATTCTAACGTAATGCCACGTGATGTCAGTCTTACCACTCAATTAACACGTGATATCACTATTAATATTCCACTATTATCTGCCGCAATGGATACTGTTACAGAAAGTAGATTAGCAATAGCAATGGCGCAAGAAGGCGGTCTTGGTATTCTACACAAAAATATGACTATTGAAGAGCAGGCTAATGAAGTCCGAAAAGTTAAGCGCTTCGAAAGTGGTGTAGTTCGAGACCCTATTACTGTCAGTCCAACGGCTACTATTGGTGAAGTGCTTGAATTAACTCATGCTAATAAATTTTCAGGTATGCCTGTTGTTGATGGTCATAATCTTGTGGGTATTGTTACTAGCCGTGATTTACGTTTCGAAACTCACTTGGATAATCCAGTGTCATCGGTGATGACCACTAAAGAAAATTTAGTCACTGTCAAAGAAAATGCACCTCGTACTGAGGTGTTAAATTTGCTCCACACAAATCGCATTGAAAAAGTGTTAGTGATTGATGATGATTTTCATTTACAAGGCATGATCACGGTTAAAGATATTCAAAAATCGACTGAGAATCCATTGGCATCAAAAGATGAACAGCAACGTTTACGAGTAGGTGCGGCAACTGGCATTGGTGCTGAAAGTCAGGCTCGCGTTAAAGCTTTGGTTGAAGCTGGTGTTGATGTGATTGTTGTTGATACCGCTCATGGCCATTCACAAGGCGTATTAGATCAAGTGCGTTGGGTAAAAGATAATTTTCCTCAAGTTCAACTTATTGGTGGCAATATTGCTACTGGTGCTGCTGCAACTGCCTTAGTTGAAGCAGGTGCTGATGCTGTTAAAGTCGGTATTGGTCCAGGATCGATTTGTACAACACGTATTGTTGCCGGTGTTGGTGCCCCACAAATTTCTGCAATTAGTAATGTTGCCCAAGCACTTGAAGGTACGGGCGTGCCATTGATTGCCGATGGTGGTATTCGTTATTCAGGTGATATTGCTAAAGCCTTAGTTGCTGGCGCACATACTATTATGATTGGCGGCATGTTTGCCGGAACAGAAGAAGCGCCCGGTGAAGTCGAATTATTCCAAGGTCGTGCCTACAAATCATACCGAGGCATGGGTTCCTTAGGTGCAATGCAGCAAAAACAAGGTTCAAGTGATCGTTACTTCCAAGAATCTAGTGAAGCAGACAAATTAGTGCCTGAAGGCATTGAAGGCCGGGTACCGTTTAAAGGAACATTAAGCCCCGTGATCCACCAATTATTAGGTGGTATTCGTTCTAGTATGGGCTATACAGGCAGCGCCACCATTGAAGATATGCGTACTAAACCTGAGTTTGTGCGAGTTACTTCTGCAGGTATGAATGAAAGCCATGTTCATGATGTCACCATCACCAAAGAAGCACCAAACTATCGGGTAAGTTAAACCAGTATTTGTAAAACGACAATTCACTAGATTGCCGATAATATATTTCGGGAATGACGATATTTTATTTTAGAGAGATTTATGAGCAACAATATTCACGACCACCGAATCCTTGTTCTCGATTTTGGTTCGCAATATAGCCAACTTATCGCGCGTCGAATCCGCGAAGCGGGTGTTTATTGTGAATTGCGTGATCCTGATATTAGTGAAGCTGAAATTAGTGCGTTTAATCCCAAAGGTATTATTCTTTCAGGCGGCCCTGATTCAACAATTGGTGACGAAGCGCCTGTTGCTCCACAAGCCGTGTTTGAGTTTGGCGTACCTGTATTAGGCATTTGCTACGGCATGCAAACCATGGCAATGCAACTCGGTGGTCAAGTAGAGTCTTCTGAACATCGTGAATTTGGTTATGCCCAAATTCGTGCACGTGGCCACTCTGCTTTATTGCGCGATATCGAAGATCACGCTACTGAAGAAGGTTATGGCCTACTTGATGTCTGGATGAGCCATGGCGACCGTGTTACGGCATTGCCTGATGGTTTTAAAGTAATTGCCAGCACTGACAGTGCACCATTTGCAGGTATGGCTGATGAAGAGCGACATTTCTATGGTGTGCAGTTCCATCCAGAAGTCACTCATACTGCCCAAGGTCAACGTATTATTGAGCGTTTCCTCACTGAAATATGTGGCTGCGATACTTTATGGACATCTGCTCAGATCATTGAAGACAGCATTAAGACTATTCGCCAACAAGTCGGTGAGGATCACGTGCTGTTAGGATTATCTGGTGGTGTTGATTCCTCTGTGGTGGCTGCATTATTGCATCAAACCATTGGTCAGCAACTTACCTGTGTCTTTGTTGATAACGGTCTACTTCGGGAAAATGAAGGTGACCAAGTGATGGCTATGTTTGCCAAACATATGGGCATTAAAGTCATTCGTGTTGATGCTGAACAGCGTTTTTTAAGCGAACTCGCTGGTGAAAATGAACCTGAGAAAAAACGTCGCATCATTGGTCGCATATTTGTTGAAATATTTGAAGAACAATCCAATAAGCTCACTAATGTTAAATGGTTAGCCCAAGGTACAATCTACCCCGATGTAATTGAATCTGCCGCAGCTAAAACAGGTAAAGCACAAGTGATTAAAACGCATCACAATGTTGGTGGTTTGCCTGATCACATGAAGCTTGAGTTGCTCGAACCTTTACGTGAGCTCTTTAAAGATGAAGTGCGTAAGCTTGGAGTTGAACTTGGACTACCGCGCGATATGGTTTATCGTCATCCATTTCCAGGTCCGGGTTTAGGTGTCCGTATTTTAGGTGAAGTCAAAAAAGAATATGCTGACTTATTACGTAAAGCCGATAAGATCTTTATTGACGAGCTATATAACCACGACTTATATGACAAAACCAGTCAAGCTTTTGTGGTGTTTTTACCAGTCAAATCCGTTGGTGTCATGGGTGATGGCAGGCGTTATGATTATGTGGTTTCATTACGTGCCGTAGAAACCATCGACTTTATGACTGCTCGTTGGGCGCATTTACCGTATGATTTTTTAGGTCTTGTTTCTAACCGTATCATTAATGAAATTGAAGGTATTTCGCGAGTCACCTATGATATTTCTGGCAAACCACCCGCAACGATTGAGTGGGAATAAATAACAGGAGATTCGTTATTTCCATCTCTTCCTAACGGCCAATCTATAAAACGATCAAATATGATCGTGTCTTACACTATAATCACCTTATTACTAGAACCACTACATTAATGGCTGATTCAGAGGATGTTATGTTAGGAAAACAATTTAGTTGGAGCAGTTTTTTTATCCGTTTTGCTTTTGCATTAATACTTGTTTACGCAAGCTATAATCCGAGTGGTTATAGTCTATTTCATTGGGCTAAACAATCAGTATTCGGTGAGACATTAGCCATCACGCCACCTTTCGCTATGTCGGCTATTGTCCTGATTATTGGCTGGACAGTGTATCTTCGGGCTACCCTCCGATCGCTCGGCGCGTTTGGCTTGACATTAGCTTTTGCCTTTTTTGCAATTATTGTGTGGTGGTTAGTTGATCTTGGCTGGCTTGGAATCGATAGCGTCTCGATATTAACCTATATCATATTATTCTTGTTGGCGGCTATTCTTGCTACCGGAATGTCTTGGTCACATATTCGACGTCGCATGTCTGGTCAATCTGACGTTGATGATCTCGACGAATAAATATCGGTATAACTTAGACCTTAAATTTGCTTGCTGCCTCTTGCAATTCGACCGATAAAGAAGATATCGTATCAACCGCCGCTGATGTTTCTTGGGCACCTTCAGCGGTATGTTCCGCAACCTGACTAATATTCACAATACCACGGTTAATATCTTCGGCGACTGTTGACTGTTCATTTGCAGCACTGGATATTGCGGCACTCATCTCATCCATGGTGGTAATCATGGTGGTAATGGTATCTAAGGCCTCACCGGCACTTGCTGCTTTTTCGACACTCATTTTAGCTGATTCACGACTTTCATTCATCACACTAACCGCTGCTTGAGCACCGGCTTGTAGGCGGTTAACCATTTCTTCAATTTCATGGGTTGAGGATTGTGTTCTTGCTGCTAAAGTACGCACTTCATCAGCCACTACAGCAAAACCACGGCCATGCTCGCCTGCTCGTGCTGCCTCAATCGCTGCATTCAATGCTAATAAATTTGTTTGTTCGGTAATAGCTCGAATCACTTCGACAATCGCACTAATATCACTAATGTCTGTTTCAAGGTTATGTAATGTTTCAGCAGCCTTTTCGACTTCACCCGCTAAATTATCAATTGATTGTATGGTTTCCAATACTACTTGTTTTCCTGCTTTAGCTTCATCATCAGCATTACGCGCTGCTTCAGCAGTACCTGATGCTGTTCTCGCTACTTCTTGAACAGAGGCGGCCATTTCATTCATCGCTGTGGCTACTTGGCTGGTTTCAGACTGCTGGCTCAGCACTCCCTCAACGGTTTGCTTGCTAATCGTTGCCATATTATTGGTCGCTGTATCCATCTGCGATACACCATTTTGTAATGTTTTAACTAAATTAGCGACATTTTTACGCGCACTGTCTAATTCAAATGCCATCCAGCTAAAATCACTTTTACCACCGATTGCGATCTTTTTGGTTAAATCGCCTTTTTTTATATTTTGAATACCAGCAACCAAGGTATCGGCACGTTGACCACCAAAATTTCCAATAAAGGTTGCGATGAAATATAAGGTTCCACCGAGAATAACGGTTGCGATAGTCGCTATCAGTAGTTGCTTTCTAGGATCCGTACCAGATGCTTCTAAAAACCAATAAATGGCCATTAATAGAAATAAGCCAATAATGCCCAGTCCCGCCACTATTTGCATGCGCTGCTTTAAAGAATAATTTTCTAATTTAAACATGAGGATATTCATTCCAATCAGGTTAATGGGGCTCTATTTTAGGCGTAAATACTGACACCTAGCTCAATATCTTGTTCAGTCTCCGCTGATTGTTGTCCTTGGTCTAGTTTATCGGCATCTGAAGCAGATGCTGAACTTAAATCACTATTATCTAGATTGTCACCATCAGTTTGCTCAGCTGCCTCTTCAGATGATTGCTGCGATACATCTGAATGTGCCAATTCTAAACCATTCTCCAGAAAACTTTCACGTAACCTTGGCAAAGCCTGTTCTAATGCATCACGAGTCGCAGCATGATGGGCGGTAAATGTTACCGTTGCCTGCTCATTAGTCATGGTTACTTTTACTTCAACGGGGCCTAAACTAGCCGGGTTCAATTTCAGTGAAGCTTGCTGTATGCCTTCTTTTGCCATCCAAATCACACGGCTACTTAATACGCGACTCCAAGCCTTGCTCAATACCGTTGGGTGAAGATCTAATGTCGGTGCTTCTGCTGTTACTACGCGAGCAGAATGACTGGTGGCTTGTCCATTGACCAATGATGCTAAGGTGCTTCCAAAACCGCCACTTACTCTATCGACGAATTGCCCCGCTGGAGGGGTTGAGGGTTTTATATGTTTAATAAACTCAGGAATTTTTAGTTGCTTATCTAAGGTAGATTGTTGTTCATTCACTGTTTTATTTGCTATCGCTGATTCAAATTTACTGTTTTGCTTGATTGTATTTTTATTGCTATTGGCCACCGACTTTGGCACCAAGGCTTGCAAAATATCAGGTCGAATTTTTGCTGGTAGCTGAGCTTGTTGTTTAGTTTCAGCATTATCTTCATTGAGTATTTGTGGCACTGCCACTTTTGAAGTTGCCTCTGAAACAATATTGTTAACAGGCGTTTGTGTATTGGCTGTAGTTTGCGCGACCTTTTGGGCTTGTTCCGAAATAACTTTACCCGTTTGATTTGGTGAAACACCCGCTTCAGATGTTTTTGCGCTAACAATACTTTCTTTTATCTGTTGTACAGCCGTATGTAATTCTTGAGTCTTAATTAATCCCGCAGGGGTAAACGTTGGTTTATGATCTTCATTAATAATTTGGTTTTGTACCAATGATTGCTCAAAAGATTCCTCTGGAACTTCTGTTAAACCATCAATTACAT
Organism: Methylophagaceae bacterium; assembly: GCA_048595405.1. Lineage (GTDB taxonomy): Bacteria > Pseudomonadota > Gammaproteobacteria > Nitrosococcales > Methylophagaceae. The sequence goes on from JBJPGB010000058.1 coordinate 8,295, forward strand.
CAATATCTAGTTCTAACTGTTGCTCCGTCGTTTCTATTGATGGTGTCGAATTGGTACTGTCAGCCTGAATAAACTGACCATTCTGCTCTTCAGCCGGCAAAGTCTTGCCGTTTTCAGGATCTATTTTTTCCGCTTTTTGTTGTCTTTTGTCGGCATTAATAGGCTGTTGTGGCCGTTCAGATGATGAGGAATGATTTGATTTCGACGGGCCATGCTTATCAATTTGTTTATCTAACTCGGAAGAGAATGCTTGCTGCTGCTTACTGTTATCGACAGTTCCATTATTTGCATCCTGCTGCTGAGTGCTTGATTTTGTAATCAATGACCTATTATTAATATTTATGACTAGCTCTTGACTCATGATTTCTCCCTAGCGCTATCCTATAGCGTTGTAATCAGTACCCAAAGGAAGTTGCAATCAATATGCCAAAAATAGGCACTCGGAGATTTATTATGTCCAGCAGTATTCGGCGTGAGCGATATTACCGTGGCCGCTATAGTAAAATTCGCTGCATAGCTGTTTAATTAAACCTTCACCACGGCCACAGAGATCTTCATTATCAGCTAGGTTTTTTGCATGTTGTTGATAGTTAAAACCGGTACCACTATCTTCAACCACAATGGTTAACTGTCCGCCATCTTGATGAGGCTGGTGGGATAGTGACACCTTAATAGAGCTATCTGATAATTCTGCTAAGCGCTGTGCTCGCAGCGTGTAATACTCAGAAAAACCATTCGCACTATGTTTTAAGTCTGAGTCCAATTTTAACAGTCCATGCTCAAGTGCATTACTACATAGCTCGGCTAATACTGTGTAAATTCGTTGGCGATGTTTGTATGGTGCTTGGATCTGCATCACAATATTGACTAATAATGGCACAAAATCAAAGCTACGCAATGTTTCCGCAGAGAAACTAAAATTCGCATTCCATTGTGTCGCAGGCAGACTAATTTGCTCTTGCTCACTCACATTCACCCAATCGAGTTTTTGTATGGCAGCAATATCTAACTCAAGTATTATTTGATCACTCAAAAAATTAGCCTGAGTTTGTTTCAAATCAAGTAGTCCACTTGTCACTGTTTTATCAATATCATCTTGGTCAAGTTGTTGGCTTTTCTCAGTGCCGGCATTAGCAATACTCGCTGAAGACATAAACAGTTTATCGCCGGCAGTCACTTCGACAAAAGCAGTTTCTAGATCTGTTTTTTTCAGCGTTTTAACACCCAATACTGTTTGGCTCGGCGGTATTCGGTGGCTAATATTTGAATTTTCATCCACTACTATAATGTCAGCTAAACTACCATTCCATACCGCTAACATCTGTCCTTCTGGGTCTAGTTCAATCATGCCAGCCGAACAAAAAAACTCTTCTGGCAATACAAATAATAATTTTTTATTGATCTCATCAATAATATCACTAAGTGCATAACCCTTTTTGCTCATACTGTAAAATACTTCTGCTACCGGTAAGGCCCCGACTGCAGCCGCTAAATCCTGACCCGTAAAATTCCCTAAAAATAGATTAATACCGCCGGATGGTTTTGGTGCACTTAAGGTAATGTCACTGCAGAAATGCTTTAATGGTTGCTGCAATACAGTAAGGCCTGGCAACTCGGCAGGGCCCATTCTAGCGATGCGCTCGTACAAGTGATCTGCTATTGCTAAGTTCTGCTCGTAATGGCTTTGAAGATCTTGTAAGTTCATTGCTTGCATCCCACTATGGGGTGGGCCTAGGTGCTTTGTTAACTAATTCGGAATAGTTTTTGAAAGTTAGATATTTCTAAAATATTGCTTATTTCAGCTTTACAATTGATCAATTCCATTCGTGCCTTATCACCACCAGCATAATCACGAAGGAGTAATAACATGCCTAACGCTGAACTATCCATATAATCTGCAGCCATAAAATCTATCACAAAAAAACTGCTTTTTTCTGCTTGTTCATAAGCCTTCCGAAATTCATTTTGCACATTAAAATCAAACCGTCCATGTATTTTAATGATATGTTTATTCCCGTTGGTCTTTGTCGAAATCTTCATTTAGTATCCGTTACTGGTTTTCGATTCAATCATTTTAATCCAATCTTGTAAAAATTGCTTTATTAAAATAATTCAATATCGCCGGTATCAAGATCCTGTTGAGAAACGGCTTGGTGTTCTACTGATTTAATTTTGGGTTTTAATTGTTCTAACAATTCTTCAGTATCGGTCAGTAGTATTCGGTAATTATTGAAATTGTCAGGATCCATTCTTGCCTCATGCAGCTGGTCGACTAACTCACTTAGCTGAGTAACCGCATCAACACGTTGCAGGACATGATCAGATATTTGGGTGCACATATCCTCAAATTGTAATGATGTAATCGCTTGGTTAACAAGTGAAGAGATTTGCTGTGATGCAGCACCCGTTTGCTCAATAATATGATGAGAATGTTGGTTCATTTCTGTCATTGTATTCGACATATCAACTACTTTTTGTTTGCCACTCAGCGCGACATTCATATCCGCCGAGACCACACGCGTAACAACTTCTTTTGCTGCACCAAGCGTCTGTTGTACTTCACGTGTTATGGCATTAATTTCTTCACTAAAATCATCCGATTTTTGTGATAATTTTCGCACCTCATCCGCCACCACAGCAAAACCGCGTCCGGCCTCACCAGCACGGGCAGCTTCAATTGCTGCATTAAGTGCTAATAAATTAGTTTGTGAGGCAATGTCTTTAACATCTCCCAGCAAGGAGAAAACACCATCAACTTTTTCAGACATATCATCTAAACGATGCATAAGATACATACTATCTTTACTGTTACTGAGTACCATCTCGACAAAATTGGTCAGCAATTCATCAGATTCTGCAATAAATGACTCCATTCCTGAACCATCATCACGATTCAGTAAACTATCTAATAAACTAGCCTGATGTTCACCCTGTTCATTAAGCCCCTGAAAACTCTGTGTTAACTGGGCTATCGCATCTTGCACTAAACCATTCATCTGTTCACTTTCAGAACGGATTAATACCAATTGTTCGATTAAATGAGAATAGGCTTCATCATGCAAATCATGCACGTCTGCTGAGATATCAGGTTCAAGTTCAGGTTCAATAATCTCTTGAGCTTGTTCGATAATCTTATCGGCAAATAAAGCTGGCAAAAATGCCCATGATAATGCAGTTAAGATCACGATGACAATAGCCATAAATCCAAGCTGCCAGCCTCCCCAGATCGCTAATAGTAGCGTCGCTAATAGTGGTATGATTTTTTTCTTATTCATGTTCCATCCATATTGGTGAAGACCTCTACCCCTCAGAGGTTGCAATTATTATGCCTTTAATGTAATTCCCTTATTTTAACCTTTAGCAATAAGATTCAATAATTTTTCGGCAATTTTATTTAGCGGTACCTGTAATTCGGCAGCGCCTATTTTGATAGCTTGTCCTGGCATTCCCCAAACAACGCTGCTTTTTTCATCTTGTACAAAGTTAAAAGCACCTGCTTGTTTCATTTCCAGCATGCCTTTGGCGCCATCGTCACCCATGCCCGTCAACATGATGCCAATGGCATTCGATCCTAAGCTTTGGGCAACGGATCTGAATAACACATCTACGGAGGGTTTATGGCGACTTACTGGTGGCCCATCATTTAAGTGGCAATAAAAACGAGCGCCACTGCGCTCAACAAGTAAGTGTTTATCGCCTGGCGCAATATAGGCATGGCCGGGTAAGATTTGCTGGCCATCTTCAGCCTCTGATACTTCAATAGCCGATAAAGCATTCACTCGCTCCGCAAAGGGTCTGCTAAATGCTGCGGGAATATGTTGGGTGATCACAATGCCTGGGCAGGTTGCTGGCAGATGTATCAATACATCTTTAATGGCTTCCGTACCCCCTGTTGACGATCCAATGGCAATAATTTTATCGGTTATTTTTAGGTGTGAAGGTATTAAGCCTAGTGATGGCTTTGCTAATACGGCATCTGCTGTTAGCTTCTCCGATACCGCGACAGGCTTCGGTCTATCCTGTGCTAAGGCATTGATATTAACAACCGCTGCCGTTTTGACTTTATCAATAATTTCTTGTGCGTAATCATTAAGTGTATTAGATAAATCGAGCTTAGGTTTCGCAACAAAATCAACGGCACCTAATTCCAATGCTTCTAAAGTGACTTGCGCACCTTGTTCGGTCAATGTTGAAACCATCACAACTGGCATAGGATGTAATCGCATCAGATTTTTTAGAAATGTCACACCATCCATACGTGGCATTTCGATATCAAGGGTCAATACATCAGGCTTCAATTTTTTGATTTTTTCACGCGCTTGATAAGGATCAATGGCAGTACCGACAACTTCAATGTCGGGATCTTTATTTAGAATTTCACTAAGTAACTTTCTAACTAATGCTGAATCATCAACAACGAGAACATTTATCTTTGCCATGGACTTCCTGTATCTAAAATAAATATAGTTATCTAAAACTGAAGTTTATATGCTGAACGATTATTCTGCCATCCCTCTTAAAGGGTATTGAGACCTTTTCACGATAAATATGTTGTCATCATAAGGCAAAAATAATTTTAAAATGAAGTTTACTTGATATAAATGCGTATTTTTAATTCCAATATCGCAAAAAAATAACTGGTGAATATATCAAAATAATTCTACGCCACCTGAATCTGGCTGTACATCCAATTCTTGTTGGTAAGCTTGCTCACGTTGAATTAATGTTTCATTATGTAATGATCGTAGGCGTTTGATTCGTAGCCGACCTGTTGCCGGGAAATAGATTACTTTGCGTGGATAAATATCACCTAAATCTTGCACCTTAATATCAATGCCTTCTGTCTCTAAATACTCTAATGCAAACTGGATATTTCGTGCGCCAACATCAGACATATTCGCCATGATTTTACCACCACCCGTTAGTTTCACTTCAAGATTTTTTCGGTTGCCGCCATTTTTTAAAATATCGTTAATCAAATGTTCCATCGCATAACTACCATAACGTGTAGCGGAATCCATCCACTCTTCACTGGCATGTTCTGTTTTAATTGGAAGCATAAAATGGTTCATACCGCCAATGCCAAATACTTTGTCACGGATACATGCTGAAACACAGGAACCTAAGGTGGTCGCAATCGCTTCATCTGGCTGTGTTGTTACATAATATTCCCCCGGTAAAATCTTAGCAGCCCAAATGCGATGCCGCCGATCCCAAAAGCGGTTGACATGGTCAAAATCTGCTAGACAGGGTGGTTGTATTGGCAGCTTTGACACTAGCTATTTTTCCTATATATCGTTTTACCCAAAGAATCAAATCGATCAGATACTTTATAGAGTGTTTCAGAATGGCCAATAAATAAATGTGTTTGTGGTGCTAGGATATCTGCATAACGATCAAATAAGACTCGCTGAGTATCTTTATCAAAATAGATCACTACATTTCGACAAAACATAAAGTCAAACTGGCCTTTCATCGGCCACTGATGCAATAAATTTAAGCGCTTAAAGGTGATCATTTGCTGTAATTGTGGGCTTACCTTGACCATGTCAGCTTGCTCGCCTTTGCCTTGTCTGAACCAACGCTTAATACGCTGCTCCTCTAAACCATCGATGCGATCCTTACGGTAAATACCTGCTTTACCATGAGCTACTACATTGGTATCTAAATCTGTTGCTAGAATTTTGATGTCCCAATCGTCAATATTAGGAATAGATTCTCTCAATGTCATGGCAATGCTATAAGGCTCTTCGCCTGTTGAGCAACCAGCAGACCAAATTCGGATACGTTTATGTTTCTGCTTCATTAGTTCTGGAATAAGCGTATCTGACAAATATTTAAAATGGTGATTTTCACGGAAAAAAGACGTTAAATTGGTGGTAATGGCATTGATCATGAAGTCCTGCTGCTCTTTATCACCGGCATCTAAGGCATCACAAAATGCATCAAAACTGCCAAAACCTCCTTTACGGATACGTTTTGACAGCCGACCATACACCATATCCTTTTTACCATCGGATAAGACAATCCCAGTATGTTCCGTTACAAATTCACGAATACGGTTAAAACTGTCATTTGTAAAATCAAACTCACGATCCTTGCCTTCTGCTGTCACTACCTTTAACTCCTTTGTATTATGTTAATAAAGATAGTGCTTTAAAACTCATCCCATTCATCATCGTCTTCTGATACAACTGGCGGTGCTTGTTTCGCTTTAGCTGCTGCTTTTTTTGCTGGCGCTTTCTTCGCTGCTGCTTTTGATTTCGCTTTTGGCGCTGCTTTTTTAGTCACTTTTTTAGCGACTGGTTTTGGTTCAACATCGGTCTCTATATCTTCAGATGTTGTGAAGAATGACATCAAGCGTTCTAAGTTTTTACCCTGATCATCTAATGATTCACTTGCAGCGGCGGCTTGTTCTACCAAGGCTGCATTTTGTTGAGTCATTTCATCCATTTGAGTGACTGTTTTATTAACCTGTTCAATACCTTGTGTTTGTTCTGCACCGGCAGCAGCAATTTCAGAAATAATATCACCCACTTTTTTCGCGCCGGTAACAATGTCTTCTAAAGTACGACCTGATTCATCCACCAGAGCTGAACCCTCTTTTACTCGCTCTCCACTGTCATTGATCAATTCTTTGATTTCTTTTGCTGCTGATGCTGAACGTTGTGCTAAGTTGCGAACTTCTGATGCAACAACTGCAAATCCTCGCCCTTGCTCGCCTGCCCGTGCTGCTTCCACTGCCGCATTAAGTGCTAATAAATTTGTTTGGAAGGCAATCTCATCAATCACACCAATAATATCGGTGACTTTTTTGCTTGATGTACTAATTGCAGCCATCGCCTCAATGGCTTCTTTAATCACAGAACCACCTTTTTCAGCTTGTTCACGTGCACCGGCTGCTAATTGATTTGCCTGACGCGCATTATCTGAATTTTGGCGAACGGTACTGGTTAACTCCTCCATGCTAGAAGCTGTTTCTTCTAATGAAGAAGCTTGTTGTTCCGTACGTTGACTTAAATCAACATTACCTTCTGATATTTCGCTAGCACCCGTTCCAATAGCAGAGGATGCTTCATTAATTTCCTCAACTGTTTCAGCTAGTTTATTCACTGTACTATTTAATGCATCAGCAAGCTCGGCAAACATACCCGAATAGTTACCTTGCAAATTATCGGTCAAATCACCTTCGGATAATGCTTGCGATACCCGAATTGTTTCTTGCACCGGTGGTAGCATTGCATCCATTACGCTATTAATACCATTGGCAATATTTGCCATAAACCCGCTATATTCACTAGCATCAATGCGTTCTTCTAACTGACCAGAACTTGCGGCTGAAATTAGGCTGTTAACTGCTTGTTCAGCATTCCTTTGATCAGTAATATCTCTCCATTCGACCATATTCCCCATTTGGTTTCCATCAGGGTCCATAAGTGCGGTTAGGGTCAAATCAAAGTGCATATCTGCAACTTGAATTTGATTGTTATAAGGCATGCTATCCAGATCCAAATATAACTTAGCTTGATGTGATGGATCCTTATGGAAGACATCAACACAGGTGCCGACTACCTTGTTCAAATCTAGTTCTGGGAATATTTGACGCAACTGTGTCACTCTATTCTCTAATAGAGACATTACTGCAGGATTTGCATAAATGATAACGCGATCCATATCACACATCATTAATGCTGTTGTTGACCCTTCTACTGCCGATTGCAGACGTGCTACTTCAATCTCTTTAACTTTTTCTGAGGTAATATCTTTCCACTCAACCATATTGCCATTGTAATTGCCATCAGCATCGACAATAGCAGATGCTGTTAAATCAAAATGAATATCTAATAATTGAATTTGATTGTTATAAGGCAGGTTATCCAAATCAGACAAAATACCAGCCTGCAGTGATGGGTCTTTATGGAAATCATCAATACACGTTCCTATAATCTTACTCAAGTCCAAACTAGGGAAGATTTGTCGTAATTCTGTTACTCGATTTTCCAATAAGTTCATTACCGCTGGATTAGCATAGGTAATAACTCTATCAACATCACAAATCATTAATGCCATTGATGCGCCATCTACGGCCGCTTGCATTTTTATCCCATTTTCTATTTCTGCTGCTGATTGTTTACTAATCGCCATTTCATTTGCCTCCACCGGCTCATATGCTTCTAACATAGTTATTGCAACTGTATTTAATGTATTTTGCCATGCTTGTTGTACGTCAGTTGTCCAGATATCCCCTGCAAACTCTGCCATCACTACCAGTAAGTTTTCGGTAAACATGGCGTAGTGACTTTCTGTTATTCCATAATGCTCATGCCGTGCACCCAAGCCCATTAAATAGTCTTGTAATACCTCGGGTTTATGCAGGTTTTGTACCAATAGCACCAATGATGCCAACAGTTTCTTCTCTTGCCCTGCTATCGGGATCCCATCAAATAAAGGGACAATTGCAGGGTTCTGTTCAAATAACCGTTCATAAATGCGAGCGGCAAGCTTAGTACCATGAGGCGCTAAAGCGGCAAAACTGTCTTCTAATAATTCAATCTCGGTCTTCTGTTTTGCCGGTTTTTTAGCTGGGACACGTTTACGTGTGCGTTTTTTAGGGCTGGCTGCTGCTTTTTTCGCAGGGGGGCTGTCACCTTCGTCAGCTAACCACGCTAACGGGTCATCTCCCATTGGAGTTTTCTTTTCTGCCATTAGCTGGTTCTCCCTTCTAAAATATCTTTAGCAAGTGAGAAATAGTCTTCTGCACCTGCACTTTTTTGTTTATATTCAAATATTGTTTTGCCGAAACTTGGGCATTCTGCCAAAGAAACATTTTCACGAATTGCGGTGTTAAAAACACGGCCAGGGAAATATTGTAAAATTCGCTTCCTGACTTCATGTGCGAGTCGCCGACGAATATGCATTCGCGTTGAAACTAGCCATAAGGTAACATCACGTCCTGATATTGATTCTGCTCGTTTTAAGACCTGCATCATGCGTGACAAGCCTTGCAATGATAGATAATCACTGGACACTGGCACCAATACTTCAGTCGCTGCAAACATGGCATTGATCCCCAATAACCCTGATGAAGGCGGACAATCAATTAAGATCATATCTTGATCTTGTAATGATGTGTTCTCAATTGCCGCTCGTAACTTATGACCTCGACTAGAGCCACCTTCGGAGACATGCTCATAATCCGCTAATCGTTTGCCCGCTGGCACAATGGTTAAATTATCACGTGCTTCAACCATTACGTCATCAATGGCTACATCGTCTAATAAAACAGTATCTAAGCCCGGTAGATCATTTTCCAAGCCATAGCTAGTCGCTACTTGGCCTTGAGGATCCATATCCAATAAGGCTACTTTTTGCCCCATTAAAGCAAGTGCATGCCCAAGGTTAATCGTAGTAGTAGTTTTGCCTACGCCACCTTTTTGATTCATTACCGCTATCACTCTAGTCACACCATTACCTACTAGCCTATTGCCTCAACGCTCAATAACTCATCGATATTGAGTACCATCATCATTTGGTCATCAATCGGTACTAAACCCCTAATATATTGAGTATCAATATGAGAACCAAAATCAGGTGCAGGCCGAATATCCTCTGGAAACACATCATGAGCATCAGATACAGCATCCACCACCACACCTACTATCCGTTCCGTCTTACCTTTAATTTTTAATACAATCACAACGGTGGTGGCGGTATACGGCATAACCGGCATCTCGAAACGTCGTCGTAAATCAACCACGGGTACAATCGTGCCTCGTAAGTTCAGCACACCACAAAGATAATCAGGTGTATTAGGAATATGGGTCACATTGTCCCAACCTTTAATTTCTTGAACCCGGAGAATTTCAACCCCATACTCTTCCTCAGCCAGTACAAAGGTTAGATACTGCTCCGTACCCTCTTCACTGTCGTTAGCAGTAAAGGCATTCACAAGCTGTTCTGTTTTGCTCATCACATTCCTCCTTAGGCCGCTTGCTCATCGCTTATCACCACATTTGCCAAAGAGGGGTCTTTAAACAACGTGATAAGTCCCGGTATATCTAAAATTAATGCCACAGTGCCATCACCAAGAATGGTGGCACCTGATACGCCTAATACTTTACGGAAATTAGTTTCTAAGCTTTTAATAACAACTTGTTGCTGGCCTAATAAATCATCAATAAACAAGCCCACTTTCTGATTGCCAGCATCCACTACCACTAACAAACCTTCTTCCAAATCGGTGATATGTGGCTGCAAGCCAAATACATCATAAATTCGAATAACGGGTATATATTCATCGCGAAGCGGATAAAGCTCGCCTTTACCTGAGACCCGTTTAATCTCAGTATTGTTAATTTCCAGAGATTCAATAATTGAAATTAACGGGATAATATAATGTTCACCCGCTACACTAATGGTCTGACCATCCATAATGGCTAGCGTTAGTGGCAAACGGATAGTAAATGTTGAACCTTGTCCTCGTTTCGATACCACCTCAACACTACCGCCTAAACTGCTGATATTTTTTCGTACGACATCCATACCCACACCACGGCCTGATACATCGGTCACCACTTCTGCCGTTGAGAAGCCCGGTAAAAACACCAATTCATGAATTTTTTCAGGGCTTAGTTCGTCGGTGGACTGTACTAAGCCATTTTCGACTGCTTTCTCAAAGATTTTTTGTTCATTGAGTCCGGCGCCATCATCGCTAATCTGAATGACGATATTGCCACCTTGATGAAATGCATTAAGCTCTAATGTTCCCACCTCATTTTTACCCGCCGCCAAACGAATTTCTGGGGTTTCTAAACCGTGGTCCAATGAATTACGTACTAAATGTACTAACGGATCGCCAATTTTTTCCATCACTGTCTTATCAAGTTCAGTTTGTTCACCTGACATTTTTAATTCGACTTTCTTACCCATTTTATCGGTCATATCATGCACTAATCGAGGGAAACGATTAAAGGCAAAACTAATCGGCAACATCCGAATACGCATAATCGCTTCTTGCATTTCCCGCGAATTACTTTCTAATTGAGCTAAACCATCTATTAATTGTGGCAACATATCTTTGGTAAAATTATCACCAATCTGGCTCAACATTGATTGGGTGATTACTAACTCACCAACCAGATTAATCAATGAGTCGACTTTATCTGTGCCAACACGAATTGATGCTGCCGCTGGTGGTGTCGCTGCCTTAGGCTTGCTCTCTGCGGGTGTTTTGACTGGCGTTGGTACGGGCTCTTCTGGAACGACTGTTTCAACTGCAACTGGTGATTCCATTGCCACTACGTCATCGGCAATATCTGTCAACGGCTTAATGGTTAAATCACAATCTTCATCTACCCATTCAAATATTTCAATTACATCTTCTTTCGTAATATCACCAACAATAGTCAACTGCCATGAAAGATAACAATCTTCAGGTTCAAAATCTGAAAATGGTGGTAATTTTGAATCGTCTACCTCAACCGTTAGCTCTCCCAAGCTTTCTAGCTCGCGGATCATGCGAACAGGATCGTTACCTGTTTGTAATAAATGTGAATGTGGTCGAAAATAAATTTCCCAACCTTTGGGTAAATCATCTGCGGCTGATTGCTCCACAGCAACTTCTGAACCGGTATCTGCTGTCGCTTCGTCATCTTGTCCCAGCATAGCTTCTAATTTTTGACTTACTTCGGCGATTCGAGCTTGATCAGTCTCTGTTTTTTGTTGGGTCGCCATGAGCATTTCACGCAATACATCCACCGCTTCTAAGAATAGATTGGTTAATGCTGCAGTGACATCACGATCACCATTGCGGACTTCATCTAATAGCGTTTCCATCACATGGGTAAATTCAGATATATCCATAAACCCAAATGTACCTGCACCACCCTTTATAGAGTGTGCCGCTCTAAAAATAGTGTTTACTTCTTCAATATCTGCCGCACCAACATCTAAGTTGAGCAGACCGCTTTCCATTGCGTCCAGCCCTTCGAAGCTTTCCTCAAAAAACACATCATGAAATTGTGAAATATCAATACTCATTGGTCACATTCCTAATAAATTCAAAGCGTACCTTCCCTATAGAAACAATATAAACCATTGTTTAATAAGGAATGTAGTGCTTAACCCAACACTTTCCGAACCGTCGCCAATAATTGGTCAGGATTAAAGGGTTTGACTAACCAACCCGTTGCTCCAGCAGCTCGACCTTGTTGTTTTTTATCCATTCCTGCCTCAGTCGTTAACACCAAAATAGGTGTAAAACGATATGCTGGCAGTGCTCGTAATTCCTTGGTCAAAGTAATCCCATCCATAATAGGCATATTGATATCTGTCAGCACCAAATCAAATGATTTGGTTTTGGCGATATTGAGTGCCTGTTGACCATCTGCTGCATCCGTAACAGTATGGCCTGCACCTTTTAAAGTAAATGCGACCATTTGTCTCATAGAAGCTGAATCATCAACTGCTAAAATTGTTGCCATGGTTCGTGTTTCTCCTCATTTATGACATCTAAATCTGTAGATGCCAATCCAAATTAATATTCCAATAATTATTCAGTTAATTGCTCACTAATCACTCTTATTATCTATATTCATTAGCTCTGTCAGTCCCAATAATCGAGCACTTCGAACAAAGGCTTCACTTGGCTGTCCCCAGTCCAATGGATGACCATGTGCTGCAGCTTCCTTACTAAAGGCGTAAAGCATTTGCATGCCTGCTGCATCAATCCGCTCAATCTGACTACAGTCAATTTTTACTGATTTATTTTCAGCCAGCGGTGTCAGCAATGTAGCATATACATCACCTACATCTGCAATACTCAATGCATCCCCACAGTCTATTACTTCATTAGTCATAATAGTTCGCTTCCATTTACTGTTAATACCTTTTAATAACGAATCAGATAATCCTGATATGTTTGCAGCATCCGCTGCCATCGATCATTATTCACTGCTTGATTGTTAGCTGCAACCGGCATGGTCATTTTTGCCGCTTTCAAATCACCTTTCAGCCCAGATCGTAACTGTTGATACTGATAGCCTTGACTACTTAATGACGGCTTAGCCCTTATCATATCTCGGTTTCCCCTATCTATGCTAGACAAAAAATAAAATACTCTTGTCTATTTTATTATCAATAATGCAGAGACCATGCCAGCACTTTATTTTTATCTCTATATTAGGGGGCTATTGATAATAATTTGGCTTAATTCGGATAACGGCAATAATGCTATAAACTAAAATAAATATGGTCATTTATTTGATGAGACTTAGTAGTACGTGGATGTAGATGAGATTGACCGGCCATTAATTACTTTGATTTTCGGAGCCATTGCGATGTGTTTCGCTCGTCGTTATCAAGTTGTTCTTGTTTTAGTTCTATGCTCATTTCTTCTTGTTGGTAGCGACTCACTAAAGATTGCATCGCTTGTTCTTTGCTACGTGTTGTCTTCCAAATGACTTGTTGGTGTTGTAGCGCTGTAAGGCTGACTTCTACCTGTTGGCGTTGTACTTCAATCGCTTGATCGAGCTGAGCAAGAAATCCTCTTAGTTCAAGCACTTTTTGAGCGCTCATCGATAACTGTTCACCCGATCGTAACCTCGCCAAATATTCACCTTTATAACGCTTCAAATCTTCTAACTGTTGACTATCTCGACTCCACACAGCATTGGCTTCAGCTACTTTTACCAAAGCAGCCTCGGTCGCCTTAATGGCAAGCTCAACAATGGGATCTAATCTCTTTGAACGTTTCATCTGATAACTTTATCAAGTTTTAAAAATAAATTCATCGATACGATTATTTATTATTAAAGATGGTATTTAACCTTGATTAAACAAGGCTGGTGCCGGCGGCGTGATCTCAGCAGTTTTTACTGATGGTTGCTGCATGGTCTCAATTAAGGTATTAACACTTTGTTGCCAACCAATAGATTCATTCATACCTTGCTTAATTAATGCCTGCAAACTTGGAAACATTGCAATTGCTTCATCAATTTGGGGATCGGTTCCTGAAGTATAGGCACCCACATTAATAAGATCTTGATTTTGACTATAGCTTGAATAAAGTTGTTTAAAATATTGAACCTGTTCTAAGTGTTCTTCATCCACAATTTGAGGCATAACACGGCTAATTGAGGCTTCTATATCAACCGCTGGATAAATTCCGGCCTCCGCTAAACGACGAGATAATACGATATGTCCATCCAAAATAGCGCGTGCAGCATCTGCCACTGGATCTTGCTGATCATCACCTTCGGTTAATATTGTATAAATTGCGGTAATCGCACCGCCATTGGCACCATTACCCGCTCTTTCTACTAATTGTGGTAATAAGGAAAAAACTGAAGGTGGATAACCTTTGGTGGCAGGTGGTTCACCAATCGCTAGAGCAATTTCACGTTGTGCTTGTGCAAAACGCGTTAATGAATCCATTAATAACAATACTTGTTTACCTTGATCGCGGAAATATTCGGCAATACTGGTTGCTAACATTGCGCCATGTAAGCGCATTAAGGGAGAATGATCTGCTGGCGAAGCGACAACAACGGCACGGGATAATCCCGCTTCCCCTAGAATATCTTCAACGAACTCTTTAACTTCTCGACCACGCTCACCGATCAAACCAACAACAATGACATCTGCTTCTGTAAAGCGGGTCATCATGCCTAACAACACACTTTTACCAACACCACTACCAGCAAACAAGCCTAGCCGTTGGCCCCGACCCACACTTAATAAAGCATTAATAGCTTGAACACCGACATCAAGATGTTCTCGAACTGGCGATCTTTCTAATGGGTTAATAGGCTGGCCATGTAGTGGAACGCGATCTTTAACACGTAAAGGTCCTTTACCATCAAGGGGTTTGCAAGCCCCATCGACCACTCGGCCGAGTAAAGCCTCGCCGACCGGTACTTGTGAATCACTTCGGATGGGTTTGACACGTGCATTGGGTACCAAACCTCGAATATCACCTGTTGGCATTAAATATAAGGTTTCACCAGCAAAGCCTACCACTTCCGCTTCAATGGGTTTACCACCAGCACCTTGAACTTCACATCGACTACCAACGGGGGCCTGAAAGCCAACAGCCTCCAGTGTTAATCCAACCATGCGGGTCAACCGACCTTCTATTGATAATGCTTCTGATGGATCGCTATCTAAACGATGCTGGCAATCTGCTAATCGTGTATGCCACTGAGCTGTTCTATCTGCCAGCGAGGCATGATCTATATTTTTATCACTCGCTTGGGTCATCGGTGCGCTCTCCACCTAGTAATTTATTGATCACACTTTCAAGGCGCGCTTCAACTGTTGCATCAACCAGTGTATCAGCTGTTTCTAAGCGACAACCGCCACGGGTTAACATGGGATCTTCTATCCACTGCCAACTGACATCATTTGCTTCAATTGAGAAGCCTTTTTGCACTAACTCTATATCTTGTGGGTGCAAATAAATCCTTAATTTTCGATCATTAATAGGCAATACAGCAATAGCGGCTCTTACTGCCCCAATCACATGTTCGGGTTCCATTTTTAATTCACGGCGAACAATTTGCCGAGCAACACTGGTCGTCAGTGTAATCAAGTCACTTTCAATTTGTTGATCCAGATCGTTTAGCGGGGTATTTAAGCTTGTCATGATCTGCTTGAGATAGCTTAACTGTTGTTCAATATCTTTTTTGGCCGCTTCGAGACCCGCTTTACGTCCTTCCTCAAATCCTGCTTTATAACCTTCTAGCTGGGCTTGTTTTTGCATTTCTTCGATACCTTCAACGGTCATCAATGCATTTTTTTTGCCCATCATATCGGTAACAGATACAACATGTGGTGCCTGCCAGCGTTGGTAGTCTTCTAATTCTTCTGCCGTCACTTCATTCGCTTGGGCAGTAATTAACTCATCAGAGGAAGTCATCTCCACCACCTCCGCCCAACATTAACTCACCCTTGTCAGATAAGCTACGTGCCGCCACTAGAATTTCTTTCTGAGCTGCTTCAACATCGCTCACACGAACAGGGCCCATTGCTTCAAGATCATCGCGCATCATTTCCGCAGCACGTTGAGACATATTGCCCAAGAATTTTTCTTTCAGTGCATCATCAGCACCTTTCAAAGCAAGTTGCAATTGATCAGTTTGAATTTCACGCATTAATGTTTGGAAGCCTCGATCATCCACATCGATAAGGTTTTCAAAGACAAACATTAGGTCTTCAATATTTTGACCTAAATCTGGTTCGGTTTCTTTAACGGATTCCATAATGGAAGCTTGAACAGTGCCTTCAACAAAGTTCAGAATATCTGCAGCTGTTTTTAAACCACCAACATTCGCAGTTTGGCCACTAGAACTGCCACTAAATTGTTTTTCTAAAATCGCATTTAATTCTGTTAAGGCTGATGGTTGCACTCCATCTAATGTCGCAATACGGAGTAATATATTTGCTTGGTCACGCTCAGGGAATAAACCTAAAACCTCAGCCGCTTGATCGGGCTCGAGGAATGAGCTCACAATCGCAATAATTTGTGGATGTTCTAATTTAATGACTTCATAGATGCCTCGTGCATCCATCCACTTGAGTTGTTCTAATCCAGTGGTATTACCACCTGATAAAATTCGGTCTAATATATTGCCAGCTTTGTCTTCACCTAATGCACCCACTAGCATATTTCGCACATAATCTTGAGAGCCTATACCTAGGCCAGTTTGTTCTTCAACGGTGGTAATAAAACTATCTAGAACACCTTGTACCTCTTCACGGGAAACATTGCTTAATCCCGCCATTGCTTGGCCCACTTTCTGAACCTCTTTAGGGCTCATATGTTTGAGAACTTCTGATGCTTCCTCTGCACCTATTGATCGCAAAAAAACAGCCGCTTTTTCGGTACCCTTTAATGCTCTAGCTTGTGCTTGTTCTGCCATTAGGCTGCCTCACCTTCTTTTGTCCAATTCTTAACAACTTGTGCGACTAACGCTGGATCTTGTTGCACTAAACTACGCACATTATTTACCTGTCCTTCAACATCATCTGAACCGGTGGTAATTTTCTCAATATCGGCTGCACTGCCAGTTGAAGCTCCCATTGCTAAAGCTTGCTCTGGTGTCATACCACCAGCAGCTGCTTCAGATTCAGGTACTGTATTTAGATCTTTAAATGCAGGTCGAATAACGCCAAATATTAAAAATAATACCAATAAACCTCCTAATGCTTGTTTTGCAACATCCCATACCCAAGCTTGCTCCCAAATTGCGAGTTCTGGCAAGGGTTCCGCTGATGGCGGCACGACAAAGGGTGCATTGACTACATTTAGACTATCACCACGCGCTTGATTAAAGCCAATCGCATCCATGATTAAGGCATTGATTCGTGTCATTTCTGGTTCAGATAATGGTGCCGACGCCACATTGCCTTCTTCATCAATACTACGACGTTCATCAACTAAAACAGCGACACTCAATCTTTTCACTGAGCCTGGGGCTACTCGAGTATGACTAATTGTACGATCTAATTCAAAGTTACGAGTACTACTTTTACTACTGCTGCCTGGCAAAGGCGGCGGCGCAATAGCAATGCCTTCTTCATCAGTGGCAACGGCAAGCTGTTCTGGCGCAATACCACCGCCAGGAGGTTGATTACTTAAAGCCCCAGGAATACCCATCGCACCGGTCACTCCTGATTTACTGTCTTCTTGAAGCTGTTCACTACGTAATACGGTCAAATCAGGATTATAACTTTCATGTGTTTGTTCTGTTACGGTGAAATCAACTTCAGCAACGACTTGGGCTCGAACACCACTTATTCCGACAATCGGCGACAAAATATCTTCAATCCGTCTGATGTAGCCTTGTTCCAATTTCTGAGTAAATTGTAGTTGGGTATCACTCATCGCAACCCCTTTATCGCGATCTGTTTGACTTAATAAGCGTCCTTTTTGATCAACAATGGTGACATGATTACTTGATAAGTTAGGAATGCTTGATGCCACCATATGGCTAATAGCGGAGACTTGGCCTTGCTCTAAATTACGACCTGCGTATAAGTTAACAATAACAGAGGCTGTCGGTGGTTTCCGTTCACGCACAAACACCGATTGTTTAGGTGTCGCTAAATGAACACGAGCGCTACTGACGTTATACATACTCGAAATCGAGCGTGCTAACTCTTCTTCCATCGCACGTTGGTAACGTGCACGTTCAATAAATTGGCTGGTTCCAAAACCCTGTTCATCATTAAGCATTTCCATACCTTGCGATGAACTCCGCGGTAAACCTTCAGAGGCTAATCTTAAGCGTAAGGCCTGTAGTTCTGATGAAGGCACCAATACTGCACCTGAGCTAGGGTCTAATTTATAGTCAACATTTGATTGTTGTAATACCGCAACTACTTCTGCTGATTCTTTTGCTTGCATGCCACTAAATAACACCTGATAGTTAGGTGTTTGTGACCACATCAATACATAACCACCTAAGGCGATGCTGGCAGCAATGGCCAATAAAAAACCAACTTGTTTCATCACCGGCTGCCGTGAAACATTAGACTGCATTGCGCCTAATGGCGTTGTAGGTAGGTTAGATGCTGCTGTTGTGGCGGGTACGTTTTCCATAATTTTACTCTAGTTTATATTAGTATTTTGTGAATTCGTTGAAACTTTATAAACTCATCCGCATTACGTCTTCATAAGCCTTAATCAGCTTATTACGTACTTGCAATGTTGCTTGAAAAGCGACCGATGCTTTTTGTGATGCAATCATGGCATCTGCCAAACTCACATTAGGATCACCCATTTCAAATGCGGTTTTTAATTTTCCAGCCGCTTGTTGTGTTTCATTCACTTTATCAACGGCTGATTTCATCAAATTTGTAAAATCTACATTACTGGTTTTATCTGAATTAGGATTTGCTACCGCCTGTTGTGTCGCTTGGACTTGGGCAGCTCGCATTTGTGTTAACAATTGATTTGGGTCAATAGCATTCATGATGGTTTCTCCACTAACATTCTATTAATTTAAATTATGCAGACTTCTTGCCAACCTTCTCTGGAATGGCGATACCTTGTTCTCTCAATCTAGATAATTTATATCTTAAGGTGCGCTCACTTATCCCTAACTCCAGAGCTGTCGCCCTTCTATTGCTATTATTCATTTCTAAGGCATCGATAATATGACGTTGTTCATGACTGCGTAAATCATCACCTAAATTTGCAATTGCCTTCGGATTGACGGATTCAGCTATACCATTTTGTGGATTAGTCATTGTTTCAAACGCCAAATCATTGGCAGTGATTGTATTATTCGGCTGTAAAA
This sequence comes from Methylophagaceae bacterium, assembly GCA_048595405.1. Classification (GTDB taxonomy): domain Bacteria; phylum Pseudomonadota; class Gammaproteobacteria; order Nitrosococcales; family Methylophagaceae. The sequence continues at coordinate 27,596 of JBJPGB010000058.1, forward strand.
TCAATGCCCGTTGCAATACATTGTCTAGTTCTCGAACATTACCTTGCCATGGGTGTGTGAGTAGGCTTTCCTCAGCACAATGACTAAAGTGCGGCGTAACTAAGCGACCCGCTTGTCGGCAATGTTTTTGGATGACTTGTTGTGCCAGTGGCATAATGTCTTCTATTCTTTCTCGTAGTGGTAACAGCTGTAGTGGAAAGACATTCAATCGGTAGAACAAATCTTCTCTAAATTTACTCGCATTAACTTCTTCCCTTAATAATTTATTGGTTGTTGCCAATACCCGTACATCGAGTGAAATAAGCTTGCGCCCACCGATACGTTCTACTTCACGTTCTTGTAATACCCGTAATAATTTGGCTTGTAAATTCAAGTCCATTTCAGATATTTCATCTAATAAAATAGTACCTTGCTGAGCTTGTTCAAATTTACCCGCATAGGCTTGGCTTGCTCCGGTAAATGCTCCTTTCTCATAACCAAATAGCGTTGCTTCCAGCATGTTTTCTGGAATAGCTGCACAGTTAATCGCAACAAAAGGATTATCTTGTCTTGCTGAATTATTATGTAAAAATCGAGCAAGCACCTCTTTACCGGTGCCACTCTCACCACTGATTAATACTGTTGCGTCGGTATCTGCAACACGACGGGAGAGGGTTAATAAATCACGCGATGATTTATCTACTGCCACCATATCTTCAATAGAGACAGTGCGGATATAACGTTGTACTCGTTCTAGTAAATCATCAGCTTCAAAAGGTTTAATTAAATAATCACTTGCGCCATCATGTAATGCGTCAACCGCTCCTTGAACGGTGCCATAGGCAGTCATTATTAATACCGGCAACTCTGGTAGCATTGCCTTGGCTTTTTTCAGCAAGGTATGGCCATCCATGGGCCGCATTTGCAGATCACTTAATAATAAACCAACTTGTTCGTTAGCCAATTTATCAAGTGCACTCTGCCCATGATCGGTTGCTGAAACCTTATAACCTGCTAATTCTAGTGTGTCGCATAATGCACCACGTAAATTGCTGTCATCTTCTACGATTAATATAGTTTCTTTTGTCATTATTTAAACTCCTGATGCTTCTTGTGCTTTGAGCGAGAAAGCATCTACAGACTGATACATGGGTAGACGAAGACTGAAAGTACTACCTTCGCCTTCATCACTTGCAAACCAGATTATGCCTCGATGTGCTTTTGCGATGGACTGCACAACGGCAAGTCCTAATCCTGTTCCTGATGAACGGGTTGTATAAAACGGCGTCAGGATTTTGCTCTGATCGTCTTCTGATATACCAACACCATTGTCTTCAATGCTAATTTCAATGCAATCTACGCCTTCATCATCTTCTACATAATCTGCAAAAATGGTAATTTCACCTTCTGACTCGCAGGCTAGTCGGGCATTATTAACAATATTATTAAGGGCGCTGGTCAAGGCATCCTTACTCCCATAAAAATAGCCATCTTCTACTGAATTATTTACTTCTAAATTAAATTTTTCTGCTTCTGGTTGTACCAGAAATTGTTGCTCCACTGCCGCCAGTAATTCGTTGACTGATACCGGTGCAGGTTGCGCCATATCGCCACGAGAAAAGGCCAACATATCCTTCACTAATTGCTCCATATGGCTAATGCTATTGTGTAATTTTTGAGCAAAACGCTGTTGCAAAGAACTATCGACATTTTTTTTCAATAATGGCGAGATATAAAGTAATGCTGACGATAAAGGGGTACGTATTTGATGGGCTAATCTAGCCGCCATTTCACCCATGGCAGATAAACGTTGTAAGTGAGACACTTTAAGCTGTAATTGACGGGTTTCTGTTACATCATTTATCAACACTATTTGCCCCGGCTCACCATCCAAAGGACTGGTTGAGATATGCACTAAACGGCCATCAATTAAGGGCACATCATGGCTATTGTTAGTTTGGGGAGAAAAAGCACGTTTAATAATATCAGCCCAACGTTCACCTTCTAAAGGCTCACCTAATAAATTGATTGCCGCGGTATTGCATTGCTGAATAATACCTTCGCCATTAAGCACCACCACACCGCCTGGAAGCACTTCTAATAACCGTATCATTCGATTCGCTAGACGAGTTGCATCTTCATCTTGTTGATGGTTTTTAAGGTGACTGTTGGACGATAAATGCTGTTCTATTGAAGTGACAGACGATGTAAGGCCAACAGGCTTGCTGTTCCTTTTGCCGGAGTTGGATTTGGCAATCGGGTTAAGGCTCATAAAGTCTTGCTCCATAATCGAATAAAGTAACTATATTCGTATTGAGCAAAAACCATGCCTTCTCTATTTATAGATATATATCAGTAAGTTATACTATTGAAAATCCTATAGTCAAGCCTTTGACAGCTATTCACTAAGCCTCACCATCACGCTGAATTCCGTACTTACGCATCTTCTCAACCAGAGTCGTACGGCGCATTTTAAGTCGATTGGCAGCATGAGCCACCACACCCGAAGCTTCATCTAGGGCTTGTTTGATTAGTAAATATTCTAAGTTTGCTAAATGTTCTTTTAGATCTAGTCCATCTTCTGGAAGACCTTCAAGATCAGCTGTTTTTTGACTCGATTCTGAGCTGCTTACCGAGGGTGGTTTTTTCATTTCTTTCGGTTCAGGAGTCTGCTCTATAACTTGTGTCACTAACTCAGGTAAGTCCTCACCTTCTATCTGAAATTTCTCAGGTATATCATCAAAATCTACTGTTCCATAGGGATAGAGGATCACCAAACGTTCAACAACATTGGCTAATTCACGTACATTCCCTGGCCATGAATACCGACATAATGAGCCAATAGCTGCTGGCGTTAGCCGCACTGTGCCACGGTTTTCATGCTCAATACGAATAATCAATTCATTAATCAATAAGGGAATATCTTCTGGTCGCTCACGCAGTGCGGGCATTTCAATCGGAAAGACATTTAAACGATAAAATAAATCTTCTCTGAAACGGCCTTCTGCAATATGAACTTCAAGATCTCGATGCGTTGCGGCGATAACCCGCACATCGGCAGTTAATGTTTTATTGCTACCAATTCTCTCATAGGTACGCTCTTGTAAAACCCGTAATAACTTAACTTGCATTGGTAACGGCATGTCACCAATTTCATCCAAGAACAGTGTGCCACCTTCTGCCATCTCAAACCGGCCCTTACGGGCAGTGATAGCGCCGGTAAAGGAACCTTTTTCATGACCGAACAATTCACTTTCAAGTAATTCTGCTGGGATAGCACCACAGTTGACCGGCACAAAAGGTTTGCTTCGTCGTGACGAGAAATGATGTAAATTACGGGCAACAACTTCCTTACCGGTACCGGATTCACCCAGAATCAATACATTGGCTTCTGAGTCGGACACTTGATCAATCATTTGTTGAACCGCTTTCATTGCACGGCTATTTCCAACAAGAGTTCGAATATCACTTTGTTGAGAATCACGTGACTCACGGTTGCCGCTATAAACCGTTGCTTGCTGTAAGGCATTACTTAATTGAGGGTATTTAACCGGAAATCGAAGAGAACCTAATGTGCCAGGAAAATCATTCACTTCTGATTGTGGCAATTCGAGTGTGAATACGGGAACACGGGCTTCATGATTGACTAATTCGCGTAATAATTGTTTGGTTTGATGTTTATCGCCACAGTCTCCAACAATGGCCATCACAATATCAGATAACTCACCAACATCGTCAAACCATAACTCAGGATCGTGCACCATAACCGGCTGGCAATTAATAAATTCAACTAATGTTGATAATAGCTCTCGACGATCAGGATCAATATCAACAAGCAGTACATTATTCGCACTCATTGTGCACTCCAACAGCTTAAACTTAGATCAGTATTATTGATGTAAGTCATTAAGAAAATTGAAGTTAAGCACTTTTTAACAGGGTTGTCAAAAAAATGACACTGATGGAGGTTTTTTGATGTTATTGTTTGGCTGTTTCTACACTGAAGTATAGGCTGCGGTCACTTTTTTATTATGATTAAAACTTTGTAATTGAACTTGAAGATCTTGTTTTTCTTGTTGGCATACTATTTCAAGTTGTTGATTCAGATCGATAATTTGTTGAACCATATTACGTACATCATCATTGGCGAGCTTATCTGCGATAGGGAACACACCCTCTATAATGAGTTGTCTTTGCTGTTCCAAGTTTGATAGCTCTGCCCACACTTGTTGTTGTGCTTTTTGCTGCATACTTTTTGTCAGCATCAATACTTGCGACAAGTCAGATAATATTTGTTGTGATTGTGATGGTGCCACTTTTATTGAAACTCAGCGGGTATGTTATCCCAACCTGATTTGACTTCCGACAATAACTGGCTCACTTCGTCTAAAAGTTCTATATCGTTGTTCATATTTACTGCTAGTAGTTTGCGGCCCATATATTCGTATAAAGAATCCAGACTAATTGCTACTTCGCCACCTTTCTCAGCATCTATACTTGTTCTAAGCCCTTGAATAATATTAATTGCCCAAGTGATTTGGCGGCTTTTTTCCGCGATCTCACCTCGCTTAATACAGCCTTTTGCTGTCGCAATTTTTGACAATGCACCATCCATTAACATTTGGATAATTCGGTGAGGAGAAGCATAATTTATTTCGGACTCTATCGCTCCACGACCATAACCCTCTAATGCGTTTTTATTTGCTGATGCTTGCATCTGATTTGCCCCTATTCTTTTATCAAGAGTTAGTTATTATTAAGCGTAGGTAAATTTGATAATTGCTGCGTCAAAAAATTACCTGTTGCACTTAAACTACTGATCAATGTATCCAATGCTGTAAATTGTGCCCGAATCCGCCGCTCAATGATAATCAAGCGATCTTCCAGTCGAAGTTTTTGATCATCAATACCATCACTTTGTAGCTTGAGACCATCTTCACGGGTATCTATTAGTCCATCACTGTCCAATAAATTATCTGCAAAAGCTTCTAAGCGAAAGATAATACCTTCCCCATCTGCGGCAAATAAGTTTGCCAACGATTTAAAATCCGTCGCCAGTACATTATTCAAATCCAATGAGTCTAAGGCTAATTTGCCACTGTCATCGGTGGATAATCCTATTTGAACTAAATGTGAAAAACTGGAGCCTGTAATAGCTGTTCCCGCATTCAAAATATCATACAAGCCCCGTTCGATAGTCAGCAATGTGCTATCTGCTTCCAATTGGCCTTTCCGTTGGTTATCAATTTCTTCACGCAATGCATTGAAAGCATCGGCAAAAGCTTGAACAGATTCGGTAATGCTTTCATCATTACGGGTAATTTCTAAGGTTGAACTACCAATGGTTTTTGCTGTGACTGATACACCTTCTAAGGCGCCTGAAATGGTATTAGAACTGCTTGTTACCGTAAAGCCATCTATCTCTACCACGGCATCTGCAGCAGTAGTAATTGCTGCTCGATGAACGATACCACCACCCACATCGTAGGCAAGTGCTGACAGTCCTGCATCATCGGTATTATTTGAATCAGTATCACCTGATACGGTAACAGTTAGTGCATTAGCTGTTCCGGTTTCATCGGTGGATAAGACTAATTGGGCACCATTATCGTCGGTCACAATTGTCGCCGATACGCCGGTATTATCTGACGCGGCATTGATGGCATCTCGAATGCCTGCAACAGTGCTATTGGAACTATCAATCACTACATCGAAGCTATCCGTTCCAGTCGCAATCGTTAGGGTACCTTCCCCTACAACCGTTGCAGAATCGGTATACGCTTGAGTAGCAATTTTGTCACGTTCTGCTAAAGCAGTAACATTAATTGAAAAACTGCCTGCAACAGCACTTTCATCAGCTGTTGCTGTAAAGATACCTTCATCATTAGAGACGGCATTAAATACTTGGAAACTAGATAGGCTACTTAGCGATTGTAATGCTGTTTGAAAATCAGAAATTTTACTCTTAAGGGAGCCATAGGCACTGATTTGTGCATTAATAATAGATTGTTTAGAGTCTAATCTGTCAATCGGCCGGCGTTCAAGCTCAAGCAACTGACTCACAATATTATTTACATCTAGGCCTGAACCTATACCTGGTGCTTGTATTGCCATATCTTATGCACCTCCTCCATTTAAAATTATGCTAATACATCCTAGTAATTAGCAAATACCAAGCCACTTTACACCTTGGCTTCTAACAATAATCCACGATAGTTATCTGCCGCATTACGCGCATCAATTATTTCTTGCGACGGTATTTGACGCACTAACTCTTCCGTATCCACATCAATCACTTTTACAACCGTTTGCCCACTTTGCTCATCAACACTGAATTGTAGATTACGATTTAAATGTTGAACATAATCATTCAGCTGTGCAACTTGTTCCGCTAGTTGCTGTTGTTGCTGTTGTAATGTCGCTTCAACTACAGCATTTCCATTTGTCGACTGATCTTGTTCTTGTTGAATATTCTGAACATCATTTATCGACAACACTGCTGTATCTGAGCTTGAAGGCTTCGACACTAACTTTTTATCCCCGGTCTGAAGAATTGACTGAATTGCTAATTCATTACCAGCCATTACAAACCCTCCTCCTCTTATGCTATACAACAATGATGGGGAGAATCATCTCCCCATCATTTTCGAATCAATATCATCTTATCCTAATAATGATAATGCCGCTTGAGGTAGTACATTAGCCTGCGCTAAAATTGATACACCTGCTTGTTGTAGAATTTGAGCACGGGTTAAACTTGCAGTTTCTTGCGCGAAGTCAGCATCTTCAATACGACTACGTGCTGCTGTTAAGTTTTCAGCATAGTTTTGTAAGTTCGAAATAACCGCTTCAAATCTATTTTGAATCGCACCAAATGTTGCCCGTTGACCATTAACAGTATCAATGGCCGCAGACAAACCAGATAATGTCGCTGAAGCAGCACCAGTACTAGATACTACAATCGTACCTGTTGCTGTTAAATTAGCAGCATACCCAGAAATTGCAGTTACCGCAGAAGCTGTCGTCAAATTAATTTGGTTAGTCGCTGAACCATTCGGTCCGACTTGGAAGTTAAGGTCAATAGTCGCAGATAATAATGCGGTGCCATTAAACTCAGTCGTTTGAATAATACGTGAAATTTCTTGGGTTAATTGATCAACCTCAAGTTGTAAACCATCTGCGTTACCAACGGTATCATTAGACGCTTGGATAGCGATTTCACGAATCCGCTGTAGGTTGTTGGCGATTTCACCCAAGGCACCTTCAGCAGTTTGACCTAATGAAATACCATCAGCAGAGTTACGAATTGCTTGATTGATACCACGAATATCACGTGTTAATTGACCAGCAACGAATAGGCCTGCCGCATCATCTTTTGCACTATTGATACGTAAACCTGAAGATAAGCGGTTTAACGCTACACTGAGATCATTTTGAGAGTTTGTTAAATTTCTTTGCGCAGTAAGCGAAGAAACATTTGTATTGATAATAAGAGCCATGGTTTTTCCCCTGATAGCTCGGCACAGTTTTACTGTACCTTAGTTAACTTTGGCAGATATGCAATTAAGATGCATTTACTACCTCCAGCCACTCTATCGGCAGCAGGAAAATCTTCTTTAGGGGGAATTTATAAAAATAAAGAGATTATGTAAATTCTGTGACGAAGTTCACATAATCCCTTTAGTTTCAGGGCTGATATTATCGCTGTTTATTTAGCCTTGTAACAGCTGTAGTGCGGTTTGAGGTAATGTATTGGCTTGAGCAAGAATAGAAACGCCTGCTTGTTGTAAAATTTGGGCTCGCGTTAGACTTGCTGTTTCAGCTGCAAAGTCAGCATCTTCAATCCGGCTACGTGCTGCTGTTAAGTTTTCAACATAGTTTTGCAGATTAGAAATAACGGCTTCAAAACGATTTTGAATGGCACCGAAGGTCGCCCGCTGGGCATTTAATGAATCAATATCTACCGATAATCCTGATAATGTCGCTGACGCTAAAGCTGTTGTGGTTATATCAATGGTGCCGGTAGCGGTCAAATTTAAAGCATAGGCACCTATCCCACTTGAAGCAACAAAATTAATTTGGATCTGATTGGTTGTAGTGCCTTGCGAACCGACATGGAAATTTAAAACCCCTGAAGCGCTTAATAATGCTCGGCCATTAAATTCAGTCGTTTGGATAATTCGGGAAACTTCTTGGGTAAGTTGGTCTACTTCTAATTGAAGTCCGGCAGCATTACCCACAGTATCATTAGATGCTTGGATGGCAATTTCACGAATACGTTGTAAATTATTAACTATTTCACCGAGCGCGCCTTCTGCAGTTTGTCCTAGTGAAATACCGTCAGCGGCATTTCGAATGGCCTGGGTATTACCTCGAACATCACGGGTAATCTGACCGGCAACAAATAAACCTGCGGCATCATCTTTTGCACTATTGATTCTAAGACCAGATGACAATCGCTGTAATGATGTTGTCAGATCGTTCTGTGATTTCGTCAGATTTCGCTGCGCATTAAGCGACGCTATATTAGTATTTATAATTAGTGCCATTTCGGGTCTCTCCCATACTTATCAAATATTTGTTCTAAAGCTTTATCGCTTTCAAGAACAAGCTCAGATAAGTATAAGCACCAATTGTGCCACAATATTAATTACTTTATATTCAATTACTTATGTATTAATGCCGTCATCTTTTTGCCGCTTTTTTACTTTATTACCAAAAATTACCGCTTTTTTGACAAGGCATCCAGCCACTGCTGCAAATGGTCTTGTAAAATAAATCGTTCTAACACCCATTGCCGTAAATTATCACCTGCTGCCTGCAACGCCTGTGGATCAGAAATGGCAGCCCTGATCGCATTTAGCCATTGCTGTTTTTCATTGGCAACCCGAGTCACTGGTGCATCATAACTTTGGTATGGTAAAACATCGGTGCAAACTACTGGCCAACCCAAGACACCATATTCTACAATTCGTAAATTACTTTTCGCCCGATTGAATTCATTTACTTCCAACGGTGCAATAGCAAGGTCTAAATTAAGACTGGCTAACTTTTCAGGGTATTCTTTTATGGAGACAAAGGGGTATGATTCTTTGACATAGGGTTGAATTTCAGTCGGACACATGCCCATGAATATCCAGTCAACTTCCTGTGCTGTTTCTTTGACTACTTCATGAATAAGCTCTAAATCGCCTTGATGTTGTTGAGCCCCAGCCCAGCCAACACGCGGCTTTTCACCCTGATTACGTAGACTCTGTAATGGCAACCATATATCACCATCTAATCTATTAGGAATTAGTTCTACATCATCCGTCATTCCTTGACATAAATCGGCTAACGGCTGGGTTGATACAATGACACGATCACAATATTTTAATGCCTTACGGAGTAGTGATTTTGCATCCCTAAAATGTGATTGAATATTTTTATAAACAGAGCTTTTCTCAGGTACGTCATGGATTAAATCATCAATTGTAAAAATAAGCTGTGTTTGAGGATGGTAGGTTTTATATAAGTGCATCAACTCAATGGCATGACTACTAAATGCATTCTGAAATATATAGGTATCCGGCTGTAAGCGCTGCATTTCTGTTACGGTTAATTGTCCTTTACCTGTTTCGCATTGCGCTAAGCCTTGTTGACTTAAGATATCAAATGCTTGCTTCATTCGATAATAGCCTGAGCCTCCTTTCACGGGGACACCGTAACAGCGTAATCGTGAATGTACATTGACATCCCAATTCTGTGGCGCTTTTAAATCAATACTGAAATCAGTGTCGGTGAGGCTCAGGTTTTTGTTATAAGCAGGATCATGACCCAATTTCGGCAACCATCGTTGCCACATTACCCGTTTTTCATTTTTTATACTGTGCTGGATATCAGATAAGGCATCGTAATCCGTTGCATCATCATTAGAGAAAAAACTGGCTCTATTGCTGGCGTGATGTACTATCACCGCATGTGGTGTCCACAGTATTTTATGTCCTTGCTCGGTCACTTTCAGACAGAGATCAACATCATTAAAAATATTGGCCAATTCGATGTCATCCATACCTTGTACAGATCGATAAACCTCAGTTTTAATCAATAGTGCTGCCGATGACACTGCTGAGTAGTTTTGATCAAGACGTGCTCTTTCCATATAACTGTCATCATCAAGATCTATCTGGTTGTTATACGGCTTTTCTGCCACCTCTCCTAAACCTAAAATAATACCCGCATGAGAAATTTTTGAATGTTCTGGATACACTAATCTGGCACCGACAATCGCCACATCTTGTCGTTGGCCATAAGCCATCATGCGTGCTAGCCATGCATCTTGTACTATTTCAGTATCACTGCTTATCAATAAGATATAATCACTATCTGTTGCTGCCACTGCCTCGTTATACATTGCCGGCTTATTAAAGCTGCCATCGTATTGTATGATTGTCACTAATGAGGGGTACTGTGATTGCAACTGCCGATAATATGATAATGTTTCCGATTCAACACTCTGATTATCGACGATAACGATGTCATAATTGGGATAATCTGTTCTCGCTATAATGCTTTCAATACAGGCTTGTAAAAAATCCAGATTATCTTTGGTGGCAATGACTATAGATACTTTTTCCTGCTCAGAATGGACATACTCAACACGGTAACTATTATCGACATAACCCACATGTATTTGGGCTGATAGTTGGTTTCTCTCAAGATGTTGCTGCAGTGCTATTTTGCCCGACTCAGAATCAAATGGTCGATCCACTTCATTTGATTGGTGTATTAATACCTCAGCAATATGACCCATTGCCTGCTCTCCATAACGATCAAACCAACGTAGTGCAATATCATAGTTTTCAGCACCCGCTAATGCTTGAATACCTCCAAGAGATAATAGTTGTTGTGCTGATACCCAGACATTTCCAATGTAGGGAGAAGAGCGTAATAAATCTAAATTAAAATCGGGCTTGAACCGTGGCGTAGAGAGTTCTAATTGACCATTAATAATGTCATCATCGGTATAAATACAGCTCCATATTGGAAATAAATTAATATAATCAGCAATTTGTGCAAATGCTTGTACTGAAAATTGAGTGCCCGGTTCGATCAATGCTATCCAGTCAGATTCATGCTTTTTAATATGCTGATTCAAAATATCATATGGCTGCTCTCCTGCTTGCAGGGTATGCCAATGTAAGGTGGGAACCTGTTCAAAGATAGGATCAGGCATTTCTGTTACTGCAATCACTGTTAATTGCCATTGTGAATACATCTGCCCACTTAAGGAATCAATGGTATTGGCCAGAAATATTTCTTCACCAGGCAATACAAACATAAAACAATGAAAAACAGGCTGGGTTTGCCATTGTGTCATCATTCGTTCGGCTAATACTTCAGCATCAACCTCTCTCATTTCATGTAATCTGATCCACGTGCGATAATTATCTGTCTGCAACAACTTAGTGACATTTTGTTTGACAGCTTTGATCATCAGATCATTGTCCGCCTCACCTTTTTCATTGTCTAAAATTGCTAAAAATTGTTTTAAATCTTCTCTAACTTGAGATGGAAAACTCATTCCCTCGGCATAGTTAACATTATCAATAGCCTGTTTGATAATGTGTTCGATTACTTGGGTATAGAAATCTAATTTCGACTGTTTACTGATGAAGAGCGAGCTATTTGTTTCAACAAGACGCTGTGCAAGTTCAGCAAAATTACCACCCATTTTCTGTTGAATAGAAATAATGGATTCTAGGCTATCTCCTTCCGTCAAAGCACCCTTAGTAAAGAACGTGACCTGTACTCGATAAAACTGTTGACGAATTTCATCTAGTCTTTGTTGATCTTTATCATTAAGCTGAGCTTCGGTCAGTATTTGATAAACCTCCATTGCCCATGCATACAAAATATCTGAACGTGTTTCACTAGCATAATCTGATTTTTGATCAATATTATGATGCTGTAAATCAGGTGAAATATAGTCTTTAATTTCTGCTAAAACAGTTGCTTCATCTTCGATTGTTTTTGATAAAAAATTAAGTAACGATTTAGCCACGGCTACTGGCTCTGCCATCAAGGTTTCATAACTAATAATGGTTCTATTTAACGCCCGCGAATGTAATTCAGCTTCTAAAGAATGTAGCAACCACATGGCTAAAGTATGATTAAAACTAAAATCATTACGTCGCTTCAATGATTCTGCTACATCAACAGGATGTCGAACGGCTATGACGGCTATTGTTTGAGTATTGGACTTATCAATAAGGGGCAACCAAAAAGGTAAGGTTCGACATAATCTTGGATCTTTCCAGCCCCAAAGATCATATGCGGCATACTGTTCAATGATCTGTGCGGCGAGCTGATTTAATTCACCCTCGGCTAATAGTGCCATTGCTGCTGAGTCTATCGGTGTTAGGCTATCCCACTCAGCACCAAATCTTGATAGTATTTTGTCATTGCTTAATACCAAACCGATATCTTCAAAATAGCCCGTTTCATTATCCCTTGATGCTGGTAATAGGCTAGAGCCTAATTCCACACCCAATAGCTCTAATACATGAGTGAGTGCTGAAGTACCACTTCGATGCATGCCTAAAACAAGTACAGCCTGTTTAGCTTGGCTCATAGTTCAACCTTTTAATTAAGACTTTAAATTTCTGCTATCCAATCAGAACAATCCCATTCTAGCAACCGCTCTAGATCTTTTATTTCATAATAAAACTTATCTTTAAGATAGTTAAAATCATCTTGATTTATTTTGCTGGTGTAGCTTCCTGAATGTATTTGTTTTGATTCCAATGTTGGAAACGAACTAATCCCAAGAAAATCGGCAACCTGATGCAATGATGTATTAACATTATTTTTCAAATCATCACTTTTAAGTATTAAGGTCTGCTCTTTTGGGAAGTATCGCCAGATTCTTTTTAATTGCTCAGTATAAAATCCACGATCCATAAAAGAATAAACAAAATGTTGCTCAGCAAAACCTCGTTTATACAGATCCATTTCTTGTTTCAAAGCAGCTCTAAATGACGACGATTTATCATTGCCTCTATTTTTTTCCATATTCCAATGAGAATAGGCTCGTTCGATTGGGTTTCTCAATAAAATAATGAATTTCATCTGAGGGTTGTACTGATAGATTCTTTCTGCAGTACCAGCCCAGTACATATAGGAAGGTGTTGCCTCTCCTACGACTGTATTTTCATTGACATTAAATAGTGCATGATAACTTGTGTACTCAACCTCTCCATTGAATAATCTATCATCATCAAAGAAATGAACCTCATTTTTAGCATCATCAAAGACTAGTGAATCTTCTGAAAATGATGCCATCGTTACATCTTGGTGGGTTCTTAAGTAGGCATCTAAAGCGCTCGTACCGCCTTTTTGGGTGCCGGCGATAACAAAATTAACTAGGGCGGCTTGATTATTGTTCGCTGGATCTTCCATTTTTTATTTCTGTTGTTATAAGAAGTTAAACAATGATAAGCCTTGCACCCTCACGTAAGATTGCTGTGCGGCTTCCAGCCCTACCGATTGTAAATTCAACAGGGTAATGGCTTCGGCATAATCTAAATCTTCTATCTGTGATAATAATATCTGTTGGCTGAATTTGCTACTTTCATTAATACCGCGCTGCTGATCAATTACATTAAGCCGCGTTCCTATCCTTGTTCTCGCATGTAACACCTCATCTAAGGTGGTATCAATATTGGTCAAGAAGGTCTCATTGCCTGTTGGGCCTCTTGGCTCAACACTGATATCAGCGGCAAAATCCTGAATAAGCTGAAACACTGACCCAGCGCCATTACCAAAGATAGTATCACCGGGTTCATTTGTTTCCACCAGATACCCAGAGCCCACTCGTAACTGACGTTGACCACTGTCACCGCCATACGCAAAAGTAACAGGATCAAAAGCCTGCTGGTCTGACTGGTAACCTGAAAAAAGGTATTCATCATTCGCATCTTGGGTATTAGCAATACCGACCAAGGCTTCATTTAATTGGGTAATTTCCTCAGCAATGCCTTGTCGAGCTCCAACACTATTGGTGTCATTCAATGCTTGAATTGCTAATTCTCGAACCCGCTGTAAAATATTTGTTGCGCTGTCTAAAATACCATCTGTCACCGATAATTTATTTTCGGCTTTATCTGCATTTAATAGGTATTGATCTGCCAAACTAATTTCACGTTGTAAATCTAAAATTCTGACCGCAGCCACGGGATCATCAGCAGAACTCAATAAGGTTTTACCGGTACTGACTTGCTGCTGAGTATGTGCCAACTCAGCTTGGCGCTGTAGTATTGAAGCAATACTTTGTTGGGTAATTTGGCCGGTTGAAATTCGCATAATTATAACTCCATCATACCGCGTTTATCAGGGCATTAAATATGGTATTTGATGTAACAATAATCTGTGATGCCGCTTGATAAGCCTGCTGTAATCGGATCAAATTTGCCGCTTCCTCATCCAGATTAACACCTGACACGCTATCAAATTTTGATTCTGCTTGCAGGCGTAAACCTTGTTGTGTTTGCCGCCCAATATCTGCTTGATGGGTACGTGTCGCCACTTCCGCTATCAATACACCTATGGTATCAGAAAAAGATTGGGTAATAAGTGGGGCAGCACTGACCACAACTGTCGTCGGATCTGTTTGCAAATCAGCTAATACTAAAATGTTCTCATTATTACCTACTCCGGGACTGGTTCCTGAAGAGGCTGCAATTAAACGAGGGTCTGTTATTAAGATGTTTATTGTTGAAGCTGTTAGCCCTGCTGGATCGAATAAATCACCGCCGGCATTACCATTTAAATCAATCGCGCCAGCTGGATTTAATGCATCATTATGTAAATTATTGATAGCGGTTACAAAACTTGATGCTAGGTCGTCTAATGCGGTACGTGAGGCATCTAATACATCTGTTCGTACTTGGAATATCCCACCGATGGTTCCGCCTGTTAGTTGAGTTGATATATCAATCTGTGCCGGCCCATAGCCCACGGTGATCCGTGGCGGTAAGCCACCATCAGGTATAGCAAATAGATCTATCTGCGTGGTACCGACAACTAGTGCTTGACCACTCCCGACAAATACACTCACTGCACCGCTGCTCTCAGGAATAATATCAACTGATACATATTCAGATAATTGATTAATTAAATTATCTCTTTTATCCAATAAGTCATTCGGCGTTGCTCCCGTTCCTTCTGCTTCTATGATCGCCTGATTAAGCTCTGCTATACCGCGTGATAGCGAATTAATATCTCCTATCGATACCGTTATTTGACTGTCAATTTGATCATCAAACTGCTGTAATTGTCCATCCAAGGTATTAAACCTATTTGCCAATAATCCAGCTTCGGTCAATAACACTTGTCGAGCAGGAATTGAGGTGGGGTCATTAGCCACTTCTTGTGCTGCGGCAAAAAATGATTCTAGACCAGAATCAAGCCCCAGTTCGGTTGAACCTAATATGTCATCAATTTGCGATGCAAATTCATAGAAGGTATCAAATTGAGATTCTTGTGATGTATATCTTCGTACCTGTTCTGCTAAAAAAGTATCATAGATTCGCTCCACACTACCAACGGTTACTCCCGAACCGATATAGTGTGTGCCTTCAAAATTAGGCAAGTGTGTGACTTGCTCGGTACGCTGACGAGAGTATCCTTCAGTATTAACATTACTAATGTTATGGCTTGTTGTTGCCAATGCATTTTGTGTTGTTAATAATGCTGTTGTTCCTATATTCAACAAACTCATGTTAAAACCTCTTATCCATTCCGTGACGGCAAAATTATGAATAGTTCAGTTGATGCGATATTTGTGCCAGCGTTGCACCATTCATAATACGTTTAATTTTATCCGCGTAAGCAGGATCGGTCGCATAACCCGCCTTGTGTAACTCTTCAATGAATTTCTCTGGGTCATTACTATGCTCTAAAGCCTGACGATAGCGAGGCTGAGTTTGTAAAAAATTCACATAATCATCAAAACTTTGTTGATATGAGTCATAGACTCTAAAGCGTGACTGTTCTTTGACGGCGGTACCATCACGATATTCCATTGATCCTATGGCAATATAATCACCCGCCCAACGATTATCAGCTTTAATATTAAATAAGTTATGACTTGATGGTTCACCCTTTTTATCAATAACATATTGTCCCCAACCGGTTTCCAATGCAGCTTGAGCCAAAATCACTTCTGGACTCACTCCAATTTTATCCGCAGCTTGTTTAGCCATAGGCCATAGCTGTTGAACGAAACTTTCCGGGGAATCAAACTTAATATTTTCACTATCAGTTATTTGACTGTTGCTTGTGCTTGGTGCAGATTTAAGTACTTGCTCTAACAAGGCTTTATGTTCTGCCAGTTGTAGGGCAGGCCTTCTACGAACAGTATCAATACTATACGTTCTGACATCACCTTCTGTCGGTGCTTTATATGCTGGCTGACCACCTAATTGACGAATAATTGCTTCTTGTAAGCCAAAACCACCGTCTTTTCCGGCAAGATCCATCGCAAGCTGTTGGTCTGACATTTCACGATAAAAATCACTTTGATTAGAATCAAAAATACCTTCTGCTAGACTCGCTTGTCTCATGCTTTTTAACATCATATTGATGAAGATAGCTTCAAACTGACCCGCAACTTGTTTTATTGTTTGCTGATCGTTGCCATCTTGGTTGGCAGAACGGCGTAATTCTGCCAATCCTTGAAAATCGACTGTAGTCTGTACAACAGCTGTATTTAAGGCCATCTTAAATGATCACTAAATCCGCATGCAGTGCACCTGCTTGTTTTAAGGCTTCTAAAATAGCCACTAAATCGCCCGGAGCTGCACCAACCTGATTCACTGCACGAACAATTTCATCCAGTGATACACCTGGGTTAAAGACAAACATTCGGCTATCTTCTTCGGTTACTTCTATATCAAAATTGGGGGTTACAACGGTTACACCATCCGATAATGCATTGGGTTGACTTACTTCGGTATTAGCTGAAATAGTAACCGATAAATTACCATGTGTTACGGCTGCTGGTGTGACTCGAACATGCTGACCAATAACAATGGTACCGGTACGAGAATTCACTACAATTTTAGCCGCGGCTTCACCAGGACTCAGTTGTAAATTTTCAACTAATGATAAAAACGGTACCCGCTGACTCGGATCACGAGGTGCATTAACTTTTATAGAGCCTGCATCCATTGCTCGCGCCGTCCCTTTACCGATGGAATGATTAATCGCTGCAGTTAATCTGCTTGCTGTGGTGAAGTCTGCCTGATGCAAATTTAGAATCAAATGATCACTGACGTTAAAAGCATTTTTGACTGTTCGTTCAACCGTTGCACCATTAGGAATTCTACCTGCACTTGGAATATTAACTGTGACTCGTGAACCATCTCCAGCTTCAGCACCAAAACCACCCACCACTAAGTTTCCTTGAGCCATGGCATATATTTTTCCATCAATACCTTTCAGTGGTGCCATGATCAAACTACCACCACGTAAACTTTTAGCATCACCCAATGATGACACGGTGACATCTATTGTTTGGCCGGGTTTACTAAATGGTGTTAAGTCCGCATGAATTGCTACAGCAGCCACATTTTTGCTTTTAGGATCGGTTCCAGGCGGTAAACTTACTCCTGACTCCAATAAAAAACTACGTAAGCTTTGCCCTGTAAATTGAGTCTTGTCACCGGTACCATTAAGCCCAACAACTAGACCATAACCCACTAATTGGTTATTTCGTACACCCGCAATTGATGCTAAATCTTTAATGCGTTCTGCCTGTGCTACTGTTGACATAATCACAAGGGATAGACTAATTAAAAATAATTTAATATTCATTGAAATCACCTGCTAAAACGGCATTAATGCACTTAAGAAGAAGCGACCCAACCAGCCCACCACATTGGCATCATTCGTCGGACCATCACCCACATAGGCAATCTGTGCATTGGCTACTCGCTTAGAAGAAATGGTATTGCTTGCATCAATATCACGCGGGCTAATCATGCCTGAGATGCGAAGATATTCGTTACCTTGATTAATGGTAATCACCTTCTCGCCTCGAATAATCATATTGCCATTTGGCAAAACCTCTACCACTGACACACTGATTTCACCGGTTAATTCATTACTCTGGTCACTATCACCTCCACCAGAAAAATCATGGGTCGAACCGAGACTAAATGCTAAATTATTGTCACTATCATTTGCCAATGGTAAGACGCTTGGTAGATCAAATTCTGGCGTTGTACCAAAGAGGGTTGGATTAGTAATGCCATTGCTATTTGATTTGCTAATAATTGTTTCTGTTTCTTTTTCAGCTTCTGTTTCTTCTTCTAATTTCACCATCAAAATATCGCCTACTCGGCGTGCCCGATAATCTTCAAATAATGAAACATTGGTTGCCAAATCAAATATGGCACCATCACTATTTTCATGTTGAGGTACAGCAATAGGACGTACCGAAGCATAGGATGGATCCCGTTTTGCTTCATTTGATATACAGCCTGTTAATAGAACTAGGCTGCTCAATATCAAGATGTTTATAATTTTTTTCATGATTACTTCCCTCTGTACAGCTAAGCTTGAGAGGCTTTAATTATTAAAGATTCTGAGAAGCAAATTGCAACATCTGATCAGCAGTCGAGATGGCTTTTGAATTCACTTCATAAGCGCGTTGAGTCTCAATCATATTGATTAATTCTGTCACCACATTCACATTTGATGATTCCAGTGCGCCACCAATAACCGTGCCTAGACCTGTTAAGCCTGGTGTCCCTGTTACCGCTGTACCACTGGCGCCACTTTCTTTAAATAAATTCTCACCGATAGCTTGTAAACCTGTTGGATTGATAAAGTCGGCAAGCTCAATACTGCCAATAGTTGTAGGCGATGTTTGACCTGATTGCAAAATACTGACCGTACCATCACTGCCAATGGTAATGCTCAGGGTATCTTGTGGGATGGTCATAGCGGGCTCCAATGGATAGCCGTTTGACATTACCACTTGGCCTGTTGAATCAACTTGAAATGTACCATCTCTGGTATACGATAACGAGCCATCCGGCTGTAATATTTGGAAAAACCCACGGCCTTGAATCGCTATATCTAAGGAATTATCTGTTTGAATAATATTACCTTGAGTATGTGTTTTTTCAGTTGCTACTGTTCTCACACCAGTTCCCAACATTAAACCTGATGGTAATTGTGTATTAGTTGAAGACTGTGCCCCCGGTTGACGAATTGTTTGATATAACAAATCCTCAAAAACCGCACGATCTTGTTTAAACCCAGTAGTATTAACGTTTGCCAGGTTATTTGAAATAACAGACATTCGTGTTTGTTGGGCATCAAGTCCTGTTTTGGCAATCCATAACGCTTGATTCATGGTGAATTTCCTCCAATATTTTGACGCTTATTGCGTATCAATTACCTTAACTGCAATAGCCGTGCCGAAGCCGCACTATTCTCATCTGCTGATTTCATCATTTTGACTTGCATCTCATACTGCCGTTGCAATTCGATCATCTTGCTGAGAGAAGCAACCATATTGACATTACTGGTCTCTAAAGTGCCTGATGCGAGTTTTATAGTTGAATCTAATGGTGCATTGCTTCCATCACGCAAACGCATTAAACCGTCACTATCTTTAAAGACATTGCTCAGATCTGGTTTCACTAGTTTTATACGATCTAATATCGCCAATGCATTTGCCTCAGCACCAATGGGCCGAATAGAAATCGTACCATCAGAGCCAATTTCAATTTTTTCAGATGGTGGAACCGCAATCGGACCACCTTCACCTAATACTGCTAGGCCTGTTCCGGTGACCAGTTGCCCTGCTGCTGTAACGTGAAAATCACCTGCTCGGGTATAAGCTTCACTGCCATCTTTACCTTGAACGGCAATAAATCCTTCACCTTGCACAGACACATCCAATTCTCGTGTTGTGGTATGAATAGAGCCTTGTTGATAATCTGTCTGTGGTCGTTCACTCATGGAATAAACACGACTAGGGAGTCCTTCACCAAATACCGGCATACTGCGAAACTGTTCAAAATCAGCCCGAAAACCGGTGGTATTCACATTGGCTAAATTATTGGCATTCGCAGCCTGCGACAGCATCGTTTGCTGTGCCGCATTCATTGAAATATAAAGCATTCTATCCATATTATTATCCCCCTGAATATTCTATTTATAGAACTGTCAGGCTATTTTAATTACCTTAAATTGATAATGGTTTGGGTGATCGCATTATTAGTTTCGATTGATTTTGAATTCGCTTGGAAATTACGTTGTGCCGTAATAAGCCCCACTAATTCTTTGGTTAAATCAACGTTTGATTCCTCAAGTGCTCCCGATTGAATCAATCCAAAAGTACCCGTTCCTGCTTCACCCGCTAGAACCAAACCTGAATCTAGTGTCTCTTCCCAAGAAGTATTACCTATCTGTTTTAAACCTTGAAGATTAGCGAAGTTTGCCATGACTATTTTTCCTAATGGCGTTGATTGGCCATTGGTATAGGTTGCTCGAACAACGCCATTATCACTAATATCAAGCCCGCTCAATCGGCCTGTTGTGAATCCATCTTGTGAAATTGAATTCACTGAAAAGGATGCTGAGTTTTGGGTTGTACCCAAATAATCAATATTAATCACTTGTGGTGTAAAGGCACCACTTGCAAGTGTGTTAATGCTATAAGTTTGATCTGTTGGCACTGATGACAACGCGCCACCTAAGATAGGGTCAAAATCCAATACTTTTGTCACCCCAATTTGAGTTTGTTGTGCCGCAGGCGGTGCGCCCAATGGTTCATCAATATAAACATCGACATTCCATTGATTGGTTGCTGCATCAGTCTTTTGATAATACATGGTCACGATATGCTGATTACCCAATGAGTCATAAACTGTTGCTGATGTTGAATTAGTAAAGGTTGTTGGATTAGTGGGATCAATCGCTGTACCCGCCACAATATCTGTCGCAGTTGACGGTAAATTCGCTGAAAGCCCAACATTAGCTGTCGCCTGTGGGGTTCCTGTTGCTGCTGGCAATTGCAGTGGCACCGAGCTGGAAATACTGGTCGACGATACAGTTCCATCTGGATTGACTGGGAATGTCCTTAAAAATTGACCAGAACTATTGACCACAAAGCCATTGGCATCAATTCCAAAAGCACCCGCTCGAGAATAAATAATTTCACCACTGGTTTGGCTTGGTGCTAAGGCAAAAAACCCTTCGCCACTGATGCCTAAATCTAAAGCATTATCAGTAAATTGCAGATTACCTTGTTTAAACTGTTGAGATACATTGCTCAGTACCACGCCACTACCAATGGCGGTATTGCTACTACCAAATGCGGTGACCGCATAGACATCTGCAAATTCAGCTCGTGAAATCTTAAACCCCGTTGTACTAACGTTGGCAATATTGTTTGATTTGACATTTAAATCCGCTGTTGCTGCATTTAAACCCGTTAACGCTGTATTAAAAGACATTTGTTGTCACCCCTTTATATAATTTCTTGTACTTCATTAAATGGCACGGATCCAATCCCTGCCAAATTAACTGTTAAACCTTGATTACCCGATCCGACTAAAACACTGTCGACTTTTGCTACTGTTGCTGTTGCAAATGCAGTAGAGCTATCGCCAACCGTTCCCGTTGCTTTAAATTGATATAGGCCAGCCGGCATGGCTTGTCCTGTTTCATCAAAGCCATTCCAACTAAAGTTGGTATAACCCGAGGCTGAACCCATATCGATAGTAATGACATGAGCACCAGCTTCATTGAATATTTCAACTTGTAGATCCGTGACCGGTTCAAATACATTGATCTGACCTTTCAAACCATCCTCAGCCGTTAATGGCCCTATTGATGAAGGTACTAATACTGAACGCCCCACTAAAGCAGAACCTTGTAATGCCTGATTGGACGTTAATGACTGAGCAAAACCATCAAATGAATTTTGCAAGCCATCAATACCTGTTACGGTAGCGAATGAGGCTATCTGACCTAAAAAATCACCACTTTCTAGTGGTTTTAAAGGATCTTGATTTTTTAATTGCGTTGTCATTAAAGACATAAAGTCTTCTAATGCTAATTCACCCGCGCCTTTAGCCTCTTCTTTTTCTGAAGATTGCGGATTTAAAAAAGCATATGGGTTTTCACCGACTCCGTTAATTGGCATGATGGTCTCCTATACTTACTCGCCCATTTGCAAAGTACGCAGCAATAACTGCTTCGACGTATCTGCAATGGCAACATTATTTTGATAAGAACGTGATGCCGACATCATATTGGCCATTTCGGCAATCGGATCAACATTGGAATGAAAAACATAGCCATCTTCATTTGCTAATGGATGGCTGGGATCATATTTCGCTCGGACGGGAGCCTGGCTTTCAACAATGCCCGCTACTTGAACACCACCTTGGGTATAACCTTTCTGAGCATCATCTAATACCGCTGAAAAAACAGGGTGACGAGCGCGGTAGACTTGATCAACACTGCTGCTGACACTATCAACATTGGCTAAATTACTTGCCGTGGTATTCAATCTTAATGATTGAGCACTCATTCCACTGCCAGCAATATCGAAAATATTAAATAAAGACATATGACTTATTCCCCTCTAATCGCAGTTAGCAGGCCTTTAAATCGGGCACTGAGGAAATTAAGACTAGCTTGATACTGGACTGCATTTTGCATGAACTGAGATTGTTCAATTTGCTCATCAACCGTATTGCCATCAAGTGAATCTTGCATGGAACTACGGTATTGCACAGCTGGCGAAGCAAACTGACCGCCTGATGTTTGAAAATGTTTGGCATTAGTTGTTTTCATGCTGGCAAGATCTTGACCACTTGCTGCCATTTTCATGGCAGATTTAAAATCAATGTCTTGTGCTTTGAAGTTTGGGGTATCCGCATTAGCCAAATTTGACGCCAACAATTCCGCCCGTTGTGAACGGATACGAAGTGCATCAGCATGAATCCCTAGCGCGGAATCAAAGTTTATCGGCATGTTTAGTTCCAGCTTTAATCTTATGTAACAAAAGATAAGCACCAAACATGCCAACAATAAATATTAATTTAATTCAATCAGTTACGTATTGGGCGGCAATAATGTCAAAAAACTAGCGGCAAAATACTGCCGCTTTATCTGATAATCATCACCCATAAAAAAAGCCAGCATAACGCTGGCCTTTTA
>JBJPGB010000059.1:0-14848 GCA_048595405.1 Methylophagaceae bacterium
AATGCAGGTAAAAACTGATTGGTATGACGACATAATAAATGGCGTTATCAAAAGTGTTGTATTTGGTTTTGTGGTGACCTGGATTGCATTATTTGAAGGTTATGATGCTACCCCAACATCAGAAGGGGTAGGACGAGCAACGACGCGCACAGTGGTACATTCTGCGTTTGCTATTTTAGGTTTAGACTTTGTGCTGACAGCGCTGATGTTTGGAGAAGAGTAAGTGATGCAAAATAAAAGTACTGAAATTACTGTTGGAATGTTTGTTGCTGCCGGGATTGCTGCATTATTCATGCTGGCAATGAAAGTGAGTAATTTAGCAGAGTTTACGGACGAAACTGGCTATCAAGTTATTGCTGAATTTGAAAATATTGGTGGATTGAAAGTTCGCTCTCCAGTGACGATGGCGGGTGTACGTGTAGGCCGAGTTGGAGATATCAGTCTTAATCCAGATAGTTATAATGCACAGGTCACCCTGAATTTATATGGAAAATTTGACAATATTCCTACAGATACTGCGGCAAGTATTTATACTGCAGGTTTATTGGGTGAGCAGTATATTGGTTTAGAAGCAGGTGCTGAAGAAGAATTTTTGCAAAATGGTGATGTCATAGACTTAACACAACCAGCGTTGGTATTAGAACAAGTGATTGGTCAATTCCTGTTTAGTAAAGCAGAAGGTGGGGACGAATGATAAAGGATTTATTAATAATGAGGACATTTGTTGTCTTATTAATGTTGTTATCGATGGCTATGCTACCGATGACAGCGGCTCGGGCAGATGATATCCAAGATCCGCAGATGTTAGTACAAGATGCGACGGAACGCATGTTGCAAGCACTGGCAGATAACGCTACGCAGTTAGAAGAAGACCCTCGTACCATCTATGGTTTGGTGACCGATATTCTGATGCCTAACTTTGATTTTGATAAAATGTCGAAATTAGCATTGGGTAAAAATTGGCGAAAAGCGGATGAATCGCAACGAATACGGTTTACTGAAGAATTTCGCCTATTATTGATTCGGACTTATTCAACAGCAATGTTGGAATATACCGATGAAGAAATTCGTTTTTTACCCTTCCATGGTGATGTGAATAAGAAGAAAGTCAAAGTAGCGATGGAGATTCTACAGTCTGGAGGCCCTTCAATACCGATGGCTTTTTCTATGTACTTAAATAAAGAAGAAGCATGGAAAATATATGACGTTAAAATCGATGGCATCAGTTTGGTGACAAATTATCGTTCTACTTTTGCTACTCGCATTCGTAATGATGGCATGGATAAGCTGATTAATAGTCTTGCGGTTAAGAATAAGAAAATAAAAGAAGCATGAGCGAGTTATATTCTTTAAGACTGGATGATATGACAGGTTTACTTCATGTCGGTGGTGAGCTGACATTTGCGACAGTAAAAGACATATTAGAGCCCGCACAAGAATTATTCGAGTCGGTGAGTGAGTTAGATATTGATTTAACGGACGTTATACGTAGTGATAGTGCAGGATTAGCATTGTTAATTAATTGGATGCGGACCGCCAAAACAGATAATAAAAAGATTGTTTTTCATAATATTCCTGCTCAAATGTTGGCAATAGCAGATGCGAGCGGTTTAGATGAATTACTACCTATGCAATAGAGCAAAATATTGATGGAATCATTAGAGATAAAAAAACTAATCGAGGCTGGCTTGCCCGATGCCACTGTTGAAGTGCTAGGCGATGATGGCCAGCATTTTGATGCCTATGTTGAAAGTCCTTCTTTTATTGGCAAGCCGTTGCTTGCCCAACATAAAATGGTTTATGCCACATTGGGCGATAGCTTTGAAAGTGCGTTACACGCACTGGCTTTAAAAACTTCTGTACCTCGTTGATAAACGAGATTTAACTATATTGAGACAGCATGGATAAATTGATTATCACAGGAGGGGTAGCCCTCGATGGCGAAATCCGCATTTCAGGTGCTAAAAATGCGGCTTTACCTATTTTAATGGGGTCATTATTAGCAGACTCACCAGTGAAAGTTGGTAATGTGCCGCACCTGCATGATATTACAACAACACTAGAGTTGCTGGGCCGTATGGGAGTGAGTTTAACGGTGGATGAACGTTCAGGCGTAGAAATCGATCCAACAACGCTGACAGATACAGAGGCACCCTATGACTTAGTAAAAACCATGCGTGCCTCTATTTTGGTATTAGGCCCTTTATTGGCTAAGTTTGGTAAAGCAGATGTGTCATTGCCTGGTGGCTGTGCGATTGGTTCTCGTCCGGTTGATTTGCATTTGCGAGGACTTGAGCAAATGGGCGCTCAAATTAAAGTCGAGAATGGTTATATTAGGGCAACAGACGGCGGCGGTTTAAAAGGTGCTCATATCTTTATGGATCAAGTCACTGTGACCGGTACCGAAAACTTGATGATGGCTGCTACATTGGCAGAGGGTAAAACCATTATTGAGAATGCTGCCCGAGAACCTGAAGTAGTTGATTTGGCAAATTATTTGAATAATATGGGTGCCAAAATTAGCGGTATCGGTACGGCAACACTTGAAATTGAAGGTGTTAGATCATTGCAAGGTGCGCACTATAATATTCTGCCCGATCGGATTGAAACGGGTACTTATCTGGTTGCCGCTGCAATAACGCGTGGTAAGGTTAAATTAAAAGATACCAATGCCAATGACTTGGAGGCGGTATTACTAAAATTAGAAGAGGCCGGCGCTGATATTGAGGTGGGTGAAAATTGGATCACACTTGATATGCATGGCAAACGGCCTACAGCCGTTAATGTTCGAACGGCACCTTATCCGGCCTTTCCGACCGATATGCAAGCACAATTTACTGCGCTAAATAGTGTTGCTGAGGGGCAGTCAACTATTATTGAGACGGTATTTGAGAATCGATTTATGCATGTGCAAGAAATGCAACGTATGGGTGCAGAGCTGCAAATTGAGGGAAATACCGTAGTGTGCTCAGGACAAGCTGAATTAACGTCAGCTCCAGTGATGGCAACCGATTTACGAGCATCTGCATCGTTAGTTTTAGCAGCATTAGTGGCGGAAGGCGCGACAACTGTTGAACGTATTTACCATATCGATCGTGGTTATGAATGTATAGAGGAAAAATTGCAGCAACTAGGCGCTACAATTCGTCGCATTCCTAGCTCTGTGAGAGGTTAAAATGCCTAATATGTTAACGTTAGCCTTATCCAAAGGTCGTATTTTCGAAGAAACATTACCGTTGTTAAAAGCCGCTGGAATTGAGCCAATTGATGATCCGGAAACAAGTCGGAAACTGATTCTTGATACCAATCAATCGGATGTTCGGTTGATCATTGTTCGAGCTTCTGATGTGCCCACTTATGTTGAATACGGTGGTGCGGATATGGGGATTGCCGGTAAAGATGTGTTGTTAGAGCATTCTGATGCTGAATTATATGAACCTGTCGATTTAAATATTGCCTGCTGTAAGCTAATGACGGCTGGCCGTGAGAATGATTCTGGTAATACAGGTCGATTAAAGGTTGCGACTAAGTTTGTCGAAAGTACCCGCCGTTTTTATGCGGAACAAGGCCAACAAGTCGATATCATCAAGTTATATGGCTCAATGGAATTGGCACCTTTAGTTGGTTTGGCTGATCGTATTGTCGATGTCGTTGATACTGGCAATACCTTACGAGCCAATGGTTTAGTACCGATGGAACATATTGCTGATATTAGTTCACGATTAATCGTCAATAAGGCATCAATGAAAATGAAACATGCTCGGATTCAACAATTTATTGACCGGATCCGTGAGGCAGTAAGAGTACAGGATAATGGTTAATATTAAGGCATTAGATTCTACCGAGAATGATTTTTGGCAGCAGTTAGAGGCTTTGTTAGCATGGGATTCGGTATCTGATACAGCGGTTTCTGATACGGTAAAAGAGATCCTTTCCCAAGTGAAGAAAAAGGGTGACCAAGCTGTTTTAGAATATAGTCAGCGCTTTGATCGGATCAGTGCGCAAACATTATCTGAGTTAGAGATCCCATTATCACGAGCGCAATCAGCATTAGAATCAATTCCTGAAAAACAACGGCAAGCATTACAAGCAGCAGCCGATCGGGTGCGTAGTTATCATGAACATCAAAAACAAGATTCATGGACTTATACTGAAGATGATGGCACGGTATTGGGGCAACAAGTAACACCATTAGATCGTGCAGGACTTTATGTTCCTGGAGGTAAGGCGGCCTATCCTTCTTCTGTTTTAATGAATGCTATTCCGGCTAAAGTTGCTGGTGTAGCTGAACTTATTATGGTGGTGCCAACGCCAGATGATGAAGTTAATGATTTAGTGCTGGCCGCTGCCGCTATTGCAGGTGTGGATCGCATTTTTGCAATTGGTGGTGCTCAAGCTGTGGCAGCATTGGCCTATGGAACGGAAACTATCCCTCAAGTGGATAAGATTGTGGGGCCCGGTAATATCTATGTGGCAACAGCGAAAGCGATGGTATTTGGTACAGTTGGTATTGATATGATTGCAGGGCCATCTGAAATTTTGGTGGTGTGTGATGGACAAACAGATCCTGAGTGGATAGCCATGGATTTATTCTCGCAAGCAGAACATGATGAAGATGCACAATCTATTCTTATCTCACCCGATGAAGATTTCTTAAAACAAGTTGAACAAGCTATTTCTCGACTATTGCCCACCATGGAGCGGAAAGAGATTATTAGTGCATCGTTGGGTGATCGTGGCGCGCTGATTCGAGTAAAAGACTTGGATGAAGCGGTTGAAGTGGCAAATTTCATTGCACCGGAACATTTGGAATTATCTGTTGAAGATCCAATGACAATGGCGAAAAAAATCCGCCATGCTGGAGCTATCTTTATGGGCCGATATACTGCCGAAGCGTTAGGTGATTATTGTGCTGGCCCTAACCATGTATTACCGACTTCCCGTACAGCACGATTTAGTTCTCCTCTTGGTGTTTATGACTTTCAAAAACGATCTAGTTTGATTCAAGTATCTGAACAAGGTGCTCAAACATTGGGTCAAATTGCGTCAGTATTAGCTCGAGGTGAAAGTTTGACTGGGCATGCACGTTCAGCGGAATATAGGCTAAAGACATCTTCATGATTTGTCTTTTTCATTATTTTGGTGTTAAAAATAATCTTAAAATATTCATTTACAAGTGTAAATTGCATTTTTTCAACTCTTTTTGCCTGGATATGATGAAAAATACTTCCCATGAAAGCATTTTTTATAAAGGCTTGGTATGAGTCGCTTTTGGAGCCCAATGGTTCATGACTTGAAACCCTATATCGCTGGTGAACAACCCAAAACTGGTAATGTAGTTAAACTTAATACCAATGAAAATCCTTATGGACCTTCTCCAAAAGTATTAGATGCTATCCATTTAGCAACCAGTGATACTTTGCGTTTGTATCCTGATCCTGATGCTAGTCTACTCAAGCAAGCTATCGCAGATTATCATCATGTAAATACGGAGCAAGTATTTGTAGGTAATGGTTCTGATGAGGTTTTAGCGCATATTTTTAATGCCTTATTTCAACATAACTTGCCATTATTATTTCCTGATATTAGCTATAGTTTTTATCCGGTTTATTGCAAGTTATATCAGATTGATTATCAAATGATTCCATTAGGTGAACAGTTTGAAATTAATATACAAGATTATAACGTTAGTAATGGTGGCATTATTTTCCCTAACCCAAATGCGCCGACAGGACGATTATTAGCGTTGGATCAGATTGAGGAATTATTAACAACAAATACGGACTCTGTAATTGTTATTGATGAGGCTTATATTGATTTTGGTGGGGAAAGTGCGGTTACTTTAGTTACTCAGTATCCCAATTTATTAGTGACGCAGACTTTATCAAAATCTCGTTCATTAGCGGGCATGAGAATTGGTTTTGCCATTGGCCATCCAGATTTAATTGAAGCTTTAATTAGGGTAAAGGATAGTTTTAATTCTTATCCGATGGATAGTTTGGCAATTACTGCGGGTATTGCTGCATTTAATGACCAACAATATTTTGAACTGACTTGTCAGAAAGTGATAAGCAGCCGAGATAGCGTCATAACAGAACTGATGGCGCTGGGATTTAATGTCGTACCATCGGCGGCAAACTTTATTTTCGCAACGCATCCTAAACATGATGCGGCGGATCTTGTAGTAGAGTTACGTAAGAAAGGTATTCTTGTACGTCATTTTAAACAACAAAAAATTGATCAATATTTGCGAATTACTATTGGTACCGCAGAAGAGAATCAGCAATTTTTAGCGATTCTCGATACATTAATTGATTAATTATTTTTTCGATAAGAGTTGTTTCAGACGGATAAGTTCTTCTTTATAGCGGATACGAATTTTCTGCTCATCAAGCTGTATATGTTCAATTTCAGTTTGCTGGAGATCAATATTCTTTTGTGCACGAGCTAGCCGTTTTTTCAAGTTCACACTGATAGTGCTGCCACTCAGCTCTTGTTCAGCAGCTTGTTGTTGTAAGTTATGTAATTTTTGCTCATTTTTAGTTAATTGTTCCGTTGCCCGTGTGAGTTGTGTCTGGCGATATAAGATGTCATCGGCACGTACTTTGAGTAATTCTTGTTCAGATTGATAGCTGGCTAATAATGCTTGATCATAGGCGGCTTGTTGTCTCCGCTGCCGCCGCTGCTGCTGTTTTTCAATGTCAGCCAAACGCTGCGCTTCTTCTAGCTCGGCTTTCTGCTGAGCCTGTTGCTGTTCTTGTTCAGCGATCTGTGCTGATGTAAGTGCTGGTTCTACTCGTTTAATAAGATAAAGTGAGGTATCGTCCAGAATGTCATAACCTTTTTGAGCGGCGTACGGTGGTAAACTTTTACTAACGGTAATAACGCCATCTTTGTCAAGAAACCGATAGAGTTGGCCAGCATTAATAGGCAAACTGATGGTTGAAAATAGCAGGGCTAGTAATAGGTAACTATATTTAAATATTGTCATAGCCGACATCATATAGGGAGTTTAAACAAAGGTGAACCCAATTGAACAATTAGTCCTGTTTTTTGTGTCATTAGTTTCAAATACTTTCTCAGCATTTAGTGGCGGCGGCGCGGGTTTAATCCAATTTCCAGTATTGATATTTCTTGGCTTGTCATTTGGTGTTGCGCTGGCAACGCATAAAGTAGCCAGTGTAGCTTTGGGTGTTGGAGCAGCACTGCGCTATTTATCAAGCAGTAAGTTAGAACGTCGATTTGTATTCTTGATGGTGTTATTTGGCCTACCGGGAGTAGTGTTGGGCGGCAATATCATTCTGCAAGTACCTGACCGAATAGCTGAGATTGCCTTAGGTGTTCTGACAGGCGGTTTAGGATTATATTCAATATTCAAAGCAACGTTAGGCCAGGAATATAAGCCTAAAAATCGTGACCGAAATGGTTTGTTATTTGGCGGGCTTGCACTATTTTTCCTAGGTATTTTGAATGGGTCACTGACCTCTGGCACGGGACTATTTGTAACCATTTGGCTAGTATTATGGTTTGGTATGGACTATCAACGAGCAGTGGCTTATACGCTGACAATGGTGGGCTTATTTTGGAATGGCGCGGGCGCACTTACATTAGGCATTTTAGGTGATATTTACTGGCAGTGGTTACCAGCATTATTATTGGGGTCACTATTAGGTGGCTATCTTGGCTCGCATCTAGCGATTAAACACGGCAATCGCTGGATCAAAAGGCTATTTGAGGTGGTGACGATTTTAATTTCAATTAAATTGTTATTCGGTTAAACACAAGATGTTAATGACTAACACCATATTGTTGGCGATAGTCCTCAACTGCCGGTAAATGCTCGGCTAATTCGGTATTATTTTGTAAATAGCTTAATAGGTCAGCTAGGCAAACAATACTGATCACGGGGATATTATGCTCGGCTTCTACTTCTTGGATGGCTGATCGTTCATCTTGTCCTCGCTCTTGACGATCAAGCGCAATAATAACGCCAGCAGGAATGGCATTTTCTGCTTTGATAATGGCAACCGATTCACGTATTGATGTACCTGCAGAGATAACGTCATCAATAATTAATACCTTCCCAGTAAGCTCTGCTCCTACTAATTGACCGCCTTCACCATGATCTTTAACTTCTTTACGATTAAAGATATAGGGCACATCACGCTGATGTTGATCGGCTAGAGCAATAACAGTGGTTGATGCTAAAGGAATTCCCTTATACGCTGGGCCAAACAATACGTCATAGTCCATTGTTGATTCCGTAATCGCTTGGGCATAAAAACGGCCTAATTTGGCTAAACTATCGCCGGTATTAAACAAGCCACTATTGAAAAAATAAGGACTAATACGGCCTGATTTTAGTGTAAATGAACCAAAGCGCAGCACACCCGTTTGCAGTGCAAATTCAATAAATTGTTGTTGATAATCTTTCATGATATTTTTTTGATTTGATATAAAGCAATTTGGCCAAATAAATTGGGCAAAACTTTGGTGGCTAAGGTGTTTTTATGGGCATGGTTGACGATGCTTCGATTTAGTACCGCCACGTTTTTATCAACACATAATTTCTCAAAATCTTGTACGGTGCATAAATGAATATTAGGGGTATTAAACCAATAATTAGGCAGTGTCCGTGATAGTGGCATATGACCGCCCAAGGCAAGTTGTAATCGGCATTGCCAGTGACCAAAATTAGGGAAGCCAATAATACCTTGTTTACCCACACGTACAATTTCTTCTAATAGAAAGTCAGGTCGTTTAATGGCTTGCAAGGTTTGAGATAAAATCACAAAATCAAAACTCTGATCAGTAAACTGCGGCAGACCTTGATCTAAGTCGGCTTGAATGACATTAACGCCGGCATTGATACAGTCAGCAAATTTACTATTATCAATTTCTAGGCCATAGCCAGATATCCCACGTTGTTGTAAGTGCTTGAGCAAGGTGCCATCATCACAGCCTAAATCTAATACACGCGCCCCTTCAGGGATCCAATCGCTGATAATTTGTAGATCAGTACGGAGACTCATGCTTGCTCACAATCAGCGGCAATACGCTGCATATAGGTTTTAAATATTTGATAATATCGTGGTATTGGCATTAAAAAAGCATCATGACCTTGATGGGCTTCAATTTCAGCATAAATAACTTCTTTTTCGTTACTGAGTAGTGCATTAACAATTTCATGAGATCGTTCAGGTGAGAATCGCCAATCACTAGTGAATGACACAACAAGGCACTTAGCTTGAATAATGGATAATGTTTTGGCTAAATCATGGTCATATTGTTTTGCTGGGTCAAAATAGTCTAGGGCTTTAGTCATTAGTAAATAGGTATTGGCATCAAAGTGTTCAACAAATGTTTCACTTTGGTAGCGCAAATAACTTTCAATTTGGAAGTCGACATCATAGCCATAATGAATTACATCATTACGGAGCTCTCGGCCAAATTTCTCTCCCATTGCTTGGTCGGATAGATAGGTAATATGTCCGAGCATTCTGGCTAAACCTAAACCTTGGCGGGGAATTGTTTGATGTTCGGTGTAGTGGCCCTCGTGGAAATTTGGGTCGGACTTAATAGCTGTTCTGGCCACTTCATTAAAAGCAATATTTTGTGCTGATAATTTGGGTGCAGCAGCAATGATTAAACAATGGCGTATGCGGTCAGGG
Source organism: Methylophagaceae bacterium (assembly GCA_048595405.1). Lineage (GTDB taxonomy): Bacteria > Pseudomonadota > Gammaproteobacteria > Nitrosococcales > Methylophagaceae. The sequence goes on from JBJPGB010000059.1 coordinate 9,672, forward strand.
AAACTAATCGCCCATTGCATTGATTGCATGCCGCCTAAACTACCCCCGACAACTGCAGCCCACTGTTGAATACTGAGGTACTCTGCCAAGATAGCCTGCGTATTAACCCAATCAGTGACGGTGACAATCGGAAAATCTGGACCATAAATTTTAGCTGTTTCAGGATTAATACTGGTGGGGCCAGTTGAACCTTTACAGCCGCCAAGATTATTTAAACAGACGACAAAAAAATCATTGGTATCAATAGGTTTTCCAGGGCCAATTGCGCTATCCCACCAACCGGGTTTTTTATCATCTTTATTATGATAGCCTGCCGCGTGATGGTCACCTGATAAAGCATGACAGATCAGTACGGCATTAGAGGCCCCCTCATTGAGCGTACCGTATGTCTCATAAACGAGATCATAGCTTAGCAAGCTACGGCCACATTCAAGGGTAATTGGCGTATCAACATGAAGGTTTGTAGGGCTCACCAGACCGACTGAATCGGCCGGTATTGTGTCCGGCATGGTTTTACTATTCCTTGGTTCTTATGGGCAAAAGTCTAAATAGTCAGTGACGATTGTGCAATAAAGACTTTAGATTAGTATTGCCCTGTTAATAAAGGCAATACCAACATTGATAAAATTTGTAACCCGAGAATGACGACGAAAGGCGATAAATCTAATCCACTCATTGGTGGTAGCCATCGTTTTACGGGGTTTAATAATGGTGCATTCATGCGATTAATAAGTGGCGAAATGGGATTATCATTATAAGGTGCTAGCCAACTTAAAATAACTTGAATAATGATGCTGGCAGTAAACAAGATGATAAATAGCGAAAATATTTCTCGAATTACGGCAAAGACAGTTAAAGGAATGGGGTGTAAAAAACTGAGCAGCAGTAGTTTGATAACGGTCACAGTAACTAAGAATACAATGGTTGCATTATCCCAACGGCCAATAGAAGGGACAAATCGGCGTAAAATTTTTACCGGTACTTGGGTAGCTCGAATAATAATTTGAACTAAGGGGTTGCTATATTCCCATTGTGCCCACTGCATAATAAGGCGCAGTGCAATAATGCCGAGATAGATGCTAAATAGTGTGTCTATTAGGAAAATTAAGGGTGTACTAAAATAGCCACTAGGCATCATCTTCACCTAATTGATTAGCCAATTCTCGCGCACGTAATGCCGCAGCAATTAATGCATTTTCAAATAAACCACGTAATCCACCATCTTCTAATTCATGGATGGCACGTTCAGTGGTGCCTTTAGGCGACGTAACTCGTTGTCGTAATGTGGCTGTGTTTTCATCACTTTCCAATGCCATCTTCGCTGCACCAAATGCTGTTTGCAAACATAATAAACGTGCTGTTTCGGCGGGGAGCCCCATTTCAACTGCGGCTATTTCCATTGCTTCCATGACCAAAAAGAAATACGCGGGCCCACTGCCAGATAAAGCCGTAACGGCATCGATTTGCACTTCATCATCTACCCATAATGCAAGCCCAACAGAACGTAAAATAGATTCTGCTAATTCATGTTGTGGGTTGCTCACATGATGATTGGCATAAAGTGCTGTGGCACCTGCTTGCACTAATGCGGGTGTATTAGGCATTGAACGGACAATGGCGGCTTTATCATGATCTAGCCAACGAGCAATATCATTGAGACGAATACCGGCTGCAATTGATATTAATAATTGATCAGAATGCCAGTGAGGGGCCAATTGCTTAACAACCGTTTGTAATTGCTGCGGTTTGACGGCCAAAATAATAACGTCACAGCCCCGAGATGCATCAATATTGCTGTTAAATGTTTGAACTGGATAGACATTACGAAGTGATTGCAGGCAACTTGGTTCGGGATCGGCTACATGAATATGCTGTGGGTTAAAGCCATCGGCAATTAAACCGCCTATAAGGCTGCGCGCCATATTGCCGCCACCAATAAATGTGATTTTACACTCTTTCATTTGTTATCTCACAGATGCAAGTTTACTAATATAGACTTTAGTTTACTTGACCTGATGATATAGGTGTAGATCTTTGGCCGAATAGTGCGGTGCCAATTCGTACCAATGTGCTACCGTTAGCAATTGCTGAAGCCATATCATGGGTCATCCCCATTGATAGTGTATCCACCGTTGGATATAACGCTGCAAGTTGGTCAAACAGTTGATAAGCCTTTTCAAAAGTCGCACGTTGCTGTTTAGCGTCATCGTGTTTAGCAGGAATAATCATCAGTCCACGAAATGTTAATCGGTCAATTTCATTAATTTTCTCTGCTAAGGGCTTGAGATCTGCCACCGAAATGCCAGATTTACTTAATTCATTATCAATATTAACTTGAATGCACACATTGAGATCAGCGAGGTTTGAAGGTCGTTGTTTGGAAAGACGTTGCGCAATTTTAAGTCTATCGATAGTTTGCACCCAGTCAAAATGCCGTGCAATATCTTTGGTTTTATTGGATTGAATAGGGCCGATAAAATGCCATTCCAAATTTAAATCGGCTAAATCGTCAATTTTGGTCAAGGCTTCTTGTAAGTAATTTTCCCCAAAACATTGCTGCCCTACCATTGCTAATTCACGTAATACGGAGGATGGCCATGTTTTGCTTACGGCTAAAAGTTGCACACTATTTGATGAGCGGCCACCGATTTTTTCTAACTGGGTAATTTGGTCTTTTATAGAAATAAAACGTTTTTTTATCATTGTCATGTTGCAAGCCTGTGTTGAGCACGATACTTTATGTCAAATACTTCCAATAGGGAGATGAGTAGATGATATTTAAAATAAGTAGGGGATGTGAATGGATATTACTGAATTACTAACCTTTAGTGCAAAAAATAACGCGTCTGATTTACATATTTCAGCGGGTGAGCCACCGATGATTCGCGTTGATGGCGATATTAAAAAGATTAATTTGCCAGCGATGGAGCACAAAGAAGTTCATGCCATGGTGTATGACATTATGAATGATAAGCAGCGCAAGGACTTTGAAGAATTCCTTGAAACTGACTTTTCGTTCGAAATCCCTAATTTGGCGCGTTTCCGTGTTAATGCCTTTAATCAAAACCGTGGTGCAGCCGCTGTTTTTCGAACTATTCCTTCAGTCGTCTTAACACTAGAAGAGTTGGGTGCACCGGAAATTTTCAAACAAATTGCTGATAATCCACGCGGGATTGTGTTGGTAACAGGGCCAACAGGTTCGGGTAAGTCAACCACATTAGCGGCGATGGTTGATTATAAGAATGAAAAAGATAATGAACATATCTTAACCATTGAAGACCCAATTGAATTTGTACATAAAAGTAAAAAATGTTTAGTTAATCAGCGTGAAGTGCATCGTGATACATTAGGATTTAGTGAGGCATTACGTTCGGCATTACGTGAAGATCCCGATATTATTTTAGTCGGTGAATTACGTGATTTGGAAACGATTCGTTTAGCATTAACGGCTGCCGAAACAGGCCATTTAGTATTTGGTACTTTGCATACATCCTCTGCCGCTAAAACGATTGACCGTATTATTGATGTATTCCCAGCAGCTGAAAAAGATATGGTTCGTTCGATGTTATCCGAATCATTACGTTCTGTTATTTCGCAAACATTATTGAAAAAAGTGGGTGGTGGCCGTATTGCTGCTCATGAAATTATGATTGGTACGCCGGCTATTCGTAACTTGATTCGTGAAGATAAAGTGCCACAAATGTATTCTGCTATTCAAACCGGTGCCGGGGTGGGAATGCAAACACTTGATCAGAACTTACAAGATTTGATGCGGCGCCAACAAATTACTAAAGCCGAAGCTTTGCCGCGAGCGGTCAACAAAGACTTATTCCGATAGGAGATCACGATGGATATCGTAACCATTCTTAAAGCTGTGGTGAAACACGATGCCTCAGATTTATTTATTACTGCAGGACGAGCGCCGACTTTAAAAGTAAATGGCAAATTGGCGACCATCTCTCAAGAACCGCTATCGGATGCTGAGGCACGTGATTTAGTGATCAGTACCATGAGTGATGAGCAAAAAAAGGTTTTTGAACGCGATAAAGAATGTAATTATGCTATTGCTACATCAGGGGCTGGTCGTTTTCGGGTTAGTGCCTTATATCAGCGCGACAAAATAGCGATGGTTTTGCGTCGAATAAAAGATGAAATACCCACTATCGATGGGTTGAATGTCCCGGATATCATTAAAGAACTTTCGATGACTAAACGTGGTTTAGTAATGTTTGTCGGTGCGACAGGTTCAGGTAAGTCCACAACATTAGCCGCGATGATTGGTTACCGTAATCAGAATAGTACGGGTCATATATTAACGATTGAAGATCCAATTGAATTTGATCACGATCATGCTGGCTGCGTGGTAACACAACGTGAAGTTGGCATTGATACCGAGTCTTATGAGATCGCCCTTAAAAACTCATTACGTCAGGCACCTGATGTAATTATGATTGGTGAGATTCGGGATCGCGCTACTATGGATTACGGAATTGTATTTGCGGAGACCGGCCATCTTTGTTTATCAACCTTGCATGCTAATAATGCTAACCAGGCGATGGATCGGGTGATTAACTTTTTCCCTGAAGAACGCCACCAACAATTATTTTTAGATTTGTCGCTGAATTTAAGGGCTGTTATTGCTCAGCGACTCATCCCCAGAAAAGATGGTACTGGCCGTGCTGTCGCCGTTGAAGTGTTACTCAATACGCCATTAATCGCCGATTTGATTGAAAAAGGCAAAGTGTCAGAAATAAAAGAGGTTATGAAACGTTCTCGAGAATTAGGTATGCAGACTTTTGACCAAGCAGTCTACGACCTGTATAAAGCCGGTGAAATCACTTATGAAGAATGTTTGAAAAACTCTGATTCGGCTAATGAGGTTCGTTTGATGATTAAACTGGGCTCAGAAACGGGTGAATTGCCTGATGATGAAGGTATCGAAGGTTTATCCATTCAACCAGATGAAGACGGTGTTATCGGCCATATGTAAGCAGGATGATAATCCTTTTGGATTAATATGTTAGCTTGGATTTGTAAATAATATTGTTATGTATTATATTGGACAGCAAAATTCCTATGCCATCCTTGGGTTTTTACGATATAATTGGCAGCGGATTGTGAATTGTTTATAAATTTTGGATTAATTAAGGAATAATGATGAGAACATATAAATTACT
>JBJPGB010000060.1:0-15801 GCA_048595405.1 Methylophagaceae bacterium
TTCAAAAGCAGTTTTTGATAGGCTAAACATGGCGGTCATTAACTGGCCAAATATTTCGGTATCACCAAAGGCAAATAGCTTTATCAATGCCACGATAAATGCGGTGGTAAAAAAGAAGATCCAGATGATATTAAGCATGAGCGTTATTCTTGCCTTTCATACCTGAAGAATAAATATTTAGTTAAGCAGTATTAAATCTTTTTAGTAATACAAATTATTGTATTACCACCAAGAATTACTTCATCTTTAAGAGTTAGATCGTATCGGCGTTTTTGCTGCTTATTTTTTGAAGAAGTTGACGCGATAAATTTTATGAGTAATACGAGAGGGATAAGAAATTTTTGTTTTTTCTTCACTGCATCTCGGCGTATTTCTTCTAAATTTAATCCATAAATAGAGAACATAGTGTCGAGGAGTGTGATAGAGAGAGGGGAGTTATGAAAATTGAATAAGTTTTTACCGGCCTTTTCATAATCTTCAACGGATTTTGGACCCGTGAGATAGCCTTTAAGTAAAAATTTAAGCCGTTTTTCGATATTGGCATAGTTAGGTATGCTAAAAACACCTATACCACCTGGTTTTAAAACGCGGGAAAACTCTTCAACGGCTCTATATGGATCAGTCATGTGTTCTAGACCATCGACACAGCAGACGTAATCAAATGAGTTGTCAGGTGCATCAATTTTTCTATTGAGATCTGTATAAATACAATCTATATCTTTTACACGAAAAACCTCTGGTTCTATATCGCCTGCAACAACATCAAACCCGAGTTCTTTTAGCTTCATGCTTAGATGTCCATAGCCTGTTGGTGCATCTAACACTCTGCCAGGCTTTTGTTGTGCGAACCATTTAACAATAGTTTCATGAATAGCGGGTCTTGATCGGGGAATAACTTTTTGTTGATCCTTGATATCAGTTTGCATTTTTTAATCCTTAAAATAATAGTTGGTAAACCATCATATCAGAGGTATTCAATAATATAAAAAAGCCCCCTAAAAAGGAGGCTTACGCTATGTGAGTTATTCTTTATTTTTACGATTTTGACTCGGTCTTCTTGCCTTATCACGTGGACGAGTACGTGGCTTTCCAGAACGTTTTGGTTTGCGACGTGTTTCAGAACTTGGGCCAGCAGAAGCGTCATTATTATTAACAAGACTGAGTTCTAATTGTTTGTTAGATACCCACACTTTACGGAGTTGTTGGAATAAGTCTTTTGGCATACCTTCAGGAAGATCAACAGTACTATAATCATCTTGTAGGCTGATACGACCAATATCTTTGCTATCGATGCCTGCTTCATTAGCAATTGCACCGACAATATTTTTAACTTCTACACCATGGTTTCTACCGACTTCAACACGGTAGGTTTGCATACCTTCTTCACTGCGATGTGTAGTTGATTGATTACCACGGCGAGGAGAGGTGCGTTCGCCTCGTTCAGATTTACGAGGTCGTTCACCACGATCTGATTTATCTCTACGACTGCCACGCTCACGTTCTGCTCTTGGTGGGCGTACATGAACAACAGGTTTTAGTGGGCGTGTTTTTTGGACTAAGTAAGTTAATGCTGCTGCGACTTCAAGCGGATCTGCATCATGAGATTCTTGATAATTTGCCATTACTTCTTGGAAAAAACCTAAATCTTGAGATTCAATTGTTTCACTTAACATTTGAGTGAATTGCATAATACGGCGGTCAGCAATATCTTCAGTACTTGGCAATTGCATTTTTTCAATGGGTTGGCGTGTTGCTTTTTCAATAGCAAATAACATGCGTTTTTCACGAGGTGATATAAATAAGATTGCGGTACCTGTACGACCGGCACGGCCTGTACGACCAATACGGTGAACATAGGATTCAGTATCATAAGGCACGTCGTAGTTGATTACATGACTAATGCGGTCAATATCTAAACCACGAGCTGCGACATCAGTCGCAACAAGAATGTCGAGTTTGCCTTTTTTCATCCGTTCAATTGCTTTTTCACGAGCGGCTTGGTTCATGTCACCATTAATGGCTGAGCTTGAATAACCACGCGCTTCTAATTTATCAGCTAATTCTGCAGTTGAATTCTTAGTTCGCACAAAAATAATCATGGCATCAAACTGTTCAACTTCAAGAATACGGGTTAATGCTTCTAATTTATGCATGCCTGTTACTTGCCAGTAACGTTGGTTAATTGTGTCGATTGTTGATGTTTTCGATTTGATTCGAATTTCAACCGGATCTTTTAGATAACGTGTTGCAACACGATGAATAGGGCCGGGCATTGTTGCTGAAAACAAGGCAACTTGGCGTTGTTCTGGTGTTTCTTTTAGGATGGTTTCAACATCGTCGATAAAGCCCATACGTAACATTTCATCAGCTTCATCTAAAACAAGTGATTTGAGTTCACCTAGTTTTAATGTGCGACGACGAATGTGATCAAGTACACGACCAGGCGTGCCGACAATGATTTGTGGATTACGTTTTAATTGTCCTAATTGAATGCCCATGCTTTGACCACCGTAAATAGGTAATACATGGAGGCCTTTAAGGTGACGGGCATAACTTTGGATTGCTTCAGCAACTTGAATAGCCAACTCACGTGTTGGTGCTAATACCAACATTTGAGGCGTTTTAGATTTAACATCAATACGGCTTAATAATGGCAATGCAAAGGCGGCTGTTTTACCTGTGCCGGTTTGTGCTTGACCTAAAAGATCGCGACCTTCTAAAAGAGGTGCAATACTTTGAGCTTGAATAGGAGAAGGTGTTTCATAACCAGCTTCATTAACTGCTTTAAGAATAGGAGTGGCTAAGCCTAACTCTGAAAAAGAGATGGCTGGAGTTTGTTCTGTGTCTGACATAATGGGCCTGTGAAAGTCAGTTTTGAATATAAAACTGATGAGGGGGATAAAATAATCGGCTGATTATACGCAGGTATCTATACAAAAGATATATAAATCATATATTTAATTGCATGGCTGATTTAGATATTACAAACTATGATATAACCGTTATGACCAAGTTTAAATAATGGTTTGTATTTTACGAGGGGAAAATAATGACTGAACATACTTATAAACATATTGAACTCACAGGTAGCTCAGCGGAGAGCTCTGATCAAGCGATTCAAAATGCCATTTCGAAAGCAGCAGAAACTATCAAAAATATGCACTGGTTTAATGTGGTTGATACTCGTGGTTATATTGAAAATGATGGTGTTAAATATTGGCAAGTCACGCTCAAGGTAGGCTTTCGAGTAGACTAATGCTCGGCAGCAGCAAATGTGCTTAAATCAGTTTACGTAGAGTTGTTTGGGGTCAAGCTTTTTTACTAAATTGATGCACCCATACGTTATGATTTTCGTCCCATTCCATGCCTGCATGCATTCGTAGAATCAATGCTTTATAAGCTTCCATATTGGGGTAGCCTTCTGCATGAGCACTTTCATCAGTCATATCCCCCAAGGTTTTACGCTCAAGGCTGGTGACGGTAAATTCAATACCTTCCAATTCAAAGGTTTCTCCGGGATAGGCGTAAATTCCATCACGACGTTGCTCCGTTTTTGTACCGGCTAAAGCGGCTTCAACTAATTTAGGATGGGTGATGAGTCGATCTATTTCACAGCTTTTTGGTGGGTATTCAGTCGTCATATTATTTTACAATTTTAGTGAATTTAGAGCCTTCAAGCGTTAGGTTAAACATTAGTCCCTTATTACTAAATACAAAGCCAACAATTGGATCTTCAATATCAATAGTATTGATATCTTCACCGACACCCCATTCAATAACCGCCACTGAGCCATCGACACCGGCTTTCCAACCTTTGCTAGATTGGAAATGTTTTAATGCCTCATCATTCATAAATACCAAGACAAGCGACTTAGATTGGGCACCGAGTTGGAAGCCAATTGAAGCAGCAGCAGTACTATAATACGACTTGGTTTTACCACCGGTGATTAGTGCACCTTCACCGTATTCACCGCCAATTCCAAAACCGACTTTAATGACGCTAGGGAAGACTAGAACACCTTTGCTTCTTTTTAAGAATTCATTTCCTCCGGCGATATCTTTGCGAAAACGTTTTAGGGTTTCAACCACACCAATATCAATCTCAGTTGCGGAAGCGGCATTTGCTGTGGCGCTAAATGACAAACTAAAGCTAGTGAGAATAACAGCAAAAAAAGTGATTAACGAATAGCGTGTGATGGACATGATGATTCCCTTATTCAAGTGGATTACCGATACGTTAGCACGGAGTGATATTTGAAAGGAAGGATTGATCGACAAAATGGCTAGATAAATTATCTGACCATATTTTCTTTATATTATTTAACACCTTGGCTAGTCAGGTATTCTTCATACGTGCCTTTGAAGTCAACGATACCATTTGCTGTCATATCAAAAATACGTGTTGCTAATGATGATACAAATTCGCGGTCGTGGCTAACGAAGAATAAAGTACCTTCATATTGTTCTAGTGCCATATTCAATGATTCAATTGATTCCATATCCATATGGTTCGTTGGTTCATCCATAATTAGGATATTGGGTGTTTGCAGAATCAATTTACCAAACATCATTCGGCCTTTTTCACCACCGGATAATATACTGGCCTTTTTATCTATTGAATGCCCCGAGAATAATAAACGGCCTAAGGTGCCACGAATGACTTGTTCATCGTCTTCTACTGCACCCCATTGCGACATCCATTCAAATAGATCGAGGTCATTTTCAAAGAAGTTTTCATGATCTTGAGCGTAATAGCCAATATTGGCATTTTCTGACCATTTAACAGCGCCGTCTTTAGGGGGTAAATCATTAGCCAATGTTTTGGCTAAAGTCGATTTACCAATACCGTTGGGTCCGATAATGGCGATGCGCTCACCCACTTCAGTCATAAATTTGAAGTCTTCAAATAATGGCGCTTCTTTGTCATAGCTTTGGCTGATGTTTTGTACTTCTACTGCATTGCGGAATAGTTTCTTTTCTTGAGTGAAGCGAATATAAGGATTTACTCGACTAGAAGGTTTGATGTCATCCAGTTCAATTTTCTCAATTTGTTTTGCTCGAGAGGTTGCTTGTCTAGCTTTGGAAGCGTTAGCTGAAAAGCGGCGTACGAAATCTTGTAGTTCAATAATTTGTGCTTTTTTCTTAGCATTATCAGATAATTGACGAGCACGAGCTTGAGTCGATGCCAGCATGTAATCATCGTAATTACCAGGGTAAACACGTAATTCACCGTAATCCATATCTGCCATATGAGTACAGACACTGTTTAAGAAGTGGCGATCATGAGAGATGATGATCATGGTGCTGTTGCGTTGATTAATAACTTCTTCTAGCCAACGGATAGTGACGATATCCAAGTGGTTAGTTGGCTCATCAAGTAGCAAGATATCAGGATCAGCAAACAATACTTGGGTCAGTAAAATACGTAATTTCCAACCAGGAGCAATTTCACTCATCGGGCCATAATGTTGCTCAGTTGGGATGCCGACACCTAATAGTAATTCACCAGCACGTGATTCAGCTGTATAGCCATCCATTTCAGCATATTGACCTTCAAGTTCTGCAACTTTTAGCCCATCTTCTTCTGACATTTCAGCTAGGTTGTAAATACGGTCACGCTCTTTATGAACTTCCCATAATTCAGGGTCCCCCATAATGACGACATCGATGACACGCTGATCTTCATAAGCAAATTGATCTTGTTTTAATACGGCAAAGCTTTCGTTTACATCAAGGCTGACATTGCCAGAAGTAGGTTCCAGCTCGCCTGATAAGATCTTCATAAAGGTCGATTTACCGCAGCCATTGGCTCCGATAAGGCCATAGCGATTGCCTCCGCCAAATTTGACCGAGACATTTTCAAATAAAGGCTTAGCGCCGAATTGCATTGTGATGTTTGCAGTAGTAAGCAAGATCGTGTTCCTGTGTATGGGAGTTTTAAAAAACTCGCCATTATACATGGTCTTATGTTTTTTCGATAAGTTCTATTTTGGCTTTTCGGGACAGTTTCTTAATGGCGGCTTCGCGTTTGGATGCACTACTGCGATCTGGATGAGGTTCTTGGAAGACTATTTGTTTGGCTGAACTGGTGTGGAAAAAACGTGCACCACCTTGTTTTGATTGGTGTTCGGAGAAGCGGCGTTCAATATCTGTGGTAATGCCAGTATAAAAATGGCCATTTTCTGCTTCTATGATGTAAACAAACCAAGAACTACTTTTTGTCATTAAAATCGATTGCTGTTGAGTTAATGCAATAGCGTAATCCAGTGGGTGCTGGGCCATCATCAAATACATGGCCGAGGTGGGCATCACAATGTTGGCAACGTACTTCAGTGCGGTCCATGCCAAGACTTTGATCGGTATGATGACTCACAACACCGTGCTCATTTTGAGATGAAAAACTAGGCCATCCACAACCAGAATCAAACTTAGCATCAGATGAAAATAGTGGTTTCCCACAACAAATACAATGGTAAATACCTGTATTGTGGTGATCAGTATATTTGCCTGAAAAAGCAGGCTCAGTCCCAGCCTGACGCGTTACACGGTATTGCTCAGCATCGAGTTGTTGACGCCATTGTGCATCTGTTTTAACTAGCTTCGTTGTCATTATAAATACCGCCCAAAGAGACTTGATTCAAGGGTAAGCGTGTAGTGAATGTTTGTCAAAAAATACCTTAAAGATGAGTTTGCTGCTTAACGAGGCGCCGCATATGAAGGAACTGCACAGTTGCTGTTGTCCAGGTGGCAATAGCGATAGACCACCACACACCGTAAATACCCGTTCCCAGAATACTGAGTGCAATGGTGATAAATGTTAGTGGTAATAGCAGTTGTCGCACGATATTAAAGTACATGGGGATGATAGGCATTTTCATACCTTGTAAGACAGCACCGGCAACAAAGGAAATGACATAGGCGGGTAATACGATGGCTTCAACACGTAAATAACCTGTGCCGACTTCAATTACTGCTGCATTATCGGTAAATAATGAAATAAGTGGTTGGGCAAAGATAAATATGGCAATACCACTGATTAGCATGATTGAGGTGCCGATGCTGATTGAATCAAGTGTGATCTTTTCCATACGGTGATAGTGCTTGGCACCAAAATTAACACTGACTATTGAAAGCACTGCGATATTAAGGCCAACAGTAGGTAGTAATACCAATTGCTCTATACGTAAGGCAATTCCCAATCCTGCAATGGCATTTTCACCAAATCGAGCAACAGCAGAGGTGATAATGACTGAACCAAGAGCGATCAAAAACATATTAGTACTAGCAGGAAGTGATTGCTTCAGCAGCGCATTGAAATGCAGCCAGTTAGGAATTAAATTGGGTAAAGTGATGCTTTTTCCAAGGCTACTTTGTCGGACCTTAATTGTTAAATAAATGGCGGTGCCAAGTTGGGTTATTGCTGTGGCAGCAGCTAAGCCATATATCCCCCAGCCAAAGCCAAACATCAACAATGGATCAAGCACGATATTGGCTAAAAAAGCGACGATTAAGCTATTTCGGAAACTGGTGGTGTCGCCGAGGGAATTCAATATTCCGTTAGCAGCCATTCCATGAGATAAGAAACCGAGGGTGGGTAATATAATAGTGAGATAAGCAATAGCATCATTGATATAGTTTCCTTCGGCTCCCATCATGGCGAATAATGTTGGCGCTGATATTAATATCAATAATCCGGTTATTAGTGCGACTACCCAGGCAAAAGAAATGGCATGGCCTGCTATTTTCTCAGCTTCCTCTTGATTTCCTGCTCCACGAGCATTACCGACTAGGGCATTAGTGCCTTGACCGACACCAATTGAGACCGCAAGACCCATAAAATAAATGGGGGCAGCGAGTGAGATCCCCGCTAAGGCGGTTGACGACAACATACCTGCATAGAAATTATCGACTACGTAATACATGGTGTTGAAAAACATGCCAACACTGGCTGGAATGGCAAGTTTTTTAAGCAGTTGGGGGATCGGGTCTTTAGTGAGATCCAAGTGGATTCCTAAGGTGTTGGTCGTCGAGGGAAGCGATTAGTTTAGCTTCACTTTTCCATAACTATTTAAAATACGCAAGTTATCAATGGTGTGATAACGAAAATGCCATTAATATAAGCTTTATGAAACTGATTAATTGTGACTTGGGTGAATGTTTAACGCCAAATCCAGATGAGATGATTATGCCGCTCATTGATATGGCGAGTATTGCTTGTGGCGGCCATATTGGTGATGACGATAGTATGATTGCATCTATCAAGTTGGCCAAACGACATAGTGTGCGAATTGGTGTACATCCGAGTTATTTTGATCAGGCTAACTTCGGTCGTGTCAGTCATGCAATGTCAGTAGAAGAATTATTTGAACTTGTTTATAAGCAGGTTAACCATTTTCAAAACTTGTGTGAACAGCAGAATGTAACTTTAGAATACATTAAACCGCATGGTGCTTTGTACCACGATATGATGCAAAATCTGGATGTGTTAAATATCTTGTGTGATGTTATTCATGCTGTTGATTTACCACTTTCTTTAGTGGTGCAGTCTGGCATTAATACTGCGTTATTTGAAGATGTTTCAACAGGTAAAAATATTCCCTTTCTCTATGAGGTTTTTGCTGATCGAGGTTATCAATTACACCAATTGATAGCGAGAGGTGAGCAAGGGGCGATGCTTGAAGACCCTCATAAAATTGTAGACCAATATCACTATTTTTCCACAGATTACGCCAATAATATTGATACGATTTGTTTTCATTCGGATAATCCTGCATCGGTGGAAGCACTTAAAATCCTGAAACAGAGCTGATGTTTACCATTAAGCTGGCGGGTGAAAATGCCATCATCATTTATTTTGGTGATCAGATTTCATCAGAACTGATTGAAAAAATCCGCTTTTACACACAATTAATAACTGATGAACTGAGTGAAGTGATTATTGATTTTGTACCGTCATATACCAGCTTGATGGTCAGTTATAAGCTAGGCTTAGTAAATCACGGTGATTTTTGCAAACAGATAGAGAAATTATTAAACAAGCCATTTGAATCGGGTACATTGAGTTCAAACTGGATTGAAATTCCGGTTTATTATGGTTTGGATGTTGGTTTGGATTTAGAAGATTTGTTGAATGATAAAGAATTGAGTCTTGAACAATTTATTGAGATACATAGTACAAAGACGTATTTAGTTTATGCCATTGGTTTTAGTCCTGCCTTTGCTTTTTTAGGCGAAGTAGATGAACGAATTAGAAGACCTAGGTTGGCAGATCCGCGAATACAAATAGCAGCTGGTAGTGTCGGTATTGCGGATAATCAGACCGCGGTATATCCCATTGATTCATCAGGTGGTTGGAATATTATTGGCCGAACACCAATAGATTTCTCTCTTGATAATCCAGATAATCTGACCCGTTTTACAGCAGGCGATCATGTTCGATTCCTCCCCATTGATAAGCAACAATATCTGAATCTTGGTGGCATATTGTGAGTTTTAAAGTTATCAAATCCGGGTTTTTATCATTGGTCGAGGATTATGGCCGTTTTGGTTTAGCACAATATGGTCTTAGCCAATCGGGTGTGATGGATGAACATGGTTATTGTTGGGCTAATCATTTATTAGATAATTATTTTAATGACGCGGCATTAGAGATTGCCTTTGGTGGTTGCGAATTAAAAGCACTGACAGAGTGTTCGATTGTGGTGGCTGGGGCGGATTTAGATTTCAAAATAAATGGTAAATTACAGCCATTGTGGCAACTGTTAAATATTAAATCAGGTGATAACTTAACGTGGTCAATGGCAAAAAATGGTGTGCGAGCTTATTTAGCCGTGAAGGGCGGATTCCAGACTGAGCAATTGTTTAATTCGAGATCGGTCAATTTGCGTGAACACATTGGTTTGAAGATAACAGAAGGAGATGAAATCCTTAGTAAGATGGATGATCTTGAGGCTATTCAACACACTATGCCCTCACAATTCATACCTGATTATAAGCAAGATTTAATACTTCGATTATTACCAAGCTATCAATTTGACCAATTTGATTCACAGCAAAAACGAATATTTTTTAATCAAAGCTATACCATCAGTAATGCATCGGATAGAACGGGTTGTCGTCTTGAAGGACAAGCTATTCAATATGTTCCGTCAAGCATGATTTCGGAAGGTATAAGTTACGGTAGTGTTGAAATAACAACGCAAGGTTTGCCGATTATTTTATTAAAAGATCGCCCAACCATTGGCGGATATCCTAAAATTGGCACTGTTTTTTCATTAGACTTGGCTAAACTCGCCCAGAGACAAGCGGGTAGTGCGGTATCATTTGAATTGATAGATATTAAAACAGCACAACAAAAACGCCGTGATTTTAATGCGTTTTTTGCGATTAATTAATAGAGAAGAAGTATGGTTTTAGAAAATGCACCTAGTTGGCAGGCAGATCTTAGCCCTGAGTTTAAACAGTCCTATATGCAAGAGCTTAAGCAGTTTTTAAGAACTCAAAAAGATCAGCAGAAGATTATCTATCCGCATTCTTCTAATTGGTTTCATGCATTAGAAACAACACCATTAGATGATGTCAAAGTCGTCATTTTGGGACAAGATCCTTACCATCAGCCCAATCAAGCACATGGTTTATGTTTTTCAGTATTGCCGGGTGTGAGAACGCCACCTTCTTTAGTCAATATGTATAAAGAATTGCAGTCAGATTTAGATATTGCACCCGCCAAGCATGGTTATTTAGAAAGATGGGCACTACAAGGGGTGTTATTGCTCAATGCAGTGCTGACGGTAGAAGATTCGACGGCTAATGCACATCAAGGCAAAGGTTGGGAGCAGTTTACCGATAAAGTGATTGCGGTGGTGAATGACCGTTGTGAGCATGTAGTGTTTATGTTGTGGGGCAGTTATGCCCAAAAAAAAGGCGCTATGATTGATGCTGAAAAACATCTAGTTTTGAAGGCGCCTCATCCATCGCCATTATCAGCTTATCGAGGATTTTTAGGCTGTAAACATTTTAGTCAGGCTAATGTTTATTTACAGCAATATGATAAACAGGTGATTGATTGGCGGTTGCCCGAATTATGATCAACTTAAAAAACTAAAGTGCTGTTAAAACCTCGTTTGGCCTGAGCTTGTCGAAGGGTAAAAGGTTTAGATTAATGATAGGTCATTCGACAAGCTCAGGATGAACGGTGATTATTTTTATTATCATTACAGAATGATTGGTCTTGCCCTGCTACAATGCGCGCCATGATAAAGCTTAAGCAACTCTCAGTTCGCCGTGGTACGCGGTTATTATTTGAATCAGTTAATCTGATTATCCATCCTAAACAAAAGGTTGGACTAACGGGTGCCAATGGGACTGGTAAATCGAGTCTGTTTGCTTTATTACAAGATCAATTACATGCTGATCATGGTGGTGTTTCTATCCCTGATTCATGGGTGATTGCTCATGTTGCTCAAGAAACTCCTGCCACTGAGATCCCTGCGATTGATTATGTGTTGCAAGGTGATGCCGAATATATCCTATTGCAACAGCAATTACTTAAAGCAGAGCAAGAACATGATGGTCATCTTCAAAGCGAGCTACACGATAAGTTAGCAGCAATTGATGCTTATACCGCGCGTAGTCGAGCAGGTCGTTTAATGCATGGTTTGGGTTTTACGGGTGAACAGGAAAATCTACCCGTTACTTCCTTCTCGGGTGGTTGGCGAATGCGATTGAATTTGGCACAAGCATTAATGTGTCGTTCCGATCTATTGCTTTTGGATGAACCCACCAATCATTTAGATTTAGAAGCCGTTTATTGGCTGGAAGAATGGTTACGTAATTATCAAGGCACTTTGGTATTGATCTCTCATGATCGGGATTTTCTCGATCGTGTTGTGACGCAGGTTGTGCATATTGAACAACAAGGAATGAAAGCCTATACCGGCAATTATTCTGCTTTTGAATTGGCTCGGGCTGAACATTTAGCCCATCAGCAAGCGGCACATAATAAACAACAACGTGAAATTGCCCATATCCGTAGTTTCGTTACTCGATTTAAAGCGCAAGCAACAAAAGCAAGGCAGGCACAGAGTCGGATTAAAGCATTAGAGCGGATGGAGTTAATTGCTCCAGCTCATGTGGATTCGCCATTTCATTTTAGTTTTTTGCCGCCGACTCGTTTGACAGCACCATTAATTAGTTTAGATAAAGTTGCGGTGGGTTATAACGATCAAGCCATTATTTCAAAGGTGAAATTATCATTAGCGCCGGGCGACAGAATTGGTTTGTTAGGCCCAAATGGTGCGGGTAAATCAACATTAATAAAACTAATAGCTGGGGTGTTGCCACCGTTACAAGGCAAGCGAAAAGAAGGCAAGGATATTAAAATTGCCTATTTTGCCCAACATCAATTAGAGCAACTAACTCTAGATGAAAGCCCATTACAGCATTTGCAACGGCTTGATAGATTAGCGTCAGAAACGGAATTACGAAATTTTATTGGTGGTTTTGGTTTTCATGGTGATGATGCTCTTGCTCCGGTAGCGCCATTTTCAGGTGGTGAAAAAGCACGCTTAGTATTGGCATTATTGGTCTATCAAAAACCAGCATTATTATTGCTTGATGAACCGACCAATCATCTTGATTTAGAAATGCGTTTAGCGCTAACAATGGCTTTGCAAGATTTTGAAGGTGCCTTAGTAGTCGTGTCGCATGACCGACATCTATTGCGTACTGTAGCCAATGATTTATGGTTAGTATCCGATGGTCAAGCTAAGGAATTTGATGGCGATTTAGATGATTATCGGCAATGGTTATTAAATAAAGATAAACCTGTTAAAACAGCTAATGAGCCGAGTGGTGGTAGTAAAAAGAAAGATGATCGGCGTAATGCGGCAGAGGCACGGAAAAAATTACAGCCATTACGAAATACGGTGAAAAAATCGGAACAAAAGATGGATGCGTTGCAGAAAAAATTAGCTAGTGTTGATGAACAATTAGCTGATAATAGCTTGTATGAAGACAACGCTAAGGATCAATTAAAAACATTATTATTAGCACAGGCTAATCTTAAATCTGATTTAGATGAAGCAGAAATGATGTGGTTTGATGCCACTGAACAATTAGAAGCAGCACAGGTTGTTGAGGAATAAAATGGATATCACTAAGAATTATCTTTTCATTCAATTTCGGCGTTGGATGATTCTCTGCGAACTCCATGTATTACATATACACTCTAGCTCTCGAGATTAATCCTCCTTGAACTTAAATCGAAAACCTTAATTTTTAGAAATACCCATATGGCATTATTATCATTAAAACAAATCACCGTTAGTTTTGGCGGCCCTAATCTACTCGATAAAATAGACTTTCAACTCAATAAGGGTGAGCGAGTCTGTTTGGTCGGCCGTAATGGCGCGGGTAAATCAACATTAATGAAGTTGATCGCAGGTGAAATTCAACAAGACGGAGGTGAAATTTTAGGCAAAGGCTTGAAGATTGCTCGATTAGAACAAGAGGTACCAGCTGGCACAGAAGGTAGTGTATTTGATGTGGTGGCTCAAGGTTTAGGCGATATAGCACCATTATTAATTGAATATCATCATGTGATCCATCAATTAGAAACCGATAGTTCGGACCAAGTATTAGCAGCATTAGAAAAAGCACAACACAAACTGGAAGCAGTTGATGGTTGGTCGATAGAGCAACGTGTTGAAAGTGTGATTTCACGTTTAAGTTTAAATGCTGATGATGAGTTCTCAGCATTATCTGGTGGTAAAAAACGGCGGGTATTGCTTGCCCAATCATTGGTGAAAGAACCTGATATTTTATTACTTGATGAGCCTACTAACCATTTAGATATTTCATCTATTACTTGGTTAGAAGAATTCCTAAAGAGTTATGGTGGAACCTTATTATTTATCACTCATGATCGGATGTTTTTGCAGGCGCTGGCAACACGGATTGTGCAATTAGATAGGGGTAATTTAGTCAGCTTTCCGGGTGATTATGCTAATTTCTTGGTACGTCGTGAGGCGATGTTAGAAGACGAAGCGCAACAAAATGCCTTATTTGATAAAAAATTAGCACAAGAAGAAGTATGGATACGACAGGGTATTAAAGCCAGACGAACACGTAATGAAGGGCGTGTTCGTGCCCTTGAACAGTTACGACGTGAACGTGGTCAGCGACAAGAAAAGCAAGGCAATGTCAAAATGCAGCTGCAAGAGGCTGAGCGTAGCGGTAAGTTGGTCATTGAAGCTGAAAATATTGGCCAAAGTTATGATGGCCTGTCTTTGTTTAATGACTTTACCACCTTGATTGCACGAGGTGATCGGATAGGTATTATTGGCCCAAATGGTTGTGGTAAAAGTACTTTATTATCGATATTACTGGGCCGAATTAACCCTGAGATGGGTGAAGTAAAACGAGGTACAAATTTAGAAGTCGCCTATTTTGATCAATTGCGAAGCCAATTAGATGAAGAAGTCAGTGTGGTAGAGAATGTAGGGCAAGGTCGAGACCATGTTGAAGTCAATGGTAGCCAAAAACATATTATTGGTTATTTACAAGATTTTCTATTTACACCTGAACGGGCAAGAACACCGGTGAAAGCATTATCAGGTGGTGAACGAAACCGCTTATTATTGGCTAAATTATTTACCCAACCGGCTAATTTATTAGTAATGGATGAGCCAACAAACGATCTGGATGCTGAGACTTTAGATCTATTGGAAGATTTATTGATGAACTATCAAGGTACCTTGTTATTAGTTAGTCATGATCGGTCATTTATCAATAATGTAGTGACTAGCAGCATTGTGTTCGATGAGGATGGCAAGGTACGTGAATATGTCGGTGGTTATGATGATTGGTTGCATCAACGACAAAAAGATATTCAAACGGAGACTAAGAAAAAAATAACGGTAAAGGCAACTGCAAAACCTAATAAAAAGAAATCAGCATTAACTTATCAAGAACAATTGGATTTAGAAGCGCTGCCTAAAAAGATTGAAGATCTCGAGCAG
Organism: Methylophagaceae bacterium; assembly: GCA_048595405.1. Classification (GTDB taxonomy): domain Bacteria; phylum Pseudomonadota; class Gammaproteobacteria; order Nitrosococcales; family Methylophagaceae. The sequence continues at coordinate 15,021 of JBJPGB010000060.1, forward strand.
CAACAGTCAGAGATACATGACATTATTAATCAACCTGAATTTTATCAACAAACACCAGATAAAATTAACCAAACTCAAGATGAATTAGAAGATATTACTGCAGCGTTAGAAGCGGCCTATGAGCGTTGGGATGCATTAGAGGAAAAACAGGAAGGCTAATGATCGAATCGAAACCCGAACTTATTTTTAATCAGCAATTAGCTGATGAAATAGTTCGTGTTTGGCAACAAGATAATCGCCGCTGGTTAGATTTTGATGATGGTTTGATTCAATCTGAAATTGACTTAAATCGACCAGAATATTTACCGTTAGTGCTTAACCGCGCTATGTTGGCAGGCATCATATTTGTAGAGCGACCTCAGCGAGTATTATTAGCGGGTACTGGCGGAGGGGCAACCGCAGGTTATTTTGCTAGCCGATTTCCAGAGGTGCATGGCGAGGCGGTAGAAAAATCCGATACGGTTATTCAGCTTGCACAAAAGTATTTTAACTTTCCAAACACCAATAACTGGCAACTTATATCAGGAGATATTGTTGATTATGTTGAACAGTGCCAGCATCAATACGATTTAATCATTATTGATATTGCGGTGAATCAAAAAACACCGAAGTGGATTATTGAGCGTCAATTTTTACAGCAATGTCGATCTATACTGACTGCCCAAGGACAGCTAGTGTTTAACTTATTGGTCGATGATGCCAGTGATTTTATGCATTATTTATCAGCGATCCGTGATAGTTTTGATCGACGAACAGTCTGTTTGTCATTACCTAATTATCG
>JBJPGB010000061.1:0-12960 GCA_048595405.1 Methylophagaceae bacterium
CCCCGTTATTGTGACGGGACAAGGCGCGCTATTACCGCCATTAGCTGATATTGCAGAGCTAAGTAAAAAGATTGCTTTTGCCGTGGCTAAATTGGCAATAGAGCAAGGCTTTGCCGACAATATAACGGATCAACAATTAACAGATGCCATCGAAGATAATTTCTGGTTACCAGAGTATCGGGACTATAAACGGGTCAGTGCCCTTTAGTTAATTCATCCGTTATATTGGGGGATCTTAGTCTACCCCGTATTTATCATTGAGCAACTTCTTAGGCTTATTAATAATTAGTAGAAGAGATGTGTGCATATAATAACTACACCAACTTACAATACCCAACCACTTAAAACCATCTTCAATGAAGAACTTCCAAGAACCTGTTCGCCACAACCATTGCTCTAGAACTGTATCTATAACAACAGATAATGACAGAAATCCAAGTGCCAGTAACAAGACACTGTAATTTGTTTTTAATATTTTCAGTCTATATTTAGTCAGATATGCAAATACTACAAGGCCTAAAATAACAAAGACAACTTTCTCATTTATGCCAAAATACATACTGGCCAAGCTTTCATGGAATAAAAATAAATCGTCAAGCATAAGATACGATGACAAGAAAGCTGAGTTAAGTAGAAACCAGAAATTATTTGCTTGCCCAATATTTTTAAGAATCATCGCTGAAAAAAAGCATACCGATGCTGTTACACACCATAAAAGAACTCCTAAGCTTGAAAGAATTCCATAGAGGGGGTTAATTTTTCCGATGGCTGCAACATCTCTCGTAATCAAAGGTATCTTTACATTAAAATATATACTTACTATTGCTACTATCACAAGAATTAATATGGATGGTAGTAAAGTAATTAACAGATGCCGTTTATTGATGGACTTCATAGCTTCCCCTAGATATTTGTTTGTCTAATGTGTTATTAACGGGAAACAATTTCCCCTGTAATTCTTGTATATATGGGCTATATTTTTTAGTAATAGGATAGGAAAGGCCAAACAGGGAAATATCCATTCGCTCCTTGATAGCATATTGAAGTTATATCGGTGACTATAGCATTATAGATTTAGGATAGTGAAATGCGTTGTTGTTGTAATTGAGTTAATGATTGTTCCATTTCCGCTAATTTATCACGCTCTTTTTGAACCACTTCAGCAGGGGCCTTAGCTGTATAGTTCTCATTACTGAGCTTGCCCGAAGATTGTTTGATCACTTTTTCTAATTTAGCAATTTCTTTATCAAGACGTTGGATTTCAGCTTGTTTATCAATCAAACCTTCTAATGGGATTAAGATTTCCATTTTGCCAACTAGTGCTGTTGAAGCTGCTGGTGCTTCACCTTGTAAAAGCTCAATTTTTTCTAGATTCGCTAAGCGGCTTAAGAAGTCATGGTTTGCTTTCAATCTTGCTTGGTCTTCAGTTGTACTATCTTTTAGCAATACTGGTAATTGTTTCTTAGGTGGAATATTCATTTGTGAGCGAATAGAGCGAATGCCAGTGATGAATTCCATCATCCATTCCATATCAGCGACAGCAGAAGTATCAACCTTACTTTCATCAGCAATTGGATAAGGCTGACTCATAATTGAACCGCCTGACTTGCCCGCTAATGGCGCCACAGTTTGCCAAATTTCTTCAGTGATAAAAGGCATGATCGGATGGGTTAAACGTAATACGGCTTCTAATACTCGTACTAATGTACGACGAGTACCACGTTTGGCAGCATCAGAAGCATTGTCATTATTGAGTACCGGTTTAGAGAGTTCTAAATACCAATCACAGTAGTTATTCCAAATAAACTCATAAATGCCTTGAGCGGCATGATCAAGTCGATAACCATCAATTGCTGCTGTTACTTGTTGTTCAGTTGTTTGTAGTTTTGAGATGATCCAGCGATCAGCCAAGCTTAATTCGACATCATTATTATCGATGCCAGTATCTTGATCTTGGGTATTCATTAATACATAACGGGCTGCGTTCCATAATTTATTACAGAAATTACGGTAACCACCAATGCGGTTCATATCAAAGTTAATATCACGACCAGTGGAAGCAAGCGAAGCAAAGGTAAACCGTAATGCATCAGTACCATGTGCTTCAATACCATCAGGAAATTCTTTGCGAGTCGCTTTTTCGATTTTAGGTGCATTCTTAGGCTGCATTAGTCCTGTTGTACGTTTTTTGACTAATGATTCAAGGTCGATGCCATCAATAATATCGATAGGATCAAGCACATTACCTTTTGATTTAGACATTTTGTGACCATGAGAGTCACGTACTAAACCATGAATATAGACTTCTTTAAAAGGCACATCATCCATAAACTTAATGCCCATCATCATCATGCGAGCAACCCAAAAGAAGATAATGTCAAAGCCGGTGACTAATACGCTCCCCGGATACCATGTTTTGACGGCATCGGTATTTTCAGGCCAACCTAAAGTGGAGAAGGGCCAAAGGGCAGAGGAGAACCATGTATCTAAAACATCTTCATCTTGTTTTAGGACTACGTCGTCAGCAAGGTTATTTTGTTGTCGAACGGCAGCTTCATCATGAGCAACATAAATATTGCCATTTTCGTCATACCAAGCAGGAATACGGTGTCCCCACCATATTTGACGTGAAATACACCAATCTTGGATGCCATCCATCCAGTTATAGAATGTTTTATCCCAATTGCCGGGGACAAATTTAATTTTGCCTTCTTGCACTGCTTTAACAGCAGGTTCGGCGAGGGCATCGGCTTTGACATACCATTGATCTGTTAGTAAAGGTTCAATCACTGCACCACTGCGATCACCACGGGGTACCATCAAAGTATGCTCTTTAATGCTTTCTAATAAGCCTAAATCATCTAAATCGTGTACGATTTGTTTACGAGCATCATAACGATCTAAACCACGATATTTCTCTGGTGCGTCATCATTAATTGCAGCATTAATAGTGAGAATGTTGTATTTAGGAAGATCGTGGCGTTGCCCCATTTCAGCATCATTAAAATCATGAGCGGGCGTGATTTTGACGCAACCAGTACCAAATTCAGGATCAACGTAATTATCAGCAATAATGGGAATTTCACGCCCTACTAAAGGCAAGGTAATTGTTTTGCCTATGAGATGTTGGTAACGTTCATCATCAGGATGAACTGCAACAGCACTATCACCTAACATGGTTTCTGGGCGGGTAGTAGCAACAACTAAGTGTCCTGAGCCATCGGTCAGTGGATAACGAAAATGCCACATATGGCCAGATTCTTCTTCTGATAATACTTCTAAATCAGAGACTGCCGTATGTAGAACTGGATCCCAGTTTACGAGGCGTTTACCACGATAAATCAAGCCTTCTTTATGTAGTTGAACAAAGACATGTTTAACCGCTTCTGATAACTCGTCATCCATCGTAAAACGATCACGAGACCAATCGAGAGAGGAACCTAAACGCCGTAATTGACGAGTAATATTGTTGCCAGACTCTTGTTTCCAATCCCAAATGCGATCAATAAAATCATCACGACCAAGATCATGGCGCGTTTTTCCTTCGGCATTCAATTGGCGTTCAACCACCATTTGGGTTGCGATACCAGCATGATCAGTACCGGGTTGCCATAGAGTATTATCACCTTTCATACGGTGATAACGCGTTAGTGTATCCATGATGGTATTGTTAAAACCATGGCCCATATGTAAGCTACCAGTGACATTAGGTGGTGGCAACATGATGGCATAAGGTTCACCCTCGCCAGATGGCTTAAATTCGCCGTTTTGTTCCCAAGTTTGATACCAACGTTGTTCGATTTCGTCAGGGCTGTAGGTTTTTTCCATGGTCTTTAATATTTGCTGGTTAAATGTTTTAGTAAAAGGTCGAGATTATACGCTGTTCGGGCTAGTTTATACTCAAACAACTTTATTTTACCGTTCGTGATGAGCTTGTCGAATCATGACGGCTTATCAGCTACCCTTCGACAGGTTCAGGATGAACGAAATTGATTTTATAAAGCCTAAAATCTCAATAACTATAAGGGGTGATTTTATATGTGGTGGGTTTCTAATTCATAACCGCGTTGTTTGTAAAATTGATAACGTTGTCGGCCAGCAGACTTGATTGTTTCATCATCATCAAGCAACTCCGCCAGTCGCTCAAACTGGCTAAAAAATAAGGGCTGATCAGCCGTCATATTGATCAGTAAGCCCATTAATCTTGGCGGCTTTGAATTATGGCCGATTAATACCGGGCAATCTTCGTTTGGCTGATTATTATCTATTTGATGAGGTACAAAACTATCAGCACGGAAAGACCATAGCACTTGATTAAGCTGTTCAGCATGATCAGCACTTTCAGTATGAATATAGACTTGATTACCTTGCTTATAGGCCTTTTCAGCTAACCGACAGGCAAACACCTGTCGGTCATATTCTTTGGAACCATTGAGAATATAAAAGCTAACTCTGGTCATTGTCTAGTTTTTATCTGCAATATGATTGAGTAAGAATTGTACAAGTAGCGGTACAGGACGGCCAGTTGCGCCTTTGGCTTTACCGCTATTCCATGCTGTACCAGCAATATCAAGATGTGCCCATGTGAAATTTTCGGTGAAGCGAGAGAGGAAACATGCAGCGGTGACACTGCCTGCTTCTTTGCCGCCGATATTGGCAATATCAGCAAAATTACTATCAAGCTGAGGTTGATAGTCATCCCATATTGGTAGTTGCCATGTGCGGTCATAGCTATCATTACCTGCTTTTAATAAGTCATCGGCAAGCTGTTGATTATTAGCGAATAAGCCTGTTGCTTGGCGACCTAATGCCACAATGATTGCACCTGTTAAAGTAGCAAGATCAATCACAATCTCAGGGTTAAAGCGTTCGCTATACGTTAAGGCATCACATAGGATTAAGCGACCTTCGGCATCGGTATTGAGTATTTCAATCGTCTTCCCCGCCATGCTGGTAACAATGTCGCCGGGTTTGTTGGCATCGCCGTCAGGCATGTTTTCTGAACTGGGAACAACACCAATAACATTGATAGGCAAGTTCAATTCAGCAATGGCAGAGATGGTGCCAAATACAGCTGCGCTACCGCACATATCGTATTTCATCTCATCCATACCTTGTGAAGGTTTGAGCGATATACCACCTGCATCAAAGGTTAAACCTTTACCAACTAATACCACTGGGCGATCATCACCTGCGCCTTTATAATTCATCGTGATTAATTTAGCAGGTTCACGGCTACCACGGGATACCGATAATAACGATCCCATACCCAGATCTTCCATTTCGGCTTCATCTAAAATTGTAGTGGTGACAGAGTCACAATTATTGCCTATTTCAATGGCTTGTTCGGCAAGGTAAGTCGGGGTGCAAACATTAGCGGGCAAATTACTTAATTCACGTGCTAGGTTCATTCCATTAGCGATGGCGTTACCTGTTTGGGCGGCTAACTCAGTATCTTCAACATCTTCAGAGGTAACGAAAGTAAGACGTTCTATAGGGTTTTCTTGAGGTTTAACACCACTCTTTGTTTGAGTGTATTTATACAGTGCTGTCTCAGCAATAATAGCTGTTTGGCGAACTTTCCAATTATTGCTACGTGAAGAAATGGACACTTCAGCTAAACAGCTACTGGCATCAGATGCACCAGATGCATTGAGAACCGTTGTCATGGTGGTAATAGCAGAATTAAAATTATTTTCAGTGGTTTTATCTTTTTTGCCGCAGCCAACAAGCAACACTCGTGGACTAGCTATGCCTACAACATCTTGTAATAGTAGTGTTTGGCCTGCTTTACCTTTAATATCTCCACGCTCAATAACGCGAGTGAGATAGCCATCGCTCTGTTCATTAATAGCTTCGGCGCTTGGGCTTAATTTACCTTGTTCAAAAACGGCGACGACAACACAATCAGTTTCGACTGTTGTTGGTGCATTTGTTGTGACAAAATACTGCATTAATTTCTCCTGTGAGCGTAGATGATTTAGACTGCATCTAAATAGATAGTCCTATTCTAACGAAGACCATTAAATAATGCGCGTTGTTCGACCGTTTTTTCATTCTTATACCTCGGTAATAGACCGATATTTATGGCGAGAGTTTTCACTCAATTTGCTTGCTGTAATCAGTGTGCTGTGGCTAATCTTCGTCGCCACGCGATTTGCACGCTACTTAGCACAAGCGGCAGTAGGGAATTTGCCCGGTGAAATAATCTTTACATTGTTGGGTTATAGCTCTTTGGGTGCATTATCGTTATTGCTTCCAATGGGCGCCTTTCTAGCGGTAATGTTGGCTCTGGGCCGGATGAGTTCAGATAGTGAATTAACAGTGATGTCGGCTTGTGGTATTTCAGATAAACAAATCATGCGAAATGTATTGATGTTTTCAGGAATGATTGCTGTCATCGTATCTATATTGTCATTACTTATTGTTCCCAATGTATTGTCTGGTCGCTATGAATTAGAGCAACAAGCAAAAACAGCCGCAGATACCAGCGGTTTGGTTGCAGGAAACTTTAAAGAGAGTAGGGACGGTAAGTGGACTTTTTATTCACAAGGTCTTACCAAAGATAAACAAGGCATGGAAAATGTATTTATTGAAATCCATCAGGAAGATCGGCCGCTTGTTTTTCGTGCAGGGAAAGGTCGTTTTGAAGTTGATATAGATACTGGGAATAAATATTTAATTTTAGAAAATGGTTATCGCTATCAAGGGCAAGCAGGAGCAAAAGATTTTATTATTGCTCGATTTGTCTCCCACAGTTTATTAATTGAAAAAGGTGAGGAACAGCGTGTTCGAACACGGCATAAATCCACACCAACAAGTAAATTATGGAAGCGTAGCAAACCTAAAGACATTGCTGAATTACAGTGGAGGGTATCCGCTCCTATCATGACTGTTATTCTATGTTTATTGGCGATTAATCTTGCCAATTCCGGGCCACGGAAAGGCCGCTACGCGGGCTTCTTCCCCGCGATATTAACCTATATTGTTTATAGTAATTTACTCGGTATAACACGAGCTTGGGTTGCTAAAGGAGCTGTGTCACCATGGTTTGGCGCTATTTGGGTACATGCGTTGATGATTGCTATTTTATTAGTTTTGGTCAATCAGCACAAAATTCGTCAATTTTGGTGGCAATATCAACAAAATAAAAGGTTGGCGAGATGACAATATTACAACGTTATATCGCCAAAACGATACTCGCTAGCACTTCATTAGTGCTATTAGTTCTACTGGGTCTTTATACCTTTATGGACTTTATTGCAGAGCTGGATGATATTGGTAAAGGTGCGTATCAATTAGCAGAAGTCTTTTGGTATATGGTGTTATCAATGCCGAAACGAATTTATGAGTTACTCCCTATAGCAGCATTACTAGGGAGTGTTTTGGGATTAGGGAATCTTGCTAGTCAAAGTGAATTAGTCGTGATGCGAGCGGCAGGGATTTCTGTACAGCAAATTAGTAAAGCCGTGATGGTTGTTGCAGCATGCTTAATGATCATTGCAGTTTTTGTCGGTGAAGTACTACGCCCACCTGCAGAACAAAAAGCACGTGAAATTCAATCAATGGCACAGACAGGAACGGTAGGCTCTCGCTCTGATCACGGATTTTGGACACGAGATGGCAATCACTTTAATCATATAAAAAAAATATTACCAGATGGTCGTTTTTCAGGGATTTCTATCTACGAGTTTGACCCACAAAACAGACTACGTATTGTCACAACAGCAAAAGAAGCTGAATATGATGAGGATAGTTGGACATTGTCGGATGTTGTCCAAAGTACAATTGATGAGCAAGGGGTACGAGTAAGAGCGGTAGCGTTCGCACGTTGGAAATCTCAACTTAACCCGGGAATGGTGAATATAGTAGTCGTTCCGCCTGAGTTTTTACCGGTATGGAGCTTGGTCAGTTATATCAATTACCTAAAAAATAATAGTCAGGCAGTCGCTCAATATCAGATAGCATTTTGGATGAAAGTAATGATGCCTTTAAGCTCAGCCGTGATGGTGTTTTTGGCTGTTCCATTTATTTTTGGTCCATTACGCTCATCACCTGTCGGTGGTCGAATTTTAGCGGGTACATTAGTCGGTATTGGCTTTCACTTATTCAATCAAAGCTTTCAACATATAGGCTTGGTATTTGGTGTTCTTCCATGGTTAACCGCCTCATTCCCAACAGTCATATTTGCTTTGCTGGGAATATATTTAATGAGGCGGATACACTAAAATAATCGAGAACTAGCGCTAGCCACCGAAACTTGCCTCTATTCCTGTAAATACTTGAACACGATCGTATTCATATAATGCATCATCAGAATCATAATCATCGTATCGAACACCGGCAAATAGAGCGATAGGCACAGATTGTATCGATCCTAAATCCTTTTCAAGATGTAGTTTAATTGTATAACCTTCTTTTCCTGGGAGAACTTCATCATCTTCGTCTACAGTTGTACCATTATCATATTCAAGATCTTGGTATGTCACATTAGCAGTGAGGGTTAGTCCTTTTTTAATTTCATAATCTAGTTCAGCAGATATTTTGAGATCTTCGGTATCGTAGTAACCATCACCGCTGTCTTCTCGTTCTTTATATGAGATTTTAACTTCGGATGTTAGTTGGTCTGAAAGTTCATATATAATTTGTTAGTGATGAAATTATGTATAACAATACTTAAAATAAACTTAATTAATGGTTAGCTTTAATAGGTGCAAAAAGGCAAAATAACACGTTGAAACGCTTTACCGTCACCTTGAAAGTGATTCTGCATGGAATTAGGAACTCTCTTGATAGTTTAGGTAAATAAAGTGAAATATATCATTGATATAATTATAATATTACAGTATATTAAAACTATATGGATATGGAGTGACACAATTTTATGTGCCAAATACGTAACGAATCATCGTTGAATAATCAAGCCTCTAATGGCCAGTTGATAATATAATTATGCCAGTGCTTTCTGAACAAAAACTTAATTCAATGGCTATTGATGTTGAAGCATTGGTGAATGACGTATCAGTTCTTGTTTCGCTACCTGAGGTTTATCTTAAAATTAGAGAACTAATGGATGACCTTGATTCAAGGCTCGATGATTTTTCACTTGTCATTAATACGGATCCTGCTCTTGCTGCTACTGTTTTGAAGGTTGTTAACAGTGCTTATTATGGCTTGAGCGGGCAGGTTACAGAAATAAGTCGAGCACTTAATCTAATAGGTATTGGTCAATTACACGATCTAGCACTCACTATTTCTGCAGTTGGTTCTCTAGAGTTATCAAATGACGTTGAGGCAGTAACCGTATTTTGGAAGCGAAGTATTTTTTGTGGTATGTTTTCAAAATTATTGGGTGAACACCTTGGTCTGAAGAATGCCGAGACACTTTTTATAGCTGGATTACTCCATGAAATAGGGCGTTTAATCCTTTTTATAAAATATCCTGAAGAATCTAAACAGGCGATCAGCTTTGCCCGAGCCAACAATCAATCTTTGACAGAGATTGAACTGGAAATATTTGGGACAGATTTTGGGAAAATAGGGCAAGTATTAATGGCTCAATGGAAGTTGCCTCATAAAATACAAAACATTATCGGTTATCAGCTTGACCCCAGTGCTGCGACCGAATATACCCTTGAAACGAACATCATACATTTCGCGCACAAAGCTTCAGTAAATAATTTTTCTAATGCAGATAGCTTTCAATATCTAATCGATACAGATATGTTAGCGACGTTAAGAATAACAAGTGAAGACATGAGTAGCCTATGTGCCCAAGCGAGTGATATCAGTCAGGAAATGGAGAGAATGATTTTTGGAAGTGAAAACTGAAGTATGCGTCAGTAAATTGATGGCTTAGATATTTGATGATGAACTCAGCTCATACCTTGGTAGCAAGTATTGCGGAAAAGATAACGCTACCAGAGGTGTATCACCGAATTAGGGCGCTTATTGCTGCACCTAATGTAAAGATGGATGATTTTATCGAGATAATAAACATGGATGCATCTTTAGCTGCCCATGTTGTAGAAATAGCAAACAGCGATTTTTTTGGCTATATGCGAAAAAGCCAAACAGTTAAGCAAGCATTGGCATTGATCGGATTTGTGCAATTGCATGATCTTTTACTAAGCAGTCTAGCTATTCGTGCATTTGCAGGTATACCTTCTGTACTCATTAACCAAGAAAGCTTTTGGCGAAGCTGTGTGTACTGCGGCATAACGGCGAGATTATTGGCCAAAAAATATATGCTACCCGCAGGAGATAGGTTTTTCGCTTTGGGGCTTTTACATGAAGTCGGCCATTTGGTGATGTACGCCAAAATCCCTGAGGAAATTCAAGATATTTTAATGAAATCAGAACAAAGTGACAGCCCGCTTTATAGACTAGAAAGGGAGACATTAGGTTTTGATTATGGACACGTTGGCAGTGAGGTAATGAAAATATGGGATTTGCCTGACAGCTATTCTGATATCGCTAGATATCATATGGAGCCTGATGAAGCACCCAATTATCATGAAGAAAATACCATTGTAAACTTGGCAAGATCTATAATGCTAGCAGAGGACTTTAGTCCTGAAAAACCAGTAAATTCACTTTTAGAATCAGCGAATGAATTGTTTGATACCAAGATAAACAAGGAAGATATCGAAGCAATAAAAGCGACTGCAAAACTGCAGGTTGATGACATTATAGATTGTCTGATGACCTGCCAGAAGGATAAGTCGTGACAGATATGTGGAGGTTGAATTCTTGAAAAAATTTGCACAAAATTGGCTAGATATTCAATGTCAATCAATCGATGGTCTAAAGAGCGCTCTGTTTCTATTGACGAACGATACTGATACCCAAGAGTTGAAGCCCGCCGCACAGTGGCCTCATGACAGTAAAGAGCCGCTAGAATTAGTTGCTATTTCACGAGCCTCAATACAGGAAAAAACGGTAGTCATAAATGCAGCTGTCAGTACCAGTCCTGATGAAAAACAAACGTTTGATTATCTTGCATTGCCGATCTATTTCGGTGAACAGTTGTTAGGTGTAGTGGCTATAAAAATCACACATCAAGACGAACAGCAGCAACAGAAAATAGTTCAAGCATTAATAACGGGAAGTAAATGGTTGGCTCTGCCTGAACCAGAACAGGAGATGCAAGACCAGTTTTATATGACAATTGTTAGGCTAACGGTTAATTGCCTGCAACAAGATTCGGTTAATAAGGCATTGACGGTATTGATCAGTGAGCTAACACGAGAATTTTCATGTGAAAGAGTTAGTGTAGGCAATGTAAGTGGCCATCATGCACGTGTATTTGCATTATCCAATAGTTCTAAATTTGATGATAAGTCTAATTTGATTCGAACCATATCTGCAGCAATGGATGAAGCCATAACGCAAGATCAGGTGACAGTATATCCATCGCTTGATCAGGAAAATGGACTGATCACTACTGCACATGCAGAATTAGCTCGCAAATATGGTTGTGGCGCTATCTGTTCGATTCCTTTCGTTTCAAATGACGATGTATTTGCTGTTATGACATTAGAAAGAAGTCAAAACATGCCCTTTGATCAAGAATCCATCAATATATGTGAACAGACATTAGCCCTAATTTCACCATTTCTAATACTGAAGCGAAATGATGAGCAGATATGGCTAAAAAAACTAGGCATATCAGTAAAAAATATAGTGACGAGTATCTTTGGATTTGATCATTTAGCCATAAAGCTAATGACTATCGTGCTCGCTACTTTCATCAGTTATGCTGCGGTCACTGATGGTGACTTTCGTGTTAGTGCAGATGCGGTACTAGAAGGAAGAATTCAACGAACAATATCTGCCCCACTGGATGGCTACATAGCATCAGCAAAAATCAGAGCAGGCGATACGGTTTTGCAAGGTGAGATTTTAGCAACAATGGAAGATGACGATCTCAAACTTGAAAAAGTTAGATTACTAAGCGAGCAACAACAGTTACAACGTGAACACAGGGAAGCAATGGCAACTAGGAATTTAGTCCAAGTGCGTGTTCTTGATTCTCAAATAGCCCAAGTTGATGCTCAAATAAAATTAAAGCAGGAGCAATTGCAAAGAACCCAGATCACCGTCCCTTTTGATGGCATAGTGATTGAAGGCGATCTTAGTCAATCTTTGGGTGCCCCAGTCACCAGAGGTGATAGTTTATTCAAAGTTGCACCTCTTGATGGTTATAGAGTGATTTTGAAGGTTAATGAGCGATCTATTTCATATATACGCCATGGCCAGTTGGGTACTTTGGCCTTATCAAGTATGCCCGACAGAAAGTTTCCCTTACGGATAGAAAAAATCACGCAAGTTGCTAGTGCCGAAAATGGCAGTAATATTTTTCGAGTAGAAGCCGCATTACCTGATACGCCAAAGTTATTACGACCCGGCATGGAAGGAATAGGGAAAATTAATATCGGCAGCAATAAATTACTATGGATATGGACACATGAATTACGTGATTGGTTTAAGTTATGGGTGTGGTCATGGTGGCCATAAGCTTATTAGCTAATAGCATGATATTCGTAATGCCGATGTTGATAGGACCGCGGTATGAGTGAAGCATTATTTAGTTCGCTCTGGTATAGGGTAAGCGATTTAAAGCCAAAAATACGCCAACATGTTGAAATGCATCGACATGATTACAGGGGGTTGATTTGGTATGTCCTCGAAGATAAGGCGAATGGTGGTAGTCATCGTTTCAATGCAACGGCCTATCAGGTTATTGGTTTATTCGATGGCCAATTGACAGTCAATAAGATATGGGATCTGGTCAATGATCGCTTGGGTGATTTTGCCCCTACCCAAGATCAAATGATCCAACTATTAGGGCAATTACATGCTGCTGATTTATTACAATCAGATTTACCGATTGATACAGAAGAATTATTCGAGCGCAGTCAACAACATAGAACTACAAAATTAAAACAACGGATTTCT
>JBJPGB010000062.1:0-6645 GCA_048595405.1 Methylophagaceae bacterium
TGATGTGGCAAGTTATAACCAACAGTATCAGGGATATTTAGTGTTGTTGCTCCGGCATCAATCACTGCTTCCAATATTCGGCATAAAAAGTCAGTCTCGCTACGGCCAGCATCTTCGGGTGAGAATTCAACATCATCGGTATATTGCCGAGCTCGTTTCACCGCTTTGACTGCATTCTCGATCACCTGATCCGGCTCCATGCGAAGTTTCATCTTCATATGAATCGGTGATGTCGCAATAAAAGTATGAATACGCGAAGCATTAGCACCTTTTAGTGCTTCACCAGCACGATCAATATCCGCATCAAGTGCTCGTGCCAAACCACAAACACGACTTTCTGTCACTGCATTAGCAACCGCTTGTACTGCTTCAAAATCACCAACGCTGGCAATTGGAAACCCAGCCTCGATAATGTCGACTCGCATACGCTCTAATGATTTAGCGATGCGGACTTTTTCATCCTTGGTCATTGATGCGCCAGGACTCTGCTCGCCATCTCTCAAGGTAGTATCAAAAATTATTAATTTATCACTCATTATTCCTGCTCCATTTACGCAGACTTAAAATATAAATATAGGGTAGTTGTCAGCTCTAAAAACTGACTTTGATTGCTTAGTCTGTATGCCGTTAAGGCAGTCGTAGCAGGTGTAATGAACAAGCTGTAGGCGCAACAGAGCCCTGCGAGTTTAAGCTCACAGTTAAGCACATAGTAGTTGCTTGATAAATGTTCATGCGCGTAATTCTAGGCTTAAAATCACATATTGCCAAGTCTGTTATTTAGTTTGCTGACGTTCTGAGCGATGTTGACGTATTTTTACCAAGGTAATAATAGGGCCAGATATGGCATAAAGCATAAAACCAGCAAAAAGAACCAATGGCGGATCGGTCGCAATTAAAGCGAAAAGCAAGACCAATATCAACATCACCACAAAAGGGACTTTACCGTGTAAATCAAGCTCTTTAAAACTGTGATATCTCACCGTACTCACCATCAAGATTCCACATGCAAATGTTAATGGTAATGCAATCGCCGTCATCACTGAGGGATCTATATTATTACTTGTTCCAGCCCAAACCCACCCGGCAATACAGGCCGCCGCTGCAGGACTAGGCAAACCTTGAAAATAGCGCTTATCTTCAATGCCAATTTGAGTATTAAAGCGTGCTAAACGTAAAGCACCACAGGCCGCATAAATAAAAGCCACCATCCAGCCAAACTTACCCGTACCGATTAATGACCATTGATAAATAACTAACGCCGGTGCCAAACAAAATGAAGCCATATCCGCCAAACTGTCATATTCGGCACCAAAGGCACTTTGGGTATTAGTCATTCTAGCAATGCGGCCATCCAAACCATCCATTACCATCGCCACAAAAATAGCAATCGCCGCTGATTCAAAATCACCTCGTATCGCAGCTACAATGGCATAAAACCCTGCAAACAAACCGGCTGTTGTAAATAAATTGGGTAATAAATAAATACCACGACCTTGTTGTTGTTCTTTATCTGCCATTAAATCTTCCAATCCTTTATCCTATGCGGTTAATAATAGCAGAAACAAAAATAGCTATTGCACAAATCATCACCCGAGAATAGAGTTTAATCTTTGTGTAACTTTTTGGGGTACTTGCTGTCAGTGTTTTACATAGGCAGTGATTTTGCCTTCTTTCGTTTATAGAGGGAAACAAAATGAACAAATTACTTATAGCTCTTATATCAAGCTTTTTGTTAGTTAATATTGCTTGGGCTCACCCAACTGAAGCTGAACCTCAACCTCAAGTAGGTGAAAAAGTAGCCAGAATCGATACCAATGAAATCGAAAGATATAACTCGCTTCCTCGTGGAGTACTCGCAAAACAAGGTGTAAAAGTAAAATTGCTATTTACTGCTGAAAGTCATGCTGACTACTCACGCTACACTCCTGCAGGTAATAATTCACTATTTCATGGCGCTCTGGCGAAGTAGTCACGAAATCAATTAGCACAAATAAAATAGGGGGCGATATTTTCACATCAGCCCCCACTTATTTTCTATCTTTAACGATACAGCGCGTTTATATTTTTATTTAGACCAAGGCATTTTTGCACGGAGAATAGGAGCATATATTAAATATGTAACTGTTCGAGTACAAAAATAACACAGAGCTCAATTAAAAGATGGATGCGCTGTGAGTTAAATTAGTTTTTGTCTTTATCAACAATCTTCTGAATCCAAGGCATCATTGCCCGCAATTTAGCACCTGTTTTTTCAATTGGATGCTCAGCATTAATATGACGCATTGATGTCATTTCAGGATAACCGGTTTGGCCTTCAAGGATAAATTGTTTAGCATATTTACCTTCTTGAATATTTTTCAATGCTTCACGCATTGCCCAACGACTTTCTTCGTTGATAATTTTAGGGCCTGTTACATATTCACCATATTCAGCATTATTAGAAATTGAGTAATTCATATTGGCGATACCGCCTTCATACATAAGATCTACAATCAATTTTAATTCATGCAAACATTCAAAGTAAGCCATTTCTGGTGCATAACCCGCTTCAGTTAATGTTTCAAAACCAGCTTTAACCAATTCAACCGCACCACCACATAAAACAGCTTGCTCACCGAACAAGTCAGTTTCACATTCGTCACGGAATGTTGTTTCAATGATGCCGGTACGACCACCACCCACGCCTGAAGCGTAAGATAATGCGATTGCTTTAGCGTTACCAGAAGCATCTTGCTCAACTGCAATTAAGTCAGGAATACCACCACCTTTAACGAACTCACTACGAACAGTATGGCCCGGCGCTTTTGGTGCAATCATGATCACATCTAAATCACGGCGTGGTTGAACTTGCTTGTAGATAATGGCAAAACCATGAGCAAAGGCTAAAACAGCACCTTTTTTCAAGTTGGGTTCAATTTCATCTCGGTACAATTCTTTTTGAAACTCATCAGGAGTCAAAATCATCACTAAGTCAGCGCCAGCAACCGCTTTAGCCGTTGTTTCAACTTTTAAGCCAGAACCTGTCGCTTTAGGGATTGAAGATGAACCTTCACGTAATGCAACCGTGACATCAACACCTGAATCGCTCAGATTATTTGCGTGAGCATGGCCTTGTGAGCCATAACCAACGATCGTCACTTTCATGCCTTTAATAATCGATAGGTCACAGTCTTTATCGTAATAAACATTCAAACTCATTATTTAATTCCTTAATTCTTCAAAAATATAATTTAATATCACGTTATTAAACGTGCAAACTTGTTTCGCCAAGAGCAATACCAGACACACCAGAGCGTACTGTTTCCAGAATTTTATATTCTGTTAATGCGTCAATAAACGCATCTAACTTATCACCAGAATCGGTTAATTCAATAGTATAAATTGATGGTGTAACATCAATAATTCGCCCTTGGAAAATATCTGACAACCGTTTCATCTCATCACGTTGTTCTGCCGTTGATGCATGAATTTTTATCAACATCATCTCTCTTTCAATATGCGGCCCTTTGGTTAACTCAAGCAATGTCACCACATCAATCAATTTATTTAATTGCTTGGTTATCTGTTCAACAATGCGTTCTGTTCCCGTTGTCACAATCGTCATTCGTGATAATGATGGATCTTCTGTCGGTGCAACAGTGAGCGATTCAATATTATAAGCACGTGCTGAGAATAAACCAGCCACTCGTGACAATGCACCCGCTTCATTCTCAAGTAGGATTGAAATAATATGGCGTTGCATTATGATAACTCCCGTTCAGAACTCTGTGGCATTTCACAATGTGGTGACATATGCATTTCATTATGAGCCTTACCTGCTGCAATCATAGGGAATACATTTTCCAATTGATCAGTCACAATATCAAGGAATACCAAACGATCTTTCATTGCAAATGCTTTTTCCATTGCTGGCCGAAGATCTTCAGGTTTCTCAACTCGAATACCAACATGACCATAACTTTCTGTTAACTTCACAAAATCAGGTAAAGATTCCATATAAGAATGTGAATAACGTTCTTTATAAAAAAATTCTTGCCACTGGCGAACCATACCCAAATAACGGTTATTCAATGCCACAATCTTAATCGGCAATCCATATTGCAAACAGGTTGATAGCTCCTGAATACACATCTGGATACTACCTTCACCGGTGACACAAACCACAGTTTCATCGGGATGAGCTAATTGCACACCCATTGCAGCCGGCAGACCAAAGCCCATCGTGCCTAAACCACCTGAATTAATCCAACGGTTCGGTTTATCAAAACCATAATATTGTGCCGCCCACATTTGATGTTGGCCCACATCAGATGTGACATAAGCATCACCCGCGGTAAGTTCGTGTAATAATTCAATAGCCGCTTGTGGTTTAATTTTGTCACTATTCTTGTCATAAGACATACACTGCTGATTTTGCCAGCCGTGAATAATTTTCCACCACTCATCAATATCTTTTTTATGTGGCTGTTTACTACCGGTTGCCAGCATGTGATTCATTTCTTGCAACACATCGGCAACATTACCAACAATTGGAATATCAACAGTGATTGTTTTGGAAATTGATGATGGATCAATATCAATATGAATAATTTGAGCATCGGGACAAAACTCAGCAATCTTGCCGGTAACACGATCATCAAAACGAGCACCAATTGCAATCAATACGTCACAATCATGCATCGCCATATTGGCCTCGTATGTGCCGTGCATACCCAACATACCGATGAATTGATCATCGCTTGCAGGATACGCACCTAAGCCCATTAAAGTACTCGTGATTGGACAGCCTAAATAACGAACAAAAGTACGTAATTCTTCAGATGCATTGCCTAATACCACACCGCCGCCGCTATAGATTATTGGCTTTTTAGCAGATAGTAATAATTTAACTGCTCGTCTAATTTGTCCTGGATGGCCTTTAACCGTTGGTTGATACGATCGCATTATGACTTTATCAGGATAATGATAAGGAATTTTAATATCCGGATCAGTAATGTCCTTTGTGACATCAACAACAACAGGGCCTGGTCGACCTGTTGTCGCCACATAGAATGCTTTTTTAATAGTTTCAGCTAATTTACTGAGGTCTTTCACTAAGAAATTATGCTTAACACATGGTCGTGTAATCCCAACGGCGTCAACCTCTTGAAAGGCATCACTACCAATAACAGCGGAAGATACTTGGCCGGTAATCACCACCATCGGAATAGAATCCATATAAGCAGTCGCAATACCGGTCACAGCATTTGTTGCACCTGGGCCAGAAGTTACCAATACCACGCCCGGTTTACCTGTTGAACGCGCATAGCCATCTGCTGCATGTGTTGCAGCCTGCTCATGGCGTACCAAAATATGTTTCACATCATCCTGCTGGTAGATTGCATCATAAATATGCAATACCGCACCGCCAGGATAGCCAAACAAATATTCAACGCCTTCGTCCTTTAATGAACGAATCAGAATTTCGCCACCGCTTAGTTCCACGTGGTCCCCTTAAAAATTAAACGCCGTAAAGACAGTCAAAAAATATAAAACAGTTAAATTTACTGGTAATATCGCCTAAGGTCAAGTGTTTAAAGGGCTAACACCATTACTATTTTATGGAAATTAAGCGCTATTTGTATAGCTATGGCATAATTCCACCCCATGACTGAATCACATATTAAACAACTAACGATCACTCAGCCCGATGACTGGCACCTTCACTTGCGCGATGGATCTGCACTTAATAGAACGGTAAGCGATACCGCTCGCTATTTTGGCCGAGCAATCGTGATGCCTAATTTACGCCCGCCAATCACTACAACAGAGCTCGCTATTAACTATCGTGAACGTATTTTAGAGGCTCGATCTGAAGGCAATAATTTTGAACCGTTAATGACTTTGTATCTAACGGACAATACCAGCGCCGAGCAAATTAAACGTGCGCATGATAGTGGCATTGTGCATGCCGTGAAACTCTATCCTGCTGGTGCAACAACAAATTCTGATGCTGGTGTCACGGATCTCAAATTATGCAGCAAAGCATTAGCGGAAATGGAATATTTAGGCATACCCTTATTGGTACATGGTGAAGTTACATCGCCCGATATTGATGTATTTGATCGCGAAAAAGTATTTATTGACCAAGTGCTTATAACGCTTCTTAATTCTTTCCCCGAATTAAAAGTCGTATTTGAACATATCACCACCTCTGATGCGGTTGATTTTGTAATATCATCTAATTCAACTATTGCGGCAACTATCACTCCACATCATTTATTGCTTAATCGTAATGACTTATTAGTAGGTGGTATCCACCCACACAACTATTGCTTACCAGTATTAAAAAGAAATACCCATCAACAGGCCTTAATTAAAGCTGCAACGGGTGCTGATCCTAAGTTTTTCTTAGGAACAGACAGTGCCCCACATACACAAAACACCAAAGAAAATGCCTGCGGTTGTGCAGGAATTTACAGTAGCCATGCGGCCATTGAACTTTACGCAGAAGCCTTTGAAAATGCTGGTGCACTTGATAAATTAGAAGGTTTCGCCAGTCATTTTGGCGCTGATTTTTATCAACTCCCGAGAAATAGCAATACAATCACCCTGAATAAACAATCATGGCAAGTACCAGAAAGTCTCGACTTTGCTGGTCAAACA
>JBJPGB010000063.1:0-58522 GCA_048595405.1 Methylophagaceae bacterium
GGGAGCAACGCGGATGCCCAAGCCATTGCCTTCCCGTACCTCATAGCGCTCTTCTTTCGGCTTGAGATTGCGTACTTGTCGCTCTGTAAATTTCATAATCACCCCTGGGTAACGCTATGGGTAGCAAATATTGCCTGGCAACAGGTGAAACATCTTGCTACATAGTGTAACATAAAAGTAACAATTACTTGTTTCAAAACAGCTAGATATAGCATGCTTTTACTTTGACATAATTAGTTATGAAACAGGGTGAAAAGTATTGCCGCCTGGCTACGAACCAGGCGGTCACACGTTCGAATCGTGTCGGGCGCACCATATATTTGGTGCAAAATCAAGCAGTTAGTCATTTAATGATTAGCTGCTTTTTTGTATTTTCGCCCTATAGATTTGTTCTTATCCCATAGAATCTAAACTCTATCTAAATCTGTTAACTAAATTACAAGCTTGCTCCCTATTCATTCTATTTTGTGCTGTATTTTCTTTGGCTAATTGCTGATTCCAGAAGTTACATGTTTCACTAGCCTGCCTAAATCCAGCTTGTTTCTTCTGTAAATCAATATGTCTTTTTTTTGCTTGTTCTGCACTCAATTTCTGTTGCTTTTCCAAGCGCTCATTATTAATTTGCTTCTGGATTGAGGTTTGTTTGTTTATATCTTCAATAGCTTGCTGTAGAAGCCAGTTATCTATAGCACGTTGAGAACCCCATGAGCCCATGTTGCCTATAAAAATACCTAACGCAATTATTATTATCCATTGACCCATTGATGGTTTTTCTTCTTGATTTTTTCGCAACTGATAAGCCAGCATTTCTTCATCCATATTTACCTTCATCGCATACTCCCTCGCTACTTAATAGATTAATAGTAACAGATACAAAAATCATAAAAATCACATGAAACTATAATTTTATAGGGGTATAATTTTGAATAACTAGCGAGTATATTAATTCTATAGATCGGTTATTTAGCTTCACAAATAACTATCTCATCCGCTCATCTCTAAATAAGGAGTGAGAACTATGAATAGTTGGCTATATGTAGCTATATTGGTCGTATCTGGGTTATGGTTGTGGCTACACCATAAATCTGCAATTACTTCAGAAAAGGCTCACCAAAGAGCTACTTTCATAAAAGAACATCCTCAAAAATATCATGGCACCAGTATTCATCCCTGCGCCAAAGCATGTGAAAATGTAAAGAATCTTCATGACAAACGTTTTTTAGCCAGCGAAGTAACGTCATTACCGGTTTTTGGCTGTACGACCAAACAATGTAGCTGCTCTTATGTACATCATAAAGATCGTCGTAGCGGTGAAGATCGTCGGTTTCCAAGCATTGCAATGGATGGTATTTATTCTAATCGCGAACACCGAACGAGCAAAAAGGATCGGCGACAGCCTAGTTTCGCTTAGTGACAACAAGGCCTGTGATGTTTGATTAATTACTCAGATATTGTTTGAGGAAATAAGTAGTCGATGCTTCCCTCATCTCCAACGAGTAGTGATAAGTCTATATCAGCAAAATCACTTTGGCATGAACTCGCTCCAAACTGCATCGCCAGACTCGCAGCTTTGGGTGAAAAATATATTGTCACACTCGTTGATTCTAAATTACTGCTAGAAAATACGGCCATGCCTAATGGTCGGCCAGAGCCTATATATTTGGGCATAAACGCATCCATTATTTTGGGTATTGTGCTTTTTGCTGTTTGTTCATTATCAATGTCTAGCGAATACCATGTTGCCATTACAAACTCCTTAATTTTGTTTGCAATAGTATAATGGAATTACAGTGAGTTACAGCTTTTATTCTGCTCCACTCTAATGGAGATAGGCTGCTTCACTTGACTTAGTAAGTGCGAAGTTGACCGACCACAACACCTTGGATAGCCAAACGGTTTGCATCGATAGTGATAGGTTCATAATTTACGTTGGCAGGCATTAGGGTAATGGTTTCATCGTCATTCAATAACATTGTTTTCAGGGTGGCATCATAACCATCGACGAGTGCTACAACAATGTCACCATGATTTGCAGTTTGTTGAGATTGAATAACAACATAATCGCCATCGAGAATGCCTTTATCAATCATGGACTCGCCATTTATTTTAAGTACAAAGCGATCTTTGCCGGCAAACATTTCACCCAAATCAATCTCAGATTCATCCGCTACCGCTTCTATCAATCTACCAGCTGCTATTTTTCCTAGAATAGGTAATTTAACGGATACCGGATCATCATAATGGCTGTTTTGTTCAACTAGACTGATACCCCGTTCACGGCCAACTTGACGCTTAATGAGGCTGGCATCCACTAAGGCTTGAATATAGCGGTGCGTGGTACCACGGGAGCTAATGCCTAATCCTTGAGCAATTTCATTTACTAAAGGAGACTTGCCGTAATCAACAATATAATTGCGAATAAAATCAAGGGTGTCTTGTTGGCGCTGCGTAATCATGTTCTCTTCCTGTTCTATAGAGAAAATATAGAGAACATGATGGCAAAGGTCAACTATTATTTTGAATAATAGCTCAGCTTAAGCAATCTCACTTGATTAATGTGGCGTGTTTGCTGTTTTTATAACCCCACACATAGACTAAATATTTAGTAGCCCATTACTTGCATTCAACCCGGTTGTCCATCTGCTCTAGGCTGAATAAAAATCATCAAATAATGTGATAGGAAACCTACAAATGCCGCAATCCATAATATTTGGGACAAACCAATTAAGTATAAATAGGCATTCGGTAAAATGATGGGCATAACAACTCGTAGCAAGCTACCTATAAATAAACTGAGGAACACCCATTTCAAAATCTGTGGTGGTTGATTAATATTTCTCCCCGTATGACCCAGCGAGATACGAGAAATCATACCTAAAGTCATCATGCCGATTCCTCCATAGGTAAAAGCATGAAGTGGAATCGAGGTTGAGAACAAAGAGAAAAAGTTAACAGCTTTAAGAATAAAGCCCAGTATAAACATGCTGTAAGCAAGGAATAGAACCCATAATAGCGGTTTTTGCCATATTCCATTGGTGTACCAGCCTGATAATCTCGTTATATGTAAAACGGCTAAGATAAGTGATAATAAGGCGGTTAATAATGGTTGTTTTAAAAAGACATCCACTACCCACAGTATGGCAAGAAATAATATGCTAGTGACATCAATAAAAGTCGAGTTCTTGAGTTGGATTTGCTCGCCGACACCTCGCTCAATAAAGAAAGGCATGACTCTTCTAGCAAGGGTGAATACCAATGCCATTATCAGGTATACACCTGAAAAGAGGCCCCATGAGACACCTTGGTCGAGGATGTTGAATACGCCAAGATAATAAAGAATATTGGCAACTAATAATAAAAACAGCTTAAGTATGATTGCTAATTGTCGCCATTGTTTTACTTTTACAATGGGATGCATGACGGCAAACATTAAACCCAATAAAAATGCTATATCCAGTATTGCTGCCCACTCAAATAGCAGTGGTGAGTTCAATAAAGGTAATATTCTAGCCAGTAACCACGTTAAACACAGTAGAAATAATGGCATGCCCTTGATAGTTTGAACACCGGTCCAGTTTCGCACTGCCGTTAATAAAAAGCCTGCGATAATGGCGGTGCTATAACCAAATACCATTTCATGACCATGCCAAGCAATAGGCGTAATGCTTGCAGCAGGTAATGGCCAACCGAAGGTATAGTTTGCCATCCAAATTACTGTAGCGATGATAGCTAATAAACTGGCTAGTAAGAAAAAAGGTCTGAATCCTAATTCAAATAAGGCAAATTTCTTAATGAGATCTTGGTCGGATATGATTTTTTGCTGCATTTGTTTTTTCTATCACCAACTTTTATTTATGGATATTTATTTGGTCACGTTATAAAACTACAAGCACTAAAATAGCTTCCTTGCAGTTGGCAAGGCTTTAGTAATATGAACTGTAAAAACGCACTATAAGCCATAACTTAATGGCTATTGCTAATCGGGTGTATATACCCTCTTATTCTATTTTAGAATATATTAATTAGCTCGAGCTTGTGCTACTTCATCAGCAGTCACATCTCCACCTTCATTACCCCATGAATTCATGACATAAGTCATAATGTCAGCTATATCTTGATCGCTAATATGACCAAAAGCCGGCATCGCACTATTGTAGTCAGTACCATTGACGGTAATTTTACCTTGCAAACCATTTACTGGAGCGCTAATAGCTTTTTGTTTATCTGCCAAATAATCTGAACCAGCTAAAGGAGGAAATGCGCCCGGAATGCCTTGCCCCGTTGCCTGATGGCAGGCTACACAGTTAGTCCCATAGAGTTTTTTGCCATTCTCAATATCACCCGCATGAACTATCGGACTAGTTGCTACGACTAATGCCGCTGATAAAAATAACGTTGCCTTCATTGTTTTTCTCCACTTTATTATAAATTTCAATATTAATAGTTTTCCCATGCCGAACGAATGGGAACTTCAACTTCAATTAGCCCTGACTTTTCAAACTCAAGAAAAATCGCAATGCTGCCACCCTCGATAAATATAATTGGGCAAAGATCTGAAAACATCAAGTGAAATGACATGGGTTTTAAAACAAGCTGTTCACCAGCTTCAATGATCATATTCGGCATGTGAATCATTTGAGCCATCCCTGAATCAATATCCGTCTTGTGTAGCATTACTGTGCCGGCATCACTGCGTATATTCAATAATGTATCAGGGGCTGCACCACTATTTTTAATAATGCCATAAGCTGCTGTACTCCTAGCGACCTCAGGTGGTAAAACAACCCAAATATTTTCAGTTTCAATGTTTGGATGAAGATCAGCATAAACGGTACTGCTCAATGTCATCAATAGCGCAAGTAATATGAAAATACTTTTTACGACTTTTGAATTATTCATTGATTAATTGCCGTATCTTATCGGTAAACTCTACCAAAGGCGTACCTGTATATTCAAGACTTCGCGTATAACCTTCTTTATCAATGAGATAAAGTGTCACGGTATGACTATAAAGTGATGCTGTATCTTCTTTTGCCTCTTGCTCATCAGCAAAAAGCTTAGGGGTAACACGGCGAATATTTTGCGTTGGGACATTGAGTATTGATAACTTGTTATATTCAGCTTGATAAAGCGACACAATATAATCTATCTGCTGCTGTGTTCCCGATAGGCCAATAAAATCTTTATTGAAGTGGCCTATAAATGATTTTAGGTGTCCCGGCGTATCGTATTGAGGATCAACAGTGACAAATATAACCTGCATATTATTCTGTTCTTCCATGGATAAAGTACCGTATAGCCGCTTTAAATATCCCAAGGTGAAGGGACAAATATCTGCACAGTTGGTATAGCCAAAAGCAATAATGACGACTTTTCCTGCAAAGCTACTAAATTCAACCAGATCACCATCAGAATTAATAGCAGAAAAATCACCCCCAACACCGCTTAAAATTGGCAACGGCTCCACTTCGCAATAAACGAAATTCGAATAGCTTAATAAAATAGTGCACATAAATATGGCTAGTTTGTTTAACATAATAATCCTGACCAAGGTGCAATGTCTGGCAGTAGGTGTTGCTCTTTAATTGATTTCACTTTCCACGAATTATTTTCTTGTACGGTGTATTCAATTTCTTGATGTATTTTTGCTAAAACAGACTTCCCTTTCTGATTAACTCCCTTCCATTCAAGGACTAGGTCTAAGATAAACGTATTCGCTTGAGTATCTAATTTTTTCACCTTAAGCCCATGTAATAAGTGGCCACCTTTTGTTAGGTATTGCTTACGTTTAGCCAGCATTTCTACGATAGATCCTTGCTCTTTATTGCTGCCTATCTTTATGGCGTAGCTAGCTTCATTTAGCCATTGCTCAAGGTATATTGTTGATTGCATCGCATCGACACCATCAAGGTATGCGAGCCATGCGTAGGCAAATTCGCGTGCTTTATAATGTGAACGATTAAACTCTGCCATTAATGGTGTTTTTGTTTGTTTAGCTTTATTTCTAACCACACTTTCAATGACAGGTTTTGCCAACAAACCTACTTGAAAAACAAATGTTTCACTGAGCAACTCACTGTGTTTTCCATCAGGATTTTTATTATTGATAAGTGATTTAACTTGAAATTGATATTTATCTGTATCCAATTTTTTTAGATCGGTGCTGGTAATTTTAATTTGAGTAATATTTTCAGCATAATGGGAGCGATAATCACTCCACTGGTTTTCTATTGCTGTGAATGATTCCGGTGTCTTTGTTGTTATTAAGCTGCCATACCAATTCATTACTATGGCAGCCATTGAATTAAGTGATGATGTGTATCTGACTCGTTGCTCTACCTCTGTAGGAGCTGCCTCTGCAGCCCCTACAAATAGTAGGATCATGACTAAAATAGATTTCACAATAACTGTTTTAAAAAAGCTACTCTTTCAGGCTTGTTTATTGAATTGGGCCCGGTTTTGAAACTTGCTCCATAAGGTCATTATTCCATTCACCTTCTACCGATACATGTCCGGCGGCACCCAGCATCACCCCTTCAATTAAATTATGGTTAATGTACACATAAATGCCCGGTTGCTGAAAGGTATAGAGTGCTGCACCCGCTTCACCACCGGCAATTTGCCATGTTTCACGGTTTGTTTCTGGTGCATCATTAAATGAGCCACTTGCCCACACTAAATCACCATGACCACCGATCAAGTGAATACGGGTATCGCGATTAGCTTGTGAATGAAGGAATAAGACTGTTTCACCCACTTTTGATGTCATGGCATTGTCACCCGTCAACGCACCGACTTTACCATTAAAAGTAAGATGTGTTGGTGTCAGGGTTTTCATTACTCCTAAGGTATCAACCATTGCTAATGCAGGGGCATCATAACGTTTAAAACTACCGTCTTCAGCTTGAGGAATATACCAATCTTGCTCGCCAATATAATAGGCTTTATCATAGCTAACCGCATTGCCTTTTTCATCTTTTAGGCCTTCACGCGGTAGAATCATAATGGCACCATTCATACCTGATACAACATGGTAAGGAATCATCACGCCGCCTGGCGCGCAGTGATAAACAAATACACCTGCTTTTGTTGCTTTAAAGCGAAGTACGACTTGTTGACCAGGGGCCACATTCGTTAAACCACCACCACCTAATGCGCCGGTTGCGGCATGGAAATCGATATTGTGTACCATGGTATTTGTTTTAGGGTTTTTCAAGGTAAGCTCAACATAGTCACCTTCATGAGCAACAATCATTGGTCCAGGATTACTACCTTCGAAAGTCATTGCTTGAACAAAAACTCCTGAAGCTATTTCCATTTCTTTTTCTTCAATGACCATTGTCATTTCAACGATTTTGGGGCCACCTTTGGCAACCTGATCATGTTCAGGTAAAAAAGGTGGTGCAACTAATATTTGCGTCACCCTCTCTAGACCTTGAATATTCGCTTCGACGCCAACCTTGCCAACCTCTAGTGCTTCGCCAGAAAATGATGGTGTCATGGAGATTGCAAAAGATGTTGCAACAACCATGGTTAATCCTAATTTTTTCAATTTATTCACAATATTAACTCCAAACTCATTAAAAATAGTCAAACAATCTTTGCTTCAAATAGAATTATGTCGCCTTAAGAGCCTATTATCCTTGATTTATATCAAGAATAATGGATGAAATAACATATAAATAATGCAGACTTATGTTATTTGACTTATATTTTGGAGAAAATAAGCTTTACGTTTGGCTGTAAGGGTTTGATTTAGTGTGTTAAACGTAGATAAAGTAAAGGTAATTTTGTGGGTAATTCTTGTATATTTTTTATCAAAATATAAGCATTTTTGCCAAATAAATAAGGCAAATAATCCTGTGCTTTTTCATCAATAGTGACACAAAATGGTTGAAAGCCTTTTTTCTCCGCTTCTAATATTGCCTGTCGCGTATCTTCAATACCATATCGACCCTCATATTTGTCTAGATCATTAGGCTTACCATCTGTGATAATCAATAATAATTTTTGACTAGTCGCTTCTTTTTCTAAAATCTGAGTGGCATAGCGGATGGCGGCTCCCATGCGGGTGTAATACCCCGGGCGAATAGCATTAATATGACCTCGGATATCATTGTTATAGCTTTGGTCAAATCCTTTAATATTGTAAAAACGAACGTGGCTACGATTCCGTGATGAAAAGCCATGCAAAGCAAACCGATCGCCTGTTACGGAAAGTGCTTCAGAGAATAAATAGAGTGAGTCACGAATAACATCTATCACTCGAGATGTATTATTGATATGTGCATCTGTCGACAACGACAAATCAGCAAGTAATAGACAAGAGAGATCCCGTGTTTTATTACGTAGATCACGATATACAGGGGTGTCACTATTCACATGACCATGTTGTCGATCAGTAAGAAAATTCACATAACTTTCTAAATCAAGTTCACTACCTTCCGTTTGCCGGCTAAGCCAATGACGTTGTGGTCGTAAAATTTCAAATTGGCGGCGAATTTTTCTCGCTTGAGTTTGTAGTTTTTTAGGTAGTTCTATCGCTTCGGCATCGCGTGATGTCATCGGTATGATACGACAATGATTTTTTTGAAACTGTTGTTTTTTATAATCCCATTCATCAATGGGAATCCCCTCACCCAATACAATGTCATCATATTGACTTGCCGGTAAATCAAGATCCAGTTTAATTTTACTCGCCGTCGTTTCACTATCTTGGGCAACCGTGATGTTATCCATATCTTCAGCCGTTTTCATGGCATCATCATCGTCATCTTCAGTGCTAGTACGATCTACCTTGCTGTATTCGCCCCAACTCCATAAACTTTCAAGACGAAAACTCATCAAACCATCATTACCCTCGGGCATATCAGTACGATTACCTTGCTTACGTTTTTGTTGTTTTTTCTGTGATTTTTTTTCTTTAACCGCTTCTGGAAGATCAGGGTCTTCAGGTGGCTTAGCACTGTAAAATTCAATTTTAGCGGGTGATGGATGCAACCAAAGGACAACCGGTTGTGGTGGATGAGCTGCATACTCTAAGCTCACGCTTTCCGTTACATTTTGTAATGCCGAGCGAATAAGCAATTCTTGTTTAGCTTCTCGTGGCGGTAAGTCATCTGGATCTCGGCGCTGGGCAATATGAGCATTAACAAGACCTTTATATCGTGCTTTTAGCCCAGGCCACATCTCTAAAGTTTTGAACGTGCGGTATTGGTTTTGTGTAATCCAATCACCCTTATCTGCTGAGATAACCGATAGTGCAGTCAGCCATAAATAGAGATCAAGATTAAGTTGTTTTGAAGGAAATAAAGCAATACTTTCAGGCAGTCTTAATGTTTCTTCATCTCGCCATGCATACTGAGTTTTATCACCCATTCCAGCAATGCGCTCTATTAGTGAACGCCGGGCATGGACTTCTGAATCTGTTGAGCTTTCAACTCGTAGGCCACCCTCACCTCCCAAGGCTCGAAAAAAGATCCCCGCGGTATGACGAATTTCATCCAGATAAACAGCTGCCTCAGGATAGTGCTTATTGGCACGGTGGGTGATAAACCGATGCCATGTTGAGCCTACTAATTCTTCTAACATAATTTATTTGCCGATAAATGGCGACCAATCAGGTGGCAACCAAAACAT
The DNA here is from genome assembly GCA_048595405.1 of Methylophagaceae bacterium. Taxonomy (GTDB): domain Bacteria; phylum Pseudomonadota; class Gammaproteobacteria; order Nitrosococcales; family Methylophagaceae. The sequence continues at coordinate 9,640 of JBJPGB010000063.1, forward strand.
CATGAAAAAGCAAAAAATAATTAAGGCAATAAACCAAAGGATGAATTTTTTTTGGCGCTGAATACCGTGATCAGGTGGTAATGGAATGCCACAATTAGGACAACGCTGAACCTCACTCTCAACATCGCCACCACAGTGCTGACAAGATAGCTTGGTCATTTAGAAAACCGGCCAATTAATGGGTAGTTATATTCCTCACCTTTTATTGCCTTACTGAATCCAATAATTCCTGCCACTAAGAACAAGGGAACCACTAACATAAAATAAAATTCCAGAGAAAATAGTGCAGTAAAAGAGGCATAACCACTGTTTAATATAATGTAAATATTCATCGCTGCAAATATTGTCGTACTGATACTACTGACAATTAAAGTTTGGCTTAGATGTTTTTGACCAATAACTGATGTCTGTTGATATCGCAGGAAAAAAAGTAGCCACAGTGCGATATAGAAAATACCGACAAATAGTAAGTTGGCAATAAAAAAAGCTTCGGCAAAAGCGGCGGTATGATCGTTTGATGAATCATTAGCATTCATATTCAAGTCATCTCCCTAGTCAGATATTGTCATTTTTGCTTTGACCACTTCCATTAATGCTTCGACGGTCTCTTCATCGTCACTTAGCGGCTCTATAATGGCGGCACGACAGGCTTCTATTGGGTCAAAACCTGACGTGATCAACGTCGCGGCATAGACCAATAATCGTGTGGACGCAGATTCTTCTAAATCATGATCTTTTAATACTCGTAAAGCATGAGCTAATTCAATTAATTGAGTCGAAGTCGTGAGATCAAGGTTGGCCTCTTGTTGAATAATTGTTGTCTCTGTATCAATATCAGGATAATCAAACCGCATCGATACAAAACGTTGGCGTGTTGAGGGTTTCATTCCTTTAAGCAAATTTTGATAGCCGGGATTATAAGATACAACCAGCATAAATTCAGGCGGTGCTTTAAGTTCTTCTCCAGTACGCTCTATCGGTAAGATACGACGGTCATCTGATAATGGGTGCAGTACAACTGTTGTATCCTTGCGTGCTTCAACCACTTCATCTAAATAACAGATCGCACCTTCACGAACAGCTTTAGTCAGTGGGCCATCATGCCAATAAGTCTCACCATCACCGATCAAGTGTCGTCCGACTAGATCCGCTGCCGTCAAATCATCATGGCATGCAATGGTATATAAAGGGCGGCCTAATTTTGCGGCCATATGTTGAATAAACCGTGTCTTACCACAGCCTGTTGGGCCCTTTATTAATAGTGGTAACTGATTGTTATAGGCATGCTCAAATAATTCAATTTCATTGTTTTGATCTTGATAATAAGGAAGACTAGTCATTTTTTCATTCATTTTGGATCCTATTCTTTTGGTAGCTGATAGCTAACCATGACACTCTGATTGTTGAATAGTGATTAGTTCAGCCAATTCATTAACCATATTAATTTTTTCATAATGAGTATTATCCATAAAATCACTCTCTACTTGAACAAAGGTTTCGGTACCTAGAATAATTTTAGTCATAGCGGTCATGTAATAACCATTTCAACACTAATAATATAGGTGATTGCAATAGTGAGACAGATAATCCATAACCAGCCATACATAATGACACGCCACAATAATGACACGCCTTTTAATTCCATAAAGTCGCGGATAATCAAGCTACCTTTAATCGCAGCCATTACTAATACAAGTATACTGCTGTAAGCTAATTGGCCCATGACATAAGTTGCTAATGTCAGTAATACCATTAGCATCCAAACTGTATGCACGTTGTAATAATTTCTCATCGAATGATATATACCAATGGAAATAAAATAATCCAGACTAAATCAACCATATGCCAATAAGATGCCCCTGTTTCTACACCAGTATGATTTTGGGCGCTATAGCTACCACGCTTCGCTTTTATGACGACAACAAATAAGATCAACATTCCCAAAACCACATGTAAGAAATGGAATAATGTAAGCGAGAGGTAAAACATATAAAAAGTATTCGTTGTTAAGTTAATACCCGCTGAAAACTTATCGTAATACTCTATTGTTTTTAGTATCAGAAATCCGATACCACCTCCCAAAGCAGCATAAATCCAATATATACACGTCTTAACCTTGTTAAGCCTTATTGCATGAACGGCTCTGATAACAAAGTAACTTGAGGTAATAAGCAATAGGGTATTGGCGGCGCCCAATTCGCTATTAAGTGTTAATTGGTATTGATTAAACATCTCAATATTCTGTAAACGAATAACGGCATAAACAATAAAAAAGATGCCAAATACAAGTAATTCCATAAAAATGAAAAACCAAATAGCTAAATCACCAGGCAACAATTTTGGTTCAGTTTCAATATAAGCTACGGTCACAACACTCAATTTCAATAAACAATATCAGCTCATTTTGATGTTTTTGTAAGATTTATGCCTTGATACGTATCAATTGTAAGGTAAAAAAATACCGCCTATTAAGGCGGTATTTCCTGATATCGTTATAGCAAGTTGAGAGTTTATTGCTCTACAAACTCAACCTCTTTCCCTTTTGCGAAAAAGCTATAGACATATAAAATCAATCCAATGAGGAAAATAATCCCTGCTGCTTCACGCAACCAATAAAATAAGGCTATCTTCTCTTGCACAACCATAAACGGTAGCGGATCATCCGAGTAGCGTTGTAGATAGACCTGTACAACACCTGCGGCAGTCAAAAATAGCGTAATGAATACCATCGAAATAGTCATTATCCAAAATGACCACATTTCTACTACTTGTGCTGTTACATTTGCTGCTTTTTGTCCTCGCATAATGGGCATTGAGTAAGAAATCATGGTTAATACGACCATGACATAAGCGCCATAAAATGCCATATGCCCATGTGCTGCAGTAATTTGAGTACCATGGGTGTAATAGTTTATTGGTGCTAATGTGTGTAGGAAGCCCCAGACACCAGCACCCAAAAATGCCATTACTGCTGTACCAAGCGCCCATAAAACTGCCGCTTTATTCGGGTGGTCACGACGTCTTTTATTGACGACATTGAAAGCAAATAAAGTCATCATAAAGAATGGAATTGGTTCTAATGCTGAGAAAATAGAACCGAGCCATTGCCAATACTCCGGTGTACCAATCCAGAAGAAATGATGGCCTGTTCCAATAAGACCTGAAATTAAGGCCATAGCAATAATGATATAAAGCCATTTTTCAATCACTTCACGATCAACGCCTGTTACCTTAATTAAGACATAAGCCAATAGTGATGCCATGATTAATTCCCAAACGCCTTCTACCCATAGGTGAACCACAAACCACCAGAAGTATTTATCTAATACTAGGTTGTCTGGATTATAGAAAGAGAATAAGAAAAATACCGCTAAGCCTACTAAACCTGTTAATAACACAACGTTAATAACGGTCTTGCGGCCCGAAAGTATTGTCATACCAATATTAAAGATAAAGGCTAAGACAACAATGACAATGCCTATTTTGGTGATAGTCGGTTGCTCTAAAAACTCACGTCCCATCGTTGGTAATAAATCATTCATGGTGATTTCAGCTAAACGCGCATAAGGCACTAATAAATAGCCTAAAATAGTGAGCACGCCAGCACCTAAAAATATCCAGAACATGACTTTAGCCAACATTGGCGAATAGAGTTCACGTTCAGATTCTTCGGGTACCAGAAAATAAGCTGATCCCATAAAACCAAACAATAACCAAACAATTAATAAATTGGTATGTACCATTCGAGCAACATTAAAGGGTATTTCAGGGAATAAAAAATCTCCCATTACATATTGTAATCCCATGGTGACACCGAATAATATTTGCCCAACGAAGAGCGCAATGGCTGCAATAAAATACATTTTTGCAATGCCTTGTGATTCATATTTCATAAATATCTACCCCTTAACCTTGATCATTTGGTGGCCAGTCTCTGGCAGTTTTGATGCCATCAACATATTTTAAGAACTGTGCCAACTCTTCCAACTCTTCGTCTGTCAAATTGAATTGAGGCATACTACGTCGACCAGGAATCCCATCTACAGGGCGATATTTGATGAAAGCTTTTATATTTTCTGTACTCTCACCAAAACGGGTGTAAACATTGCCTAACTCTGGAGCAAAATAAGCGCCCTCACCTAATAATGTATGGCAACCGATACAGTTATTGACTTCCCATAACCGTTTTCCTGCTGCAACTTGTTCGGTTAGGTTTTCTGAATTATCAGTTGCGGGTAGACGTTTAACTGTATCGACAGTTAAACCAATAAGCACCAGGAAGAAAAATACCGCACCTCCATAGTAGATATTGCGGGCCATGCCCTTGGTAAAGGTTTCTCTCATCACACATCTCCTAATTTACAGATCGTGACATGAGTATATAGATGGTGGTTTTAGCTGACATTGACCTATATCAAGTCAGTCAATAATCGCTCGTTAGAAGGGGGTGAAAATCATGTTCCGAGTGAAATTAGTTTACGTAATTGTTCAATGTCTATTAATTCTATTTCTGAGCCGTCTAATTTAATAAGTCCCTGCTTAGAAAGTGCCTTTAAGGTTCGAGACAATGTTTCCGGTTTGATCGACAACCGTGAAGCGATAACATGCTTAGGCGCAACAAGATGTACACCAGCACTAGCATTGGTATCTTCAGAAATGTGACTCAACAAATAATCCACTAAACGAAAAGTTGCATTATGCAGTGTTAGCCTATCAACCTCATTAACCATCCAATGTAATCGTTGGCTCAATTTCCCGAGTAGATTAATGCATAAGCTATTAGATGTATTGAGTAACTTAAGGTACGTTTCTGCATTAATGCCAACCACAATTGAAGCTGATACAGCGACTGCAGAAACAGGATATCTAGAGCCGCCCAAAAATAACACTGCTTCTGCAAAAGTCTGGCCGGGCCGGACTATTTCAATTACTTTTTCATCGCCACTTGGTGCGAGCCTTTGTAATTTAATGCCCCCAGAAATCACCAAATAGAGATCGGTCAGCACAGAGTTTTGCTCGAATAGAACTTTGTTTTCGGGAAGCTGTTTAGCGTGTGAACTTGTTACAATTTCTTCAAAAGACGACTCATCCAATGGTTGAAGAAGAATACACTGCCGCATTGTATTAACAATATATTCAGTTAACTTAATCTGTTCTGTTGTTGCTGTTGCCATGGATAATTTAAAATCCCAAAATACAAAAACCCATCATAAACCTCATTGATTCATCAATACTTTTATAGGCTTATCAAAAACCTTTTTGGCGAGATTAATCAAAATGTTCTTGAATTTTTATTGTGAATCTATTGTCTTCAATCGAAGTTGTAATATTCATAGTCAAAAATTGTTCTAGTTACGTCGTTCACGCTATATTGATGCGAGTATACAGTTAGAAAGCTCATTAAACCATATCATTTGTTATCAAAAAAACAACTGTATCCCCCTCATTGGGGGGGTACAGTTGAGAAACTTTTTTATGATAGGATTCAGATACACGAAAGGAATTGATATTTTGTTAAACATGTACTTCTGTTTTTACACAACTTGTACTATTGAAGTGAGCGCTTAAAGGAGTTTAGACATTATGACTAATTGGATCATTCTAGCTCTAATTCTTCCTCTGTTTTCAGTTTGGCTTTGGCTGCATTACTCTAAGTCGAGCATGCAACCTAAACAATCTCATACGAAGAAAACACAAAGCTTCCATGGCATATCTATTCACCAATGTTCTGCAGCCTGTGCCAATGTTAAAAGTCTCCATGGCAAAAGGTTCTTAGCTCGTGAGGTGATGTCCTTACCTATTTTCGGCTGTACATCTAAAGAATGTACTTGTACCTATGTCCACCATAATGATCGCCGTAACGGTGGTGATCGTCGCTTCCCAACTCTGGCTATGGCAAATGTCTTTTCTGATCATGAACACCGTGTTAGTAAGATTGATCGTCGACAAGCTAGTTTTGCTTAATGATTCATTGAATTCAGATCGTTTCAAGGTTTTATAGGCCTTTATTAGCCTAACTAAAGCAAATAATTCATGGTTAGTAAGTATTATTTATTTCTAAAGATCCGTGCTTTTTCTCGCGCCCAATCTTGGTCTTTGGCTGCTGCACGTTTGTCATGATGCTGCTTACCTTTGGCTAACGATATTTCAAGCTTTGCTCGACCGTTCTTCCAATACATCGCGACAGGGACAATGGTATAACCTTTACGATCAACCGCACCCGTCAGTCTATTCAATTCAACTCTGTTGAGTAATAGTTTCCGCCGCCGAATATTATCTGGGTGAATATGGGTCGATGCTGACAACATCGGTGAAATATGCGCACCGTGTAACCATGCTTCACCATGATGCATCACAATATAGCTCTCATTGAGTTGTAGGCGGCCATCACGCATACTCTTGACTTCCCAGCCTTCCAGAACAATGCCTGCCTCAAATTTATCTTCAAGAAAGTAATCATGCCGGGCACGACGATTTTGAGCAATCGTACTGTTACCACCAGTCTTTTTTTTGTTTTTTTTCGTTGCCATATGGTTATTATATAATGCTATATTGCTTGTTGGCTTGACCATTTAAATAAATTTTAATAAATTCGGCCCTATTTTGATTAAATTGAGAAAATTATGAGTAGACCTGAACAATCAATTCATGGCCAATGGTCATCTCGCTGGGTATTTATTCTTGCAGCGACGGGATCTGCTGTTGGGCTAGGAAATATTTGGAAATTCCCCTATATAACGGGCGAAAATGGTGGTGGTGCATTTGTACTAATTTATTTGCTGTGTATTGCCTGTATTGGTATCCCGCTAATGATGGCAGAGGTTATGCTTGGCCGTCGTGGACGACAAAACCCTGTTAATAGTTTGTCTTCTTTGGCCAGCGAAGAAAGCCGGCATCCCGCTTGGAAATATCTAGGATGGTCGGGGGTTATTGCTGGATTCCTCATTTTATCATATTACAGTGTAATTGCTGGCCAAGCTTTAGCCTATGTATTTCGTAGCTTTTCAGGCGTATTTGAAGGTGTCACTGCCGCTGGCTCGCAAAGTATTTATGCAGCACTTACTAGTGATCCAGAACGGTTACTTGCTTGGCATACGGTATTTATAGTGTTGACTATGGTTGTTGTATCTCGCGGCGTAAAAGGTGGTTTAGAAAAATTAATACGATTCATTATGCCGTCACTTTTTGTCCTGCTGTTAGTGTTAGTAGGTTATGCTGCCAATACTGGAGATTATTTCAGTCAAGGCCTTCATTTTTTATTCAACCCTGATTTTTCCAAATTATCAGATGACAGTATATTAATTGCGATGGGGCATGCCTTTTTCACGCTTAGTTTGGGCATGGGCGCCATCATGGTTTATGGTTCATACCTCCCCAAAAATACCTCAATCGCAAAAGCATCTATTACCATTGCTATTGCAGACACGCTGGTAGCGTTGCTTGCTGGAATGGCTATTTTCCCACTTGTTTTTGCAAATGGATTAGAAACAGGTGCTGGTCCAGGACTTATCTTTGAAACGCTACCTATTGCTTTTGGCCATATGGCTGGAGGATCTTTATTTGGTGGCTTATTCTTTTTATTGCTGGTCTTTGCAGCATGGAGCTCAGCCATTTCATTAATTGAACCAGCGATTGCCTGGTTAGTTGAAAATAGAAATGTTAGCCGTCGCCGCGCTAGCGTCTATGCCGGTTTCGCAACCTGGTTATTAGGTTTGTTAACTGTATTTTCATTCAATATTGGAAAAGACTGGATTTTATTCGGTAAAACGATGTTTCAGCTACTCGATTATTTGACCTCAAATATTATGTTGCCATTGGGTGGACTCGCGATTGCCATTTTTGCCGGATGGTCCATGAAACAATCAAGTAGCAAAGAGGAACTGGCTATTAGCAAAACTATCCATTACAAAGTTTGGCAAATTCTGATTCGCTATGTCACACCTATTGCCGTTATTATCGTATTTTTGAATGCCATTGGCATCTTGAAGTAATCACCCGTATGTCTGGCGTCAATCGTATTACTAGAAGTTCACTGGTGCTGTTCACCCCCGATCAAATGTTTGACTTGGTGAATGATGTCGAGGCTTATCCTTCTTTTTTGCCTTGGTGTCGTTCGAGCAATATTATCAACAAAACAGATGATATTATTGATGCGTCATTAGAACTGGCGAAAGGTGGAATTCATCATGTATTTTCAACCCGAAATACATTGACGCAAGGTGAAGCTATTGATATAGAACTCATTGATGGCCCATTTGAATATCTTAAAGGCCTTTGGCAATTTCAAATGATTGGCAATAATCAAGGATGCCGTGTGCAATTAGATATGGACTTTGAATTCTCAAACCGACTCATTGGCATGGCACTGAGTCCTATTTTTACTCAAATATCAGGCTCATTGGTTGATGCCTTTTGCAAACGTGCACAGGAAATTTATGGAAACAACTAATCTTATCTCTGTTGAAGTTGCTTATGCCCTACCCGATGAACAAATTATTTTATCGTTAGATATGCCGGCTGACAGTAGTGTTGAAGAGGTGATCAAACGTTCTGGAATTTTAGAAAAATACCCACAAATTGACTTAAGTACTGATAGAGTTGGAGTTTTCGGAAAAATGTGCAAACTTACGGCCACGCTTCGTAATAAAGACCGAATAGAGATTTATCGAAAACTGATCGCAGATCCCAAAGAATCTCGTCGCCAAAAAGCAGAGATGGAACGCAAGAAAGCACTGCAAAATAAACCTTCCTGATGAGATTCGACATAAATGGTTCTTTATTATTATTGTGCGTGATTACATTCGTTGTTATATGGTTATTGACCCGAAACACACAATCTAATCGTTCATTTAGATTTGTCAGCAGTATTATTGGCGCGCTCACTATGCCCGCTTTTACTCCTGGCCATGGTGAAATTGTAATGGTACTGCCTAATGCTAGTCTCTTTACGGTGCAAAATCATCTTGCATGGGGGATCGGATTATTTTTCATGGTCGTAAATTTTATTATTTTCTCAAAAGTTTTTGGTCGAATTTCACGAAAAAAAGCCACCTAATTAGCGGCCTTCAAGTAATGCCATTTCAGCATCGGTAAACCCTGCTTGTTTCCGTGCTTCAATATGAAATGGCCCCCGTAACTGGCCATCGAAATAGTTATCTAATAAGTCTTTAAAGGTTGCCAAGGGATCGACTTCTCTTTGTTCACATAGATAATTAAACCAACGCGTTCCAATAGCAACATGGCCAATTTCTTCTTGAAGTATAATTTCTAAAATTTCGACGGCTCGTAAGTCACCACCCCCTCGTAATTTATCCATCATTTTGGGTGTGACATCTAAGCCTCTTGCTTCTAATACTCTTGGAACCAGAGCCATTCGAATCAAGGGATCGTGATGTGTTTTCTGTGCCATTTCCCACATGCCATTATGGGCAGGGAAATCACCGTAGTCATATCCTAATGACAGCAAATGATCGCGTAATAATACAAAGTGCTCTGCTTCTTCAGAAGCCACTCGTGCCCAATCATCATAAAATTGTCGGGGTAATTTTGGAAAACGTGCCACCGCATCCCACGCTAAATTAATGGCATTAAACTCAATATGGGTAATAGCATGAATTAATGTTGCCACACCTGTTTTTGCGCTATTGCGGCGGCGTGGTAAATCTTTTGGTGCGACCAATTTTGGTTTGTCTGGATGGCCTGCCACATCCGCTAGCACCAAGTCATCTTCAGATACCGTAAGTTCGCTATTTAGCCAAGATTGATAAATCTCTCTGGTACGCTCCACTTTGCTCATTGGATCTGTTAGTTTTAAACATGCTAATGCAGCTTGACGTAAATCACCCATCCAATCGAACTCGCGGATCAACCAAGGTATAGGATAAATCGGTTAATACTAAGCCGATAATATAAAGTACCGAACCTAAAAATACCATTGCTCGTACAATGGCAAAATCTTGGGCTTGAATTGCATCAATGGTGTAACTTCCTAAACCAGGAATCCCAAAGAATGATTCCAAAATAAGGCTGCCCATAAATAGTGTTGGCAAGACTACAACTGCGCCAGTCAAAATGGGAATCATGGCATTTTTTAGAACATGGCGAAATAGTACCTGAACTTCAGATAAACCTTTTGCACGTGCTGTACGCACATAGTCTTTAGATACCTCCTCTAAGAACAAAGTCCTATACCAGCGAGAGCCAGCACCAATACCCGATACAATACCAATCAATACCGGCAAAATAAGAAACTTAATCGCACTAAAACCTTCGCTATATCCAGAGATTGGAACCAGTTGCATCATTTTCCCAACCAAAAACTGACCGCCAATAATATAAAATAGGCTCGAAATCGACATGATAATAACGCAGATCACTACACCTCCTAAATCCACATAAGTTGCTCTAAAGAAAACCATTAATAGTGCAAAGGTGATATTAACCAACAAACCCACTACAAATATTGGCACAGCGATAGCTAGACTTGGCCACATTCTCGTTTGAATATCTGCTGCGATATCACGACCATCATCAGCTTGACCAAAATTAAATACAAAAAGACTAAGTGATTTATTAAAAAAGATAGTGTCTGTTGCTTTATCAAGTCCGTTGTTGTTCGTATTCCATAATAAGGCCTTGTCATAGCCCCTTTCTTGTTTCCATGCATCCATTGATTCCTGCGTGACATGTTTTACACCCAAATGCATCCGCGCCATATCATCGGGTGTATTGACCATAAAAAATAAGGCAAATGTCAGTATATTCACACCGATTAATATCGGAAATGCGTATAAAATTCTTCTTATAATATAGGCAAACATGACTCTCTCTTCTCAGTTAATAGCAATAGTATAAAACTGTTTTTGTTTATCAGTTAATTCTTATATAGAATATCCCGATAAATACTTACATATATTAGGAATCAACATGCCAAAAACAACCATGGATCTAGTGCAAGCAGCTAAACAAGAGATTACAGAGCTTTCAACTGAAAATGCAAAGCAACTACTGTCCGAAGGAAGTATCGCGCTTGATGTCCGAGAGCCTCAAGAGTACCAGTCTGACCACATTAGCAATTCGCATCATATTCCTCGTGGCATGCTTGAGTTTATGATTGACAGCCATCCCGGATTTCAAAATAAAGACACTTCCATCATTGTATATTGTAAAACCGGTGGCCGTTCAGCTTTGGCTACTGCGACTTTGCAACAACTAGGCTTTTCAAATGTCTATTCTTTAGCTGGCGGGTTTGATACTTGGGATTAATAAAACAAATACTATTTAAATTATGCCCTTTAATTTGAAATTTAATGTGAGAAATTAATGATGAAATTGAACAAATCTATAATACTTGCCTTATTGGCGCTGATGTTCAGCAGCAATATCTTTGCAACTGAAACCAAAATTATGATTCGCGCCAAGGCCGTTGATGCAAAATATATTGGTACTAGCGTTGGTGGTGTCAGAGTTATTATTGAGGATGCAGAAACAGGTGAAATTCTTGACCAAGGCTGGATAAATGGCGATACAGGTAGTACCGAAGCCATTATTAATGAGCCCATTGCTCGCGGCCAAATTATGACGGATGACAAAACAGCAGGCTATCTCGCAACACTTGATATTTCTAGCCCGCGTTTAGTGCGTATTAAAGCCATTGGACCTTATGGTTTTCGCCAATCTCTACAAGACGCCTCTGTCACCAGCTGGATTATTCCTGGTAAAGATATTCTAGGTGATGGCATTACGCTCAATATGCCGGGATTTATCGTTGATGCTTGGACACAAGTATTAGTCGGCGGCAAGGTCGATATTTATACCAAAGCAACACTGTTATGTGGTTGCCCTATTTTCCAAGATGGCCCTTGGGATCCTGATAATTATGAAGCCACCGCTATCATCATGAAAAATGAAACCAAAATTGACGAAGTAAGGCTCGATTTCACCGGCCCGGTCAGCTTGTTTTCCGGTAATATAACCATCACTGAACCTGGCCATTACAAAGCAATTGTTTATTTATTTGATAAAGATACCGGTAATGTGGGTGTTGACCGCACCATGTTCGAGATTAATATAGACAGTAAATAATTAGTCTGACAGCTATGGCAGTTGAGAATTTAGTCTGTAACATTTCCAACCATTAATGGTCATAGTGGCAGGTTTTATCAGTCAGGAGATAGTTTAATGAATACAGCCTCTTGCCCAGTTAGCGGTGCAGGACTCGGGCTTCGCCGTAGCTTTATGGACGAACTTGATGCGCTAGACCACAATCCAGCTGACTTCCTTGAAGTTGCACCAGAAAACTGGATGGAAATGGGCGGTATGCTTGGCAAAAAATTCAGTCATTTTGCTGAACGCTATCCTATGATGTGCCATGGACTATCACTATCCATTGGTAGCCCTGCTCCGCTTGATGAGCACTTCCTAGTCCGCCTGAAAAAATTTCTTGATAAACATAATGTGCGTTGTTATAGCGAACATCTTAGTTATTGCAGTGACGATGGTCATTTATACGATTTAATGCCCATACCTTTTACTCAGGAAGCGGCACACTACGTTGCTAAACGTATTCAACGTGTACAAGAAATATTAGAACGTCGTATTGTGATAGAAAACGTTTCCTATTATGCTGCCCCTGGCCAAGAAATGAATGAAATTGATTTTCTTAATGCCGTATTAGAACAGGCTGATTGCGATTTATTGCTTGATGTGAATAATATCTATGTCAATAGCATCAATCATGGTTATGATGCTGAAATATATATAAAATCAGTGCCTAGTGACCGTATTGCTTATCTGCATATTGCCGGTCATTACGATGAAGCCGACGATTTAAAAGTGGATACTCATGGCGCCGATGTAATTGACCCAGTATGGAAATTATTAGAAATGACATATCAACAGCATGGTGTATTGCCAACCCTGCTAGAGCGCGATTTTAATATTCCTTCTGTTTCATCATTGATTAATGAAGTGAATAAAATACGTCATTATCAATCAGCTCAGGAGGGGCTTGATAATGTCGCACGCACAGCCTAAAAAACAGAGTTTTATTGATACTCAATATCAATTTTCCCGTTATCTGCGTGATCCTGACAATAATCCTGCACCTGATAATATTGAACAACGCCGGATGACTATTTATCGTGAGCTTTTCTATAATAATATCGAAGGCTTTATCGCGACTGGATTTCCGGTATTAAGGCAGTTACTTGCAGATGAAGTTTGGCATAGCATGATCCGGGATTTCATGATCAAGCACCGCAGTAAAACACCGCTATTTCATGAAGTCTCACGAGAGTTTTTAGCGTATCTTGATAATGAACGCGATAGCATTAATGATCCGGCTTTTATGAAGGAATTAGCACATTATGAATGGGTTGAATTAGCATTAAGTGTATTAGATGCTGATGTTGTACCGGTGCAGTTTGATGTCGAAGAAAATTATTTAGCACTAGAGTTAAAAACATCACCACTAGCATGGTCATTAGCCTATCACTACCCTGTTCATCAGATCGGTCCTGATTTTCAACCTCAGCAAGCCAGTGATAATCTAGTGTATTTACTGGTTTATCGTAATCAAGATGACAGCGTTACTTTTATGGAATTAAATCCTGGTAGTGCTCGACTACTTGATTTACTTAATGAAGGCTTAAGCGGCCAAGTTGCTGCGGAACAAATAATACAAGAACTACAGCACACTAACCCCCAAGTGGTGGTAGATGGTGCAAAAGCACTTATTGATGATTGGCTACAACGTGGGGTATTAATTTTAGCCAATAAAAAAGGCTAAAAATATCATCCCTAGCCCTTTTTAATTGCTTTATATTTAAGCTTTAAGCTGTTGCTAATTCTATCGCTTCAACCGATAAACGAGTGATCTCATCCCAATTCTCATCATCAACAAGATTTGCTGCACACATCCAAGAACCACCGACACACGCTACATTAGATAAGCTGTAATAATCTTTAACATTTTTCTGATTAACACCGCCTGTTGGACAAAAAGTAATTTGTGGAATTGGTGCGCCAATTGATTTCAACATCGGAATACCGCCTGCCGCTTCTGCAGGGAAAAATTTCATTTCCGTAATGCCTTTTTCCAATAAGCGCATGGCTTCACTTGGGTTGGCAACACCCGGTAGCAATGGCACTCCGGTCGCTAATGCCGCATCAATCATTTTATCTGTTGTACCAGGACTCACGATAAACTCAGCCCCCGCTGCAATGGCTTTATTTAACGTTTCTATATTAATGATTGTTCCAGCACCTACAATCGCATCAGGCACTTCTGCTTTAATGCGGGTAATTGATTCCAAAGCCGCTTCTGTACGTAAAGTAATCTCTAGTACAGTAATGCCACCTTTAACCAATGCTTTTGCTAATGGCACAGCATGTTCTACCTTATTAATAACCATCACCGGTACAATTGGTGATGAATTCATGATCTCTTTAATTGTTTTGCTCATTCTTTGTTATTTTCCAAATAATTAGTAGTTTATTGTCGTATTAAGGTTAGTTGATTGGATCGTTGTTAAACATATTGATTGCACCTGTTTCAGCCGATGAAACGCCTGCACGGAAACTATCAAATAATTCTCTGCCCATTCCATAATGATGGTCAGTACAACCTTTTATGCATTGAGTACGTTGCTCAAACGTATCAAGATCAAGCTGAATATTTAGTGAGCCAGTTTGAGTATTCAAGCGAATCATATCGCCGGTACGAACCCTTGTTAATGGCCCACCCACTTCACATTCTGGGCACATATGAATTGCTGATGGCACTTTACCTGATGCGCCAGACATTCGACCATCCGTCACAATCGCAACATGGAAACCTTTGTCTTGTAATGAACCTAGTAGTGGTGTGAGCTTATGTAACTCTGGCATTCCATTAGCTTTCGGCCCTTGGAATCGCAATACCACAATCAAATCTTTTTCCATTTCGCCGCGTTTAAACGCAGCAACAACATCGTCTTGATCATCAAATACCATGGCTCGTGCTTCTACAATTTGATGCTCTTTAGCCACGGCTGAAATCTTCGACATACCACGGCCCAAATTACCGTGTATTAAATGTAAACCACCGGTATCCGAGAATGGCTTTTTCATCGTACCAATGACTTCAGGATCTAATGAATTTTCAGATCCTTCTTCCCAAATTAATTTGTCGTCGATCAATTTAGGTTCTTGGGTATAACTGCTCATACCTCGTGTTGAAGCAACTGTCATGATATCTTCATGCATCAAGCCATGTTTCAGTAGTTCATTGATCAATACACCCATACCGCCTGCTGCTTGGAAGTGATTGATATCGGCATCACCATTTGGATAAATTCGAGTGAGTAATGGCACAATTTTGGCAATTTTATCAAAATCATCCCAGTTAATAATGATGCCTGCTGCACGAGCGATGGCTATCAAATGCATAGTATGGTTTGTTGAACCACCCGTTGCCATCAAGCCGATAACAGCATTCAAGATTGCTTTTTCATCAATCATATAGCCAAATGGACGGAAATCATCACCCATTGCGGTATATTTTAATACTTGCTCGGTTGCATTCTTAGTTAAGGCTTCGCGCAGTGGTGTTCCTGGGTTAATAAAGGAACCGCCTGGTAATTGTAAGCCCATCATTTCAACCATCATCTGGTTACTGTTTGCCGTTCCATAAAACGTGCATGTTCCTGCACTATGATATGAATCAGATTCCGCTTTCAGCAATGCATCACGATCCACTTTACCTTCAGCATATAACTGACGAATACGCACTTTTTCTTTGTTCGGCAAGCCGCTTGGCATCGGGCCACCCGGTACAAATATCGCTGGTAAATGGCCAAAGCTCAATGCTGAAATTAACAGTCCTGGAACAATCTTGTCACAAATCCCGAGAAACATCGCAGCATCAAACATATTATGACTGAGACCAATGGCTGCCGACATGGCAATTACATCTCGACTGAACAGTGATAGTTCCATCCCAGGTTGACCTTGGGTAACGCCATCACACATTGCTGGTACGCCACCCGCAAACTGTGCAATACCACCTGCCGCTGTTGCTGCAGCTTTAATCGTCTCAGGATAATCTACATAAGGTTGATGCGCCGATAACATATCGTTGTAGGCTGAAATAATACCGATATTAGCTTTCACATTTCCCGATAAATCAGCCTTTTCGCCAGCAGGACAAGCGGCAAAGCCATGAACAAGATTGCCACAACCCAAAGTTGAACGATGTGGACCTGTTTCAACGGCAGCATCAATGCGAGCTAAATATATAGCTCTGGTCTCTCGACTACGTTTGATTACATCATTAGTAACAGCTTCTAATACTGGATGAGTCATATTTTGTTCTCTCTGGCGCTTTACATAACCTTTCGGCTTGCAAAGTTCATTTGTTTAGTGATTCAAGTTTGGTCAAACCAATGTTGAATAATTTACGACCTTTAATAGTACCTTGATTTGGCACTTTTGGCATCAGTGATTTACTTGAAGTCTAATAAACTTACGTTCCAGCTAAATTCATAACCCAGGAAAATACGATTACTTGTGGCACAGTGACCAGAGGTAAGAATAGTGCAATCTTCCATGAACCAGTAGTTTCACGTAATGACATAATTTCGGTATAGTCTGTTGAGACACCTGTCATCAGAAAGGCAAAACCATTTCCTGGTGCTGCTGCACGAGTCACCAAATCCGCCGCGATAGGCGTTGATCCTTCGGAACAAATTTCCAGAATAGTCGCAACTATTAATGTCATACCTAAACCCGCTAAGGTTGCGCCAAAATAGGTTTGAAAACTATCAATGGGAACAAAGGTTCGGATCGCGGCAGCCAAAAGAACACCAAGTAATAACCAGCGAACTATCATCCGTGAATCTTTGATACCCTCAAGTAACATTGAAGACCACCAATGCCTACTAAATTTTGTTGTTTTTAAGCCTGCTTTAGCTTGCTGCCAAAATTTAAAATCATGTAACTCAATTGTGTTCGGGTTAGTGGGCAATGTTCCTCGAGACTCCAACCAATTAAATACCAATCCGCTAGCAATACCTATTATCATCGAACATATGATGAAAATCAGGGTCCACTGCCAGCCAATTAGCGCAATTAATATCACTGTTAATGATAATGAATTCCATGGGCTAGCAATCAGAAAAGCCATCACTTGCCCTAAGCTTGCTCCACGTTGATAAAGCCGCATGGCAACCAATAAGATGCCGTGACTGCAGAGATCTAATAACACTCCGGCAAATGTAGCTCGAACAATGCCTACGAAACTATCACCTTGTCCTAATAAAGAAGTTACAAACTCGCGCGGTACTCTCCCTAAAACTCCGACAAAAAACATCCCTAATGCTAATCCTATCCACATACTATCCATCAAACTGCGAATAGCTTCTGCTAGGCTGGCAACTGATGGCCAATTTTGGATTGAATTGGCTGCGAACAAATCAAGGCAATAACCAATGGTGACTAATATTAATGTTGACCAAAGTAGTGTGTCTGGTCGCGACTTTGTTTTAGTTTCTCCGCCGCAACAATCAGCTGGCTCTACTGGTTCTGGCGGCTCACAACACGATGACATATAAATTCCTCTTACGCTTCAGGTATGATCCTACTCTACTTTCAGTTATCCCGAACTAGTAATACTATAAATTTAGGTACCCATTATTTAATGTCTAACAGCAAACCATTACGAACTGTTCGCAGTTTTGTACGACGAGAAGGAAGATTAACGCCTGGCCAACAACGGGCCATTGATAATTTATGGCCGAAATTTGCGATTAATGATGATGATAACTTACTTGATCTTAATCTGTTATTTGGACGAAATAATCCTAAAATATTAGAAATTGGTTTTGGTAATGGTGCTTCGCTTGCACAAATGGTTGCCAATCAACTTGATGATGATTTCTTAGGTGTTGAGGTACACCGACCTGGTGTCGGCCAATTACTCAATTTAATAGATCAACAAGGGCTCAGTAATTGTCGCGTTGCTTGTACTGATGCCGTGGAATTACTTAAATACCGTATTGCCGACAAGAGTCTTGACCGGGTACAACTTTATTTTCCCGATCCGTGGCATAAAAAACGTCATCATAAACGGCGCATTATTCAGCCCGCATTTGTGACCTTGCTCACAAAAAAAATTAAATCTGGTGGTCAGCTACATATGGCCACTGATTGGCAACATTATGCCGAACAAATGTTGGATGATTTATCCAATAACCCAGAATTCATAAACTGCTCAAACGACGACACATATATCGATAGGCCTGATTACCGCCCTCTTACCAAATTCGAACAACGAGGACAAAAATTAGGCCATGGAGTATGGGATTTGCTCTTTGAACGTCGCTAGACTGCCTCTAAAACTTGCACCATCATCCTGCATACGCTAGTTTTCAGCTTTTATATATAATTATAGTTAAGGGATGATCTTGATGGCACACCAAAAAGCATTGAAACTAACCGCCTTTTTAATGGCATCAACGTTGAGCTCCATGAGTTATGGTGCAGGCTTTGCCATCATTGAGCAAAGTGTGACCGGTCTTGGGCGTGCTTTCTCCGGCAGTGCTGCGGTAGCGGAGGATGCTAGCACCCTCTTTTTTAATCCTGCTGGGCTAACTAACTTATCCCATGCAGAGCTGGATTCCGGCTTCCATTTTATTGATGTAGAGAGTGAATTTAAAGATAACGGTTCGACATCCCTTTTGGGTCCATTAACTGGTGGAGATGGTGGCAATGGCGTTAATGGCCTTGTGCCTAACTTGTATTATGCACACCCACTTAATGACCGCACAGTTGTGGGTATTGGTATCAACGCACCGTTTGGTTTGGTAACTGATTATAACAATACTTGGAAAGGTCGCTACCATGCCGTTAAATCTGATCTTAAGACGGTTAATATCAACCCATCAATTGCTTATAAAGCTACGGATAAATTATCTGTTGGCCTTGGTGTTAGCTTACAAAAAATTGACTTAAAATTGACCCAAATGGCCGCTATTGTAGCTTCGCAAAGCTTTGATGCTAAGGCTAAATTAGAAGCTGAAGATTGGAGCTGGGGATATAATCTTGGCTTGATCTACCAAGCGACAGAAGCGACCCGATTAGGTCTATCCTACCGTTCAAAGATTTCTCATACTCTAACGGGGGATGGGAAATTACATGATCTTGCCGGTATCACTCTAGCCCCAAATGGTATCATTACGTCTGAAAAAATCAGAGGAGATGTAGATTTACCCGAATCTATTTCGCTAGCCATCCACCATCAAATAGGAGACAAGTGGGCAGTGATGGCAGATGCATCCTGGACACGGTGGAGTCGCTTTCAAGAACTCGCTATTTCATCATCATTTCCGGGGCTACTAACTTCTACAAAAGAAGAAAAATGGGAAAATTCTATGCGCTATGGATTGGGTCTTACATACGACTATAGTAACAAATGGAGTTTCCGCGCTGGTATCGCTTATGATGAAACACCAGTTAAAAATGCACAATTTAGAACAGCACGTGTTCCAGGCAATGATCGTAAGTGGGTCGCTTTAGGTGCCAGCTATAAATATTCTGATCACATCACAATAGATGCTGGCTACACCCACATTTTTATCAGTGATACTAAAATAAACGAAACACTAGACCCTCCGTTCAATCATAACCTTAACGGTGAATACGAAGCCGATGTTGATATCTTTGGTTTGCAAATGCGTTGGATGTTCTTATAAAGACATAAGGAGTTAGTCAGATGGCGGCAGTGCTTACCGATACAATCCCTCAAGAACAAGCTGGGACTTTATATGGCTTGTTTCGTGAACGACTTAAGCGAAGCCCCCATGATACTGCCTATCGTAGTTATTCTAACGAAACAAAATCTTGGTACGATGTCACTTGGGAAGAAGTAGCCACTCAAGTTGCCCGTTGGCAGGATGCCTTAGCAAAAGAAGATCTTGAGCCTGGTGATCGCGTTGCTATCAACCTAAAAAACTGTAAAGAATGGGTGATTTTTGACCAAGCGGCAATGGGGCTTGGTTTAGTCGTCGTGCCACTTTACCCAGATGACAGGCCTGACAGCGTTGCGTATATATTGCAGGATGCCGATATTAAACTATTGTTCTTGCAAAATGCTGCTCAATGGAAACGTTTAGCTCCTTCTATCACTGAAGAACATCATCTCAAACGTGTTGTCATCAATAATTTTGATGATGACGAATTAACTGAGCCCGCCGCCTATGCTCAACAATGGCTCCCTGATAATTGGGGTGTCGTACGAGATTGGGATACAGATCCTCACAGTCTGGCTTCGATTATCTATACTTCCGGTACCACTGGTCGCCCCAAGGGCGTTATGCTCAGCCATCATAATATGTTGTCTGTAGCATCTGGTGCATTAGTTTATTTTGATGTTTTACCGAGTGATATATTTTTATCATTTTTACCTCTTTCACACACGCTTGAAAGAACAGCAGGTTATTATTTACCCATAATGGCTGGTGCAACAGTTGCTTATGCGCGAGGCATTCCTCAACTAGCTGATGATATGCAAACGGTAAAACCCAGTATTATGATTGCTGTACCCCGTATTTTCGAGCGTATTTATACTAAATTACAAGCGCAATTAGCTGATAAATCAGTTATTGCAAAAGGTTTATTTAAAACAACCGCAGCAATGGGTTGGGCTCGATTCCAGTACCAACAAGGTAGAGGTTGGTGGCGTCCTAGCTTTTTACTATGGCCGATATTTGAAAAACTGGTTGCATCAAAAGTGCAAGAAAAAATGGGCGGCAATATGCGTCTTATCCTCAGCGGTGGCGCCGCATTGCCTCAGCCAGTATCCAAATTATTTATTGGTCTAGGCATGCTGCTATTACAGGGTTATGGTTTAACTGAAACTAGCCCTGTTATTAGTGTTAATGAACCCGATAATAATGATCCCGCAAGCGTCGGTCGAGCTATCCCTGGTGTTGCAGTTATGATCGGTAATAATGATGAATTATTAGCACGCGGGCCTGGCAATATGCTGGGTTACTGGAATAATCATAAAGCAACGGCTCAAACAATTGATGCTCAAGGTTGGTTACATACCGGTGATCAGGCTCGTATCAGTGATAGTGGCCATATCTATATCACGGGGCGTATTAAAGATATTCTGGTGCTTAGTAATGGCGAAAAAGTACCACCTGGTGATATTGAAGCAGCCATTCTGATGGATGACACTTTTGAGCAAGCATTAGTGATTGGTGAAGGTGAATCCTTCTTATCTGCTCTATTGGTTTTAAACTCTGATAATTGGTTTAGCTTGGCTAAAGAACATGGCCTAGATGGTTTTAATCATGATAGTTTGAATGATAAAGCCTTGCACAGTGAGATCACTCAACGTTTGCGTAAGCTTTTACATGAATTTCCTGCTTATGCCAGAATTCGTCGCGTTACCCTTACCTTAGAACCTTGGACTGTCGAAAATGATTTAATGACTCCGACTATGAAAATTAAACGTCCTAAAGTTATTGCCCATCATCAGACCGATATCGACAAAATGTATAGTTAACAACCTATTGCCACGATAATCATGGCAATAGGTTTTCTTTACTTAACTTTATTTAGTCGCATTTGGCAACGATAAAATAACACCACCAGCATCACCTGACAATAGCGTTTGTGGATAGCTACCATTCCAACGTTGCACACTGTTATATTCAATGAGTTCTGAGGTAATCGAACGAGCTAACACTGCATTAGCATCAGCTTGGGCTTCGGCTTCTTTTAAAATTCTGTACGCTTCTGCATCAGCATGAGTTCGCTTCGCATTAGCATCCGCTATCGCGGCTTGCTCCCTTGCCTCAGCTTGCTTGACTTGTTGTTGAGCTTGTTGTTCAACGATGTTTAACTGTGCTTTCTCACGTTCTAATTGTTCTTGGCGCTCTTTGGTTTGAATAACCGCACTGGTGACCACTTGTGGCAAGGTGATATCACGAAATAATACCGCCTGCACAATAATGCCTTTAGGTTCTAAGTAAGATCTCAAACCACCTTCCATATAGATTTGAAGCTCTTGCTGAACGGTATCAAGATAAAAATCTTGCGACTTACCCACTGTTTTACCCGCTTCACGTAATAAGGAACGGACTTTAGGGGTAACATGTTTGTTCACAACATCTTCTAAGTTCCCTGTTTCTTGCAATATTGTTGGTGTACGGGAACCATCAAGACGAAAGGTTACGGATACATCCATCGTAGACTTTAATTTATCTTGAGATGGGACTTGAATTTTATCCCAAGTATAGGTCAACTGGCGTAAATCAAAACTGGTGAATTTAAGTAAAGGGTTAACAATGTGAAATCCCTCTTTATAAGCCTGAGGGCGAACATCGCCAAATAATGTTGCCACTTTATTATGGCCTGCTTTAACTGTTGTATAAGCATTCATGGCTATAATTAAAATCAATGCTGTAATCGCTATCGTGGTAATAGGTATGCTCTTATTCATGTGTACTCCCTTAATAAGCTTATTCGATATGCTTCATAACAGCTTCTACTGTTAGGAATGAACCAAAAATTAATATTCGATCACCTATTTGTGCATCTTTCATAGCATGCTGATAGGCATCAACAACCGTTATATGGGGCTTGACATCACTATTTTCAAGTACATCTGATATTTGAGAAGCTAACGCATCACCGCTGATACCTCGTTCGCTTTCCAATCCTGCAACATACCAACTATCGATTGATTGCCCTAATGCCGATGTTACTGCCGTGATATCTTTATCTTTCAATATTGCTAGCACAGCCAATGTTCGTCCCTTACAAGGTATTTCTGCAAGTAATTTAGCCAGGTTTTTTGCGCCAAGATGGTTATGTGTGACATCAAAAATACGTTCTACACCACCCAATAGTCGCTGAAAGCGCCCAGAAAGTTGGACCTTCGTTAACCCGGTACGAATAGCTTGTTCGCTAATAATGAAATCTTGCTGATGTAATAGTGAGACCACTTGTAATACTGCTGCTGCATTTTGAATTTGATATGAGCCTAGCAATGCCGGTGAGGGTAAATCTTGCCAATCATTAACATCATTAGACCAATGCCAGCCATTTTCTATTTCAACAGCATGATAATGTTTTTGTGCCTGATATAGCGGTGACTTTATTGATTGAGCATGTTCTATTATGCTTTGTGGCGGGGATGATTCAGAACAGACTACCGGACTAGCTGCACGAAGAATTCCGGCTTTTTCAAAAGCAATTTTCTCCCGATTTTCTCCTAACCATACTGTATGGTCTAAGCCTATCGGCGTAATGAGTGCAATGTCACAATCAAATAAATTGACCGCATCTAATCGGCCACCCATCCCTACTTCTAGAATTGCGATATCTATTTTTTGTTGTTCAAAGATATCGACTGCCGCTAAGGTGGCAAACTCAAAATAGGTCAGTGAGGTATTTGCGCGCGCATTATCAATGCGATTGAATGCAGCACAAATTGTGTCGTCATCACAGGGAATATTATCGATGCAAATGCGTTCGTTATAACTCAATAAATGAGGAGAAGTATAAGTGCCTGTTCTATATCCTGCAGCCCGTAAGATGGATTCGAGCAGTGCTACCGACGATCCTTTGCCATTCGTCCCCGCAATTGTGATGACAGTATAGGGGAGCTTGGTATTTCCAGCCATTTTCTGCCATACATGACCTATTCGGGCAAGGCCAGGATCAACTTCAGTGAAATGGAGGTTTTCCTGCCATTCTAACCACTGTGACAGGGTATCAAAACGCATTTATTACTAATCTAAACAGCAGCGTTTTTTTGCAACATGGCCAATATATTAGTGAGTCGATCACGCATATCACGACGATCGACAATCATATCAATAGCACCATGCTCTACTAAGAATTCACTACGTTGAAATCCTTCAGGCAGTGTCTCACGTACCGTTTGTTCGATAACTCGAGGACCGGCAAAGCCGATCAGTGCTTTCGGCTCCGCCACATTAACGTCTCCTAGCATTGCTAAACTTGCTGAAACACCACCCATTGTTGGGTCGGTTAATACCGAAATAAAAGGTATGCCAGACTGACTAAGCTGACCTAGAATAGTGCTAGTTTTTGCCATTTGCATCAATGAAAACAGCCCTTCTTGCATACGTGCGCCACCACTAGCAGAAAAACAAATCAGTGGAATTCGCTTGTCCAAGGCAACTTGTGCCGCACGGACAAATTTTTCCCCGACTACAGCTCCCATAGAACCACCCATAAAACTAAAATCAAATGATACCGCTACAACGGGTAGATCATTAATACTGCCTTGCATTGCTAACAATGCATCATTTTCACCAGTCGATTTTTGAGCTTGGGTAATGCGATCTTTATATTTTTTATTATCTTTAAATTTTAATGTGTCAACTGGTTTCACATTGCTCGCAATTTCTAGTCGTTCACCTTCATCTAAAAAGCTTTCTAAACGTGTACGAGCATTGATTCGTTGGTGATGGTCACACTTCGGGCAGACATGCAGATTACGTTCTAGTTCTGCACGATATAAAACACTGTCACATGCAGGACATTTGCACCACACACCTTCTGGTACCGAGCGACTGCGTACTGTAGTGCGAATTTTTGAAGGAATTAATTTTTCAAACCAACTCATATTTGTTACCTATACTTTTAATTTGATAATACCTTATTTTGCCATATCTCGTGCATTGATTGCATGACGCATTTCCGCTAATAAACTAGCAATAGCTTCTGGTAGTGTTTCGGGGCTATTGCTATGATCAGCAATACAGCTAACGAGTGTACTGCCAACGACTACAGCATCAGCAATTTCTGATACTGCTGCGGCAGATTTACCATCACGAATGCCAAAACCGACCCCTAATGGTAAATCAGTGCATTTTCTTAATATTGATATTTTTTCTGCCACTTCAGTTACATCAAGTGTCGCGGTACCCGTTACGCCCTTAATAGAAACATAATAAAGGAAACCGTTGGCATATTGAGCAATTTTTTCCATCCGTTTAGTTGATGTTGTCGGTGCAACTAGAAAAATAGTATCAATCTTATATTTATTCATGATTGGCAAAAATTCATCTGATTCTTCCGGTGGCATATCGACTGTTAATACACCATCAACACCCGCCTGCTGTGCTTGTTTTGCAAAGGTTTCATAACCCATCGCTTCTAAGGGATTGGCATAGCCCATCAATACTACCGGTGTATTGTTATCCTTTTCCCTGAATTGGCGCACCATATCAAGTACATTCTGAAGAGAGATATTATTTTTTAAAGCCCGCTCACAGGCTTTCTGAATAACAGGCCCATCTGACATCGGATCAGAAAAAGGCACGCCTAATTCAACAATGTCTGCACCCGCCTCAACCAGCGCATGCAATATAGGAACCGTTATCCATGGCACCGGGTCACCAGCGGTTATATACGGGATAAGGGCTGTTTGGCCATCGGCCTTTAATTTTTCAAAACAGTGACTAATACGACTCATTTTTAACCCTTTAGAAACTCAAGCCAGCCATGGCGGCTACGGTATGCATATCCTTGTCACCTCTGCCGGACAAGTTGACTAATATTATCTGCTCGGCAGACATTGTAGGTGCCAGTTTTGTCGCATAAGCTAGTGCATGGCTTGATTCCAATGCAGGAATAATTCCTTCAATTCGAGTCAAATCATGAAAAGCTTGCAAAGCTTCATCATCGGTTACTGATACATACTGTGCTCGGCCAATATCTTTAAGCAAGGCATGCTCAGGTCCAACACCTGGATAATCTAATCCCGCTGAAATGGAATGTGTTTCAATTATCTGACCATTTTCATCTTGCATTAAATAAGTCCGATTACCATGCAATACACCTGACGTTCCAGCGCATAATGGTGCCGCATGTTGGCCAGTCTCAATACCATGACCAGCACCTTCAACACCATACATAACAACATCCTGGTCAGCGATAAAGGGATGGAATAAACCGATCGCATTTGAGCCACCACCAATACAGGCAATTAAAGCATCTGGCAATCGTCCTGCCGATTTCATTATTTGAGCACGCGCTTCGCGGCCAATAATCGTTTGGAAGTCTCTAACCATCTCAGGATAGGGATGAGGACCTGCCACCGTACCAATAATATAAAAAGTATCATCGACATTAGTCACCCAGTCACGCAGTGCTTCATTTAATGCATCTTTTAATGTTCTTGAACCCGATTCTACGGGGATAACTTGTGCTCCCAATAGTTTCATCCGATAGACATTTTGAGCTTGGCGCTGCACATCTTCGGCGCCCATATAGACCACACATTCAATGCCCAAACGAGCAGCGACGGTAGCCGTTGCCACACCATGCTGGCCAGCTCCCGTTTCAGCAATAATACGCTTTTTACCCATGCGTTTCGCCAATAATGCCTGACCAATTGTATTGTTAACTTTATGGGCACCAGTATGATTAAGATCTTCACGTTTAAGGTAGATTTGTGCCCCACCCAATCTCTTGGTCCAATTTTCGGCATGATAAAGCGGAGAGGGTCGCCCAACAAAATCAGCCAAGTCTTTATCCATTTCTGCTTGAAATTCAGGATCGTCTTTATAAAGTTTATAGGCTGCTTCTAGTGCATATATTGCTTCCATCAGTGTCTCGCCGACAAAACGGCCACCATATTGTCCAAAACGACCTCTATCATCAGGATAGCTATCGTAATAATTATTTGCCATATTTTCAGCCATTTACTACCTCTTGCATGAAAGCGCTGATTTTTTGTTCATCTTTTATTCCTTTTGACTGTTCAACACCACCACTGACATCAATAGCATAAGGATTTACTTGTTTTATTGCTTGGGCAACATTCTCAACCGTTAAACCTCCGGCAAGAATTATCGGTATATCAACTTGTTTAATTATTGACCAATCAAATACCTGGCCAGTTCCACCGGGTATTCCCGCTTGATAACTATCTAATAATAAGGCAGATGCAGAACGATAGTTTTCAGCTACGTGTGTAAGATCAATATCATCACGCATTCTGACCGCCTTTAAATAAGGTCGATCAAATTGTTCACAATATTCAGGACTTTCATCGCCATGAAATTGCAAAACATCAATTCTCATCGATTTTAGGCACATATGCACTTGTTCTGGATCAGCATTAACAAAAAGTGCAACAATGCTAACAAACGGCGGCAAGCCCTCGATAATCTGCTGTGCCTGCGCAATTGTGACCGATCTCGGACTGGATGAGTAAAATACCAAGCCTAAGGCATCTGCACCCATTTCAATTGCAAATTCAGCATCTTGGCGCCGAGTTATGCCACAAATTTTTACGCGTGTTCTCATGAATTTTGTCTGAGAAAAAAATCTAATAGGATACTTTACCAGACCACGGGAAAAGCTGACACTGTTGGCAGCTTATATTGTTCAGGATATTCAACATCGACAAAATATAAGCCCTCTGGTGCAGAGGTAATCCCACCTTGAGAACGATCACGGCTATCCAATACTGTTTCTGCCCAAGAGACTGGCTTAATACCTTGACCAATAGGAACGAGTACACCCACAATATTTCGCACCATATGATGTAGAAAAGACTGGGCTTTAACATCAATAGCAATGCAATCGCCTTGTCGGGTAACGCGAATCTTTTCCACTGTTTTAATCGGGCTATGAGCTTGACATAATTTGGCTCGAAAAGCGGAAAAATCATGATGGCCCACCAATAAATTAGCGGCCTCTTGCATGCGCTGTTCATCAAGTGGGCTAAATAACCACCACATTCGGTTTGTGTGTATTGACGAGCGGCCCACGCGATTAAAAATCAAATAACGATAACTGCGATTTAATGCTGAAAATCGAGCACTGAAATCATCATCAACGGCTCGTGCCCAGACTATATTAATGTCGTCAGGTAGATTTGAGTTTAATCCCAGAATCCAATTGCGCTCACTACGTTCAGAGTTACTATCGAAATGCACTACTTGTTGTAAAGCGTGAACACCTGAATCTGTTCTACCGGCTGCAACGGTTTTTGTATGATGATTTGCAACCGAGCTTAATGCTTCTTGCAAGCAACCTTGAACCGTTCGTTGGGCAGGCTGAACTTGCCAGCCAGCAAATTTAGTCCCATCATATTCAACGCCTAAGGCTACCCTCACCTCAACGCCAATTTATGACAGTTCTGTCAGCATTGATTGAGCTCGTGTTTTTTGTTCGTCATTACCTTCATTAACAACTTCATCTAATATGCTCTTCGCCCCATCTGAATCACCCATATCAATATAAGCCGCAGCGAGGTCTAATTTGGTCTCAGCTTCATCAACCTCATCAAAGTCCTCTAAATCAAATTCAAGTTCATTGACATCTGTTAAGGCTGCGGTAGCCGCTGTCATTTCCTCTTCTGAAAGTGACTCAAGGCCTTCTATTCCAAGCGGTGCCTCGTTATCAATATTGAGTTCAAGATCTGGCTCTTCGCCTATTTGTTCTGAACTATCCCCAGCTATATCCAAGGTTATTTCTTCATCACTTAATGAAGTACTGTCATCGTTCGATACATCAAATGATAAAGACTCATCCAATGTTTCATCAATTTCTATACTGTCCACTGAATCAGAATCTAATTCTGTTGAAGCTACATTCGACTCAAAGCTCATTAAGTCATCATGTTCATCGTTATCAATGATTGGTAATTCATCGCTCAGCGTATTTTCGTCTATTGGCGTTTCTGCATCATCAATATTAAATGCTAAATTTGAAATTTCTTCTTCCATCGCCATGTCATCATTAGTTGATGTATCCAGCACGTCACTTTCAGCTTGCTCAAGTTCTGTGATGTCTTCAATGACTTCTTGCTGCATATCAGAGGCTTCGCTAACAAGCTCCTCATCAATCTCTTCCACCAACATTTGTTCGCTTTCATCTGTATTGTCAGTGTTAGCTTCTGTTGCAGCTGCCACAGGCGCCACGGCCTCTTCTTTGCCATCTAATTTTTCAACTGCTTCGTCCCAAGTCATGTCAGGACGATTACTACGTCTGACAAATAACCACATAAGTAATAACGCTAATAAGCCACCAAACATTGTTTGCTTTTTATTTTCGGCAACAAAGGTTTTTACTTTGTCAGACCATGAGCTCATATTACCTTTATCAATATCAAACATGTTTGACGCATATATTTTTGCATCATCAAGTGATCGAATTGAAGATAGAGAAATATCCTCGTGTTCAGTAGCATCTACTGCGGCGTCTAGCTCCATGCTATTCGTGGCCATAATTTCTTGTTCAGGTGCACCTTCTGCAACTGAAGCAAAATACTGATCAACTTCATTCATTTCAGCTTGACCATCTGCAGCCTGATCAGATGGTAATGGCATCTCGTCATTTAATGGAGCCATATTATCTTCAGCTACTTGCTCTAAATCGGTATTAGTACCTGCTTGAACATCTTGCAGCTGCTGTTGCTGATCTTCCAATAAAGCCAAGGTGTCTTCGGTCATTTGATCTATATTGCTATCAACATCGGTCTGACTATCTTGTTCAAGCGAACTTTGTAGGCGGGCTAAATCTGCATCTTTAAGTGATATTAATCGGCGCAATGTTTGGATTTGTTCTTCCATTACATCCATCCGGGATTTTATATCAATATTTTCTTGTGTTTGGCCTTCAATTGTTTCTTGAGCTAAGGTGAGCTGTTCACTTAAATTTGCTAGTTGGTCGCTACCCATTGGAGATAATTCACCACCTTCTAACAATGCCTCATCACTAGGGGCAACCAATTTCAAGCGTGCTGTATTGTCACCCTCGATTGCTGCGTTCGGCGCGGCAGTTGCTGGTTCAGTCACTGCCGCATCAGACGCGGCTGGCTCCGAAGTATTCATCGGCATAGCCGTCTCTTCTACAACGGCAGTCGGTGCTGGAGCTCTATTCCGATTTTTCCATGAAGCATTTTGCTCACGGACGGCAGAAATAGCCTTATTTTTTGATAATTGCTTAACTGTCTCTAGCGTAGGAATGGATAATGTATAGCCAGCTTTAAGGCCATTGATATTCTGATGGTTAAATGCACGGGGATTTTGTTTGACCAGAGCCATCATCTGTTGATGTACTGATACAGACTGCCCTTGCTTGGTCTTTAATGCAATATCCCACAAGGTATCAGTTCGATTGGTTGGGCCATAGCTAGAGCCATAATCTGTTGATGAACTTGGCGCATCATATTGATAGCTTGTTTTATTAGGTATTTGTACTGGTTTCTTAGCTACAGTCGAGGGCTTACTAACTGGTTTTGGTGTTGCAAATACTGTTTTTGGTGGATCGAGTAAAACGGTATATTCACGAATCAATAAGCCTTGTCCTGTAGTCGCGGTGACTAAAAAATCAACAAAGGGTTCTTTCACTGGATCTTTCGAACTAATAATAATAGTTGCTGATCCCGCTTTTTCAAGCACTTCAAATTTAAATTTTGTTAGCAAGATATGGCGTTCTATTCCTGCGCGTTCAAATTCTTCCGCCGAGGACAAACGTACTTGCAGGTTACCAGCTTCATCTCCGCGTATAGCCGTAACAGCTATTTCTGCTTTGAATGGTTCATTTAGTGCTGACGATGTTTCAATCTTACCCAGACCAAAAGCATAAGCCTGGATGGGTGCTAATAACCCTAATGCACTAATTACTGCAACACTGGCAAACGTTCTAATTACCATTTCAAACCCCTTGTTTTGTCCCTGTTAATATCATCCTACCACTTACAGATATTGTTCAACCAATAATTCAGCAATTTGGATGCTATTTAAAGCAGCGCCTTTACGTACATTATCTGCAACCACCCATAAATTCAAACCATTTGTATGCGAAATATCTTCACGAATACGGCCAACATAAACTGGATCAGTACCAGAAGCATCACTAACCGCAGTCGGATAAGCCCCATCAGCATGATCATCGATCACGACGATTCCTTCACATGCTTGCAATAAATCTTTAGCCTGCTGAGCTGTTATTTTTTCTTTTGTTTCAATATGTATTGCTTCTGAATGACCATAAAAAACAGGAACACGAACGGCCGTTGGATTAACAGCAATGCTATCGTCTTCCATTATTTTATTGGTCTCCCATACCATTTTCATTTCTTCTTTGGTGTAGCCATTATCTTCAAATACATCTATCTGCGGTAGCACATTAAAGGCTATCTGTTTGGGATATACACTACTTTCAACAGGACGGCCATTTAACAATGCAGCTGTTTGTTTGGCCAGCTCATCCATTGCAGGTTTCCCTGTGCCTGATACGGCTTGATAAGTACATACATTGATACGCGTTATGCCTACAGCATCATAAATAGGTTTCAGCGCCACCATCATTTGAATCGTTGAACAATTTGGGTTGGCAATAATGCCGCGATTTTTATAATCGGCAATTGCATGTGGATTCACTTCAGGAACGACCAGTGGGATATCATCGTCATACCGAAACTCTGAGGTATTATCAATGACTACGCAACCTGCTTCAGCCGCTTTTGGGGCATAGATTTTTGATACGCTGGCACCAGGTGAAAACAGAGCCACTTGCACTTTCGAAAAATCAAATGTGGCCAAATCTTCTACAATTAATGCTTTATTGCCGAAACTAACCGTATTGCCTGCTGATCGTTCGCTGGCCAATGCATATACTTTACCTACTGGGAAATCACGCTGGTGCAAAATATCCAGCATTGTTTCACCGACTGCTCCTGTTGCGCCCACTACGGCAACATCAACTTTTTTACTCACTATAGTTCCTAATCTTTTAACTTAAATTACAGCGCTGCAACAACGGCATCGCCCATCTCCACTGTTCCTACCTTTATGGTCCCCTCGGAATAAATATCCGCGGTTCGCAAACCTTGATCGAGTACCTTGCTAACAGCCTGCTCAACACGATCTGCCATATCTGCTTGATCAAGAGTATAACGAAGCATCATTGCAACTGATAATATTGTCGCTAAGGGATTGGCGATGTTTTGACCGGCAATATCAGGTGCAGAACCATGAATTGGCTCATACATGCCTTTACCAGCTTCATCCAATGAAGCTGATGGCAACATGCCAATCGACCCAGTCAACATTGATGCACAATCCGATAAAATATCGCCAAACATATTGGTTGTCACCATAACGTCAAACTGTTTTGGAGCTCGGACTAGCTGCATTGCAGCATTATCAACATACATATGACTCAGTTCAACATCGTCATAATCACTGGCTAGATCGGTCATGGTTTCACGCCAAAGTTCGGTACACTCTAATACATTGGCTTTATCGACTGAACACAAACGCCCTTGACGTTTTCTAGCAATATCAAAGGCTACTTTACCAATGCGTGTCACTTCACTTTCACTGTATATTAAGGTGTTAAAACCTTGTTTTTCACCATTATCCAGTGTTCTTACACCGCGCGGTTGGCCGAAATAAATACCACCTGTTAATTCACGAACAATCATCAGATCTAAGCCTGCAACCACTTCGGCTTTCAGAGTAGAAGCCTCTGCTAATTGTGGATAAAGAATCGCAGGTCTTAAATTTGCAAATAAATT
The DNA here is from genome assembly GCA_048595405.1 of Methylophagaceae bacterium. Classification (GTDB taxonomy): domain Bacteria; phylum Pseudomonadota; class Gammaproteobacteria; order Nitrosococcales; family Methylophagaceae. The sequence continues at coordinate 42,203 of JBJPGB010000063.1, forward strand.
TAACTCACTACGAATACCCAGTAAGCCTTTTTCTGGGCGAACACTAATATCCAGAGATTCCCATTTATAGCCCCCTACCGCACCTAATAAGATGGCATCGGCAGATTTAGACATAGTAATTGTCTGTTCTGGTAATGGTGTGCCGGTCTCATCATAAGCCGCCCCCCCAATTAAGCCATATTCGAGCTGGATCTCTAAACCATTTTCTCCCAAAGCGTGTAATACTTTAACGGCTTCAGCAACAATTTCTGGACCGATTCCATCACCGGCTAATACTGCTATTTTCTTTGTCATTCTTTGTTATTCACTACTTAATTTTATGTTTATATCCATTAGCTACTCTGAAAATAGCCATGGTGCTTGTTGCTTACGCTGTTGCTCATAGGCCTGAATATCATCCGCATGTTGCAGTGTCAAACCAATATCATCTAAGCCATTCAATAAACTGTGTTTTTTGAATGCGTCAACCTCAAAACTTATTGTGTCACCACTTTCCAGAGTGATAATTTGTGACGATAGATCGACTGTTAATTGATAACCAGATGATGATTGTACTGATTGAAATAGTTTATTGACTATTTGTTCACTTAGCTGAATGGCTAAAACCCCATTTTTGCTTGTATTATTGAAGAAAATATCAGCAAAGCTCGGGGCAATAATGGCCCGAATACCAAAATCATCTAATGCCCAAACAGCATGCTCTCGACTCGATCCACAACCGAAGTTTTCACGTGCCAATAAAATAGTCCCCCCCTGATAGCGTTGTTGATTTAATACGAACTCCGGATTTAATGGACGCCCCTCAGAACTCTTACCAGGTTCACCCAGATCAAGATAACGCCATTCATCAAATAAATTAGGCCCAAAACCACTACGTTGAATAGATTTTAAAAATTGTTTTGGAATAATGGCATCAGTATCCACATTGGGTCTATCTAAAGGGATTACGATACCCCGTTCTACGGTAAACTTTTGCATCTATCACTCTTTAAAATTAAACGTCTTTATCACTCATAATTAACTGTGTTTTAGCTTAAATACTAGATAAAAGCTCACTGGTACGTTGTGGCTGATGCTAGGTAGCTTAGCCAGTTCTTGCAATTTCTCAATACCCGCTACTAAAGAAAAATCAGCTACATTTATAATAGTAGGTGTTGCGCTCACAACGGAGAGTTTTGCGCCAACTAATCGGGTAATAATAATATCCATTGTTAGTGGCTTTTTGTCACCATGTAACTCAAGAGTGGCATCAACAGTCAGCCGAAAGCTTGCCCCTTCTGCAATGGCATCAATTGTTTCGGTATCAATGGTGGCACATATTCTAGCAGTTTTGAAATCACTTACCTCAAATAAAAATTCCTTCATCCGTTGATCTCGAATGTCGTTATCAGTATCAACACTGGCTAAATTCACATTAAGTATTAACTCACCTTGTGAATCATAACTGCCTTCGATATCTTTGAACTGATGTATTTCTGAAATATGTGTTTTTTTCGTTGAAATAAAATTCAATTGTGAATTATTGGGATCCAGTCGCCACTCAATAGCAAAACTATTGGTTGATACTAATAAAAACACCGATAGTATGATTAACGTAATATAGTGTCCTGACTTATTCATAATCTATTCTCCATTCAGATCAGTTATTTCACCTTCAATTGCATCATACGCTTTATTGAGTTCTTCAATTGATCGAGAAAGCTCTTCTTTTACTTTTGATTTTAGAACAATGATTTCCACCCTTCTATTTTGAGCCCGATTAAACGCATTGTCATTCGGAGCCAAGGGTTGTGTTTCTGCATAACCTTCCAAGACAAAACGATCTGTTGGCATTTCAGCTGTTTTCAATAACTCATGTACTACCGAGGTTGCACGCGAGGTTGATAATTCCCAATTGGAACGATAACGAGGTGTATTGATAGGGATATTATCGGTATGTCCTGCCACCGCGATCTTGCCATCTGTTTTCAAGAGCACGTCACGAATTTTATCTAATATGGGCACAAAATTTCTATTCAACTTCGCATCGCCTGATTGGAAAGAACCTTTCTCTCTAATTCGAATGACGATCCGACTTAATTCACTTTCGATTGAAATTAAACCTTCTGCGATCTCACCTTCTAAGGCTTCTTTAAATTTTTCTACTTCTTCTGCTATCTCTTTGGCTTGTTGTTTTGCCTGTTCTTTCTCGATCTCATCAGCATTCATTTTAATTTTAAGATCATCGCGCGAATCATCTTCGGTATCTTGGCGCACTTCTTTTAAGGGGGTCGGCCGAGGTTCGCCAGGACTAAACTCTTGGGCGACAATACTGGTACCTTTTGGAATTTCATTAGCCGCCACTTGTCGTTGTACACCAAAGGCATGGTCGAGTGATTTGACGACCATTTTATATTTGAGTGCATCCATTTCTGCAAAGGATAATAACAATACAAAAAAGCACATCAATAAAGACATTAAATCAGCAAATGTCCCCATATAGGCAGGCAAGCCCTCTGGGGGACAATCACAATCATGTTCTTCTACTTCTTCACTCATGCGAAGTTCACTTTAATTTGTAAGCAAAAAACATTATTCGGCGGTGGCCGCATCTGAATCATCATCACCACGCCGTGAGACAGGTAGGTAGTTGTTTAGTAATTCTTCTAATACTTTGGGGTTTTGGCCTTCCTGAATTCCAATCACACTTTGAATAATGATATTTTTATTCATTTGTTCTTCTGCGCTACGCAATTTCAATTTATCTGAAACGGGTAATGCAAACATATTTGCTAACATCGCACCATATAATGTTGTCAATAGTGCTACCGCCATTGCAGGGCCAATCGATTTAGGATCTGACATATTAGATAACATTTGCACCAAGCCTACTAAGGTTCCGATCATTCCCATTGCCGGGCCGGCATCACCCATTTGTTTGAACAGATCTTGCCCTATTTTATGGCGAATGACCGTTTCATTCATTTCTGTAGACAGTGCTTTTTTGACAATGGCAGGTTCATGACCATCCACCAACATCCGAACACCTGTTGCTAAAACAGGATTGTTAATTTCTTGGCCTTCTAAGGCTAATAAGCCTTCTTTTCGAGCAACTCCGGCTAATTCGACGACAACCGCAATTAATTCTTCAGAGCTTTCTGCCTTGTGTAAAAAGGCTTTCAATGCCGTTTTAAAAGAGCCTATAAACTGGGCTAATGTAAAACGCATCATCACCACGGCGATGGTGCCACCAATCACAATCACTAAGGAAGGTATATTGATAAAAACTAAAGCACCCGAACCTGTTGCGATGGTTCCAATAATAAGCAGCCAAGCAATAACTAGTCCTACTACCGTAGCTAAATCCACTCACTATCTCCTCAGTTGTACTGTTGCACTATGCAAGTCTCAAAACAATCAGACTAATTCTACCCAAAATCATTCAAAAAAGCTGTAATTCAATTCGTATTATGTGATTTTTATATGCTTTTTTTTCTGATACATTAACCACGCAGGCAATAATAACAAAATCATGGCGAATATCAGAACCACTAATGGCCACAATATCGGCTGATTCCACTGTTTCTGTAGTGCAAATCTTTGCTGCGCATCAATACGGCGATATTTAAGGGTGTTATTTGCCATCAGATTGGGCTTCACATTGCTATTCCACACATGGTAAAGAGAGAATTGTTTAGGATGAAATCCCCATACCCAAGGTGATTCTTCATGCAAAATGGCGATCATTTGATTAATGATAGTTTGCCTTTGTTCACTATCTGGCATCACTCTCATTTGTTCAAACAAACGATCAAATTCACTGTTTTGATAATTATTGGCATTTTGTCCACCTGATACCCGCTTGCCATTTGGGCCATATAATAAGAACAGGAAATTTTCCGGATCAGGATAATCTGCATTCCAACCCCATTGAAATATTTGGGCCTGGCCTGTTTGCATTTTATCTTGAAACCGATTGTAATCGGTTTCACGAATAACTAATTGTATGCCTAATTTTTGGTATTGTTTTCGCATCCAATCAAAGCGAGCTTTTGAATCAGGCCCACTGCCGGTTACATCAAAATATAGAATTAACGGTGCACCTGTTTCCTCGGATCGTCCCTCTGGATAACCCGCTTGAGCTAACAGTTCTTGTGCTTGCGTAATTGATTTCCGTTGGGCGCGACTATTTTTCCAATCATATACATAAGGATTAATACCTTGCTGACCCTCTTTATAACCAAAAATGCCCGGAGGGATCGGCCCTTGTGCAGCAATACCTCGACTATTGGCAAATATCGAAATATATTCTTCATAATCAATCGCAATAGAAATCGCTTGGCGTAGTTTTTTAGCTTGTTCGCTATAACCACCCACAATGGGATCTTCCATATTAAAACCAATATAGAATATTGAGGTTTCAATTGCTGTTTTAAGCTCAATACCTTTTTGTTTCATGGTATCGCTCAAACCAAATGCACCTGAATCATTCATTTGAATAGCTTGATCAAAGCTATCAGAACTAATACCACTGATGTCGTAATACCCTTGTAGAAATTTATTCCAATATGAAATGCTTTCTTTTTCTAAAGTAAAAACCACTTTATCTATAAAAGGTAATAATTGGCCAGCATCGGTCAATAAGCCTTGGGGCTTGTCGGCTTCTTCACCGTTAGTGGGATAATATTCTGAGTGATAATTAGGGTTTTTCTCCAATATCATCTGACGGTTAGGATCATTCTTTGTAAGCTGGTATGGCCCGGTGCCGATTGGAAACCAATCCATTGTAATATTTTTTTCAATCAAGCCAGATTGTGCATAAAATACATCAGCTTCCCAAGGTACCGGAGCAAAAAAGGGCATCGCCAACCAATAACGCAATTGAGGATATTTACCGAATACTTTGATCTGGTAGGTATAACGGTCAACCACCGTTACCCCTTTAATATCCGTTGTCTGCAAATCAATCGCATTGCCCTGCTGTTTTTGGTGGCGTAATTGCTCAGCGTAATCGGCTAAACCAACAATATATTCACCCATTAACCCTAAAATAGGCGAATGAATTTCTGGATGTGCTAATCGCTTAATTTGGTACACATAATCTTGTGCAACTAGTTCTCGACTGCCTTGCTGTTTAAAGTCGGATAAGGTGTGAATATCGTCGAGCTGGGCACTGTTTAACTGATGGTATAACAAGTCTGCTTTATCCCCTTTGGCAAAAGCAGGATGTGGTTGATATGAAATATCTGGTTTGATGGTGATTTCATAAACACTATAAGCAACGTCTTGATTCTGTTTGTTTTCTCCAACTATTTCAATATCATCACCGTTAAAGTACCGTACTGTGGGCAATGTGGTTGCAGTAAGCGGTATTAGCGTATAAGGTCGTTTTAAATAATGATATTGCAATGGTGGCTCATAAATTTGGCCAGTAAAGCTTACTTCATTTGAACTGTAAGACCGTGCTGGGTCAAGATGCTTTGGACGCAATGAAAATGAGCTATACAAAACAGATTCATCTGCTTCCTGTTGTGAATAAGGCGCATTAATAGTAGACAATTCACAGCCAGATAAACACAGTAAGATAATGATATAAAAATACGATAAATATCGCATATAACCCCATAATAAAATTTTAACAATGCAATGTCATTATAACGACTTCATAATGACATTGCCTGTTCCAGAAATGTTAATATAAAACTACTTTTATTACTTTATTCCATACTATTAGGAGACAACCCATGGGGTTTTTACAAGGCAAGCGGGTTTTAATTGTTGGCGTTGCCAGTCCACGTTCCATCGCATCAGGTATTGCTCTTGCTATGGCACGTGAAGGTGCAGAACTTGCATTTACCTATCAAACTGACAAATTAAAATCACGTGTTGAAAAGATTGCCGAACAATGTGGTGCTGACAGTTCATTATTATTTCCTTGTGATGTTGCTAGTGACGAACAAATTAATTCGGTATTTGAACAACTCGCTAAACACTGGGATGGTCTAGACACCATTATTCATGCCGTTGCTTTTGCCCCGCGCGAACAATTACAAGGTAATTATGTTGATAGTGTGACCCGTGAAGGTTTTGCTATTGCCCATGATATCAGTGCCTATAGTTTTGCTGCATTAGCTAAAGCCGGCCGTGAGATGATGGCTGGTCGTAATGGGTCCTTACTCACCTTAAGTTATTTAGGTGCTGAACGTGCTATTGAAAACTACAATGTGATGGGCATCGCTAAAGCAAGTTTAGAAGCTAATGTTCGTTATATGGCTCTATCATTAGGCCCTGAAGGTACTCGCGTTAATGCAGTATCTGCAGGCCCGATCAAAACCCTAGCTTCGGCTGGCATCGCTGACTTTAGTAAAAAATTAGCCATGGGAGCGGCAGCGGCGCCCCTTCGTCGTAATGTGACCATTGAAGAGGTCGGTAATGTCTCCGCTTTCTTATGTTCAGACTTGGCATCGGGGGTCACAGGTGAAATCACCTATGTTGATAGTGGCTTTAATATTGTTGGGATTACAGGTTAATTCAAAATATTCATTGACTATCATGACAGGGCATTTCATATGCCCTGTTTTGTATCTGACAGACATTTTAGAGGATAACGACCATGTCACATAAACATGCCCTTATTTTATTGGCCTTTATCATCCTAGGCGCCGTCGGTGGCGTACTTTATGGCTGGTATTTTGGTGCTCAGGCGCAATCAATTGCTTGGCTTGGGAAGCTATTCTTAAATGCCTTAAAAATGACTATTATCCCTCTGATCATAGCATCCATTATTAGTGGTATCGGATCATTAGGTGATATTCGAAACTTAGGACGCATTGGTGGATTTACTGTTCTTTATTACACTGTTACGACTGGAATCGCAGTCTTTATCGGTCTATTAGTGGTGAACTGGATCCAACCTGGTAAAGGCATCACTCTTGGTGACCCAAGTGTTTCAGAACACATTTTATCCAAACAAGATACTGGCGTGACAGATATCATCCTTGATATGGTTTCGCCCAACTTAGTTGCCTCAGCTAACGATATGAGACTGCTACCACTAATTGTCTTCGCCATCTTATTTGCCATGGCCCTCACTACTTTGGGCAAAAAGTCTGAGCCCGTTTTTGCTGTGTTTGAAGGTGTTAATGAAGCAATGATGAAATTGGTGATTTGGATCATGCATCTCGCCCCTATCGGTATTTTTGCATTAATTTCAGCTCGGCTGGGTAACGCTGGCGGTGGCGAACAGTTTATGGCTGAAATCAGGGCTGTTGGACTACATGTTGTCACTGTACTCACTGGTTTGGCCATTCATTTTGTAGTGTTGTATCTTATTCTAACTTTCGTTGCCAAACGGGGTATTGATTATCTACTAGGAATGTCTAGAGCATTGGTCACCGCTTTTGGTACTGCAAGCTCATCAGCCACATTACCCATGACAATGGAATGTGCTCGTGAAAATAATGTTGACCCCAAAGCCGTGAAATTCGTTTTACCGTTAGGCGCCACTATTAATATGGATGGTACAGCACTGTATGAAGCGGCGGCAGTACTCTTTATCGCTCAAGCCTATGGTATTGATCTCACCATGGGACAACAAACTCTTGTCTTTATTACAGCCACACTGGCTGCTATTGGTGCTGCTGGTATTCCCGAAGCAGGTTTAGTCACGATGGTCATTGTATTAACTGCTGTTGGTTTACCGCTTGAAGGTATTGGTTTATTACTTGCGGTCGATTGGTTTTTAGATCGATTCCGTACTGCTGTTAATGTTTGGGGTGATAGTGTCGGTGCCACCGTTATCGATCGCTTGATTAAGCAATAACGCTTTCTAAAAAAAACCAAGTCATAAAAAAGGCACTTTATGTGCCTTTTTTATTCTGTATTTTGACTATCTAAGGTTTCGTGTAAAAACCTCAATATCAGCATCCGATCTGAGTGATGCGATGAACGCTTGTAATTCACTTGAACCATTGGCTTGAATCAAATACGACTGTAAACCCTCACGTTCTTCGACTGTAGCAGCCCTTGGATCGCCATCGGTAACCGCTGTGACTTTTACTACAATATAATTACCATTGCTAGCCGTAAAACCGGTATAACGGGCTTCATTATCAGGTTTAGCGATGCTAAATGCCTGCTGTAATACTTGTTGGCTAATTTCAGAACTGGTCCGGTCATAAGACTGAACAGCATGCCAATCTTGATCTAAAAAGAGTGATGCAGCCGCTTCACCAGATTCCAATTTAGCTAAAATTGTCTTACCTTGCTCACTTGCTTTATCTCTTGCATATTCAAATTTCAATTGTTCTTTTATTGCCGGTGAAATTGAGTCAAATGGTAATTGGCTGGCCAATATATGTTTGTTTTTGTGAACCACCACTAAATGGGTTTTTGACAATTCAACAACAGCACTGTTCAAATCATTATTTAATACATCTTCACTGAATGCAGCAGCAGCCATTTTTTCATTACTGGCAATACCAATACCACCACCGCGGGTAAATGCTTCGCTTGTTTTAATTTCCAGAGAGAGATCTTCCGCGACTACGTCTAAGTTATCTGGGTTTTCATAGCTTAAATCAGCTAATAATTCAGCCTGTTCATAAAATAATTCCTCAGCTTGCTGGTAACGATAAGATGATTCAATATCGCCACGTGCTTCTGCAAAAGATTTGCCTTCTGATGACTCAATCGCAGTTAATTTGATTAGATGGTAACCAAATTCTGTTTTAACAGGCTCACTGATATCGCCTTCTGATAATGAAAATGCTGCATCCTCGAAAGCGGTCTCCATCACACCACGTTGAAATAAACCTAAATCACCGCCCTCATTAGCTGAGCCAGTATCGTCTGATAATTCAGCAGCCAATGTAGCAAAGTCTTCACCGTTGTCTAAACGCTGCTTGATTGTCATGGCCATTGCTAATGCATTAGCATCATCGCCTTCAATCAAGATATGACTGGCACGGCGCTGTTCAGGACCTACAAATTGGTCTTGGTTGTCGGCGTAGAACTGTTGTAATAATTGCTCATCAATTTCAACTGCTTTAGCTAATTCAGCCACTGATAGTTCAATATAATCCACAGCTAGTCTTTCTGGCGCTACATAGTTTGATTTATTAGCGTCATAATAGGCCTGCACATCGTTATCGCTTACTTCAATTTGTTCCAATAAAGACTGTGCAGCTATCACACCATAAGCAATGTCTCGTGTTTGTTTTTCTAATCGCACTATATTATCAATAGCAAAAGACGTCACTAATGCTGATTGTTGAATGTTATTGGTTAGCTCTTGTGCCAACAAATCTTGACGAAATTGTGCTTCATAACTCGCGGGAGAAAACCCGACACGTGCTAATGCCATTCGATAACGCTCAGAATCAAATTTCCCATCTTGCTGAAATGAGGGGTTAGCTCGGATAATGTTATTCACTACCGAATCACTCACCTGCTGCCCTAATGAGTTATTTGCTGCCAATAATAGTTTTTGATCTATTAGACCATCCAATACGCTTTGTTTAACAGCCATACCTTCCAATATATCTGGATCAAATTCATTCCCCATCGATTCACGTAATCGGTCACGATATTGTTGAAAGGCTCGTTGAAATTCTACTTGTTTTATCGGTTCACCATTGACGGTGGCAGTGACAGCATCAGAAGGCCCCGTTAAATAAGAATTAACGCCCCACAGTGCAAATGGAATACTAATTAACCCAACAATAAACCAAGCAACCCAACCTTGGGCTCGTTCACGAATGAAATGCAGCATAGAAGAGAACCTTCAAAGAAAATGTGTGTTTAATTGCCCATTAAAACAAGCAAAAAAAAAGGCGCATATCATGCGCCTTTTTCTTAAAACTTGGCGGAGCGGACGGGATTCGAACCCGCGACCTCCGGCGTGACAGGCCAGCATTCTAACCAGCTGAACTACCGCTCCTAATTTTTCTGGTGGGTGTTGAGGGGATCGAACCCCCGACCCTCGCCTTGTAAGGGCGATGCTCTCCCAGCTGAGCTAAACACCCCCGAAAAAGCGGCTAGTTTACAGCATCCTTTAGAGCCTTACCAGCTTTAAATGCAGGAATTTTTGCAGCTGCGATTTGAATCTCTTCACCCGTACGTGGGTTACGTCCAGTGCGTGCTGCACGGTCACGTACAGAGAATGTACCAAAGCCAACTAACGTTACTTGATCACCACTACTTAATGCACCCGTAACAGCAGAAGTTACGCCGTCAACAGCTAGTGCTGCTTTCGCTTTTGAAATATCGGCAGCAGTTGCAACTGCATCAATCAATTCAGATTTATTCACATTCAGTTCCTCTCTCAATAAATTATTTAGTTATGTCCCCAGCCCTGGGAAGTGAATATCTAACTACAGCGAAAAGTAGGTGTCAAGATGAAACTAATGCTTTTGCTATATTCATTCAAATAATCATTTCAATCTACGGGGAAATTTGCATTCATTGTCAAAAATCATGCCTAAAAAACCACCTTAAAACTTTATTCTTTCTGAGCCAGCCATAGCTGCGTAATTGCAACATATTGTTCGACAGAAATCGTCTCTGGCCGTTGCTTTAAATCGATATTTAGCGCTTGTAAGGCTGTCAATGAAACTATGTTTTTCAATGTGTTAGAAATGGTTTTTCGACGCTGTGAGAAGGCTTTAGTCACAATGGTATTCAGTGCTTTTAATGGTACGTCACCAGCAATAAATTGTGCGCGTGGCCGTAAATAAATGATCGCTGACTCTACCTTAGGCTGTGGCTCAAAAGCCTCAGGAGGCACAATAAACAAGAGAGTTGCTTCACATTGATATTGCACCATAATACTTAGCCGACCATAGGTTTTAGAACCGGGTTGCGCACAAATTCGTTCGACAACTTCGCGTTGTAACATAAAACACATGTCTTCAATATGCGATGCTTGCTCTAACAAATGGAATAATAATGGTGTTGTAATGTTATAAGGAAGGTTGCCTATAACACGCAGTTTCTCTTTATTTGTGACTAAAGATGCGTAGTCAAAACTAAGCGCATCCGCTTGATGAATGGTTAATTGTGGATAGTCTGCTAACTTATTTTGTAATAGCGGGACTAGGTCTTTATCAAGCTCTACCACATCCAATTGCTCACATTTTTCTAATAAGGGCTCTGTTAATGCGGCACGTCCTGGACCAATTTCAACTAGATGTTCACCTGCTTGCGGATCAATTGCTGCAACAATATCTGAGATAACGCTTTGATCGTGTAAAAAATTCTGTCCGAAACGTTTTCTGGCTTTGGGATAACGTTTAGAGTCAGTCATCACTATTGCTGACTCATGGTCATATCAATAGCCATATTAATAGCTGCTCGAAGGCTGCTTGTTTGTGCTTTGCCCGTTCCGGCCAAATCTAATGCCGTACCATGATCTACTGATGTGCGAATGAAGGGCAATCCCAAGGTGATATTAACGGCCTTACCAAAGCCTTGATGTTTTAATACTGGCAAGCCTTGGTCATGATACATGGCTAATATGACATCAAACTCTTGCAGTTTTTCATCAACAAAAACAGTGTCTGCAGGCCATGGGCCAGAGATCGTCTCTCCGTTGTGTTTAAAATATTCAATTACCGGCTTAATCACATCAATCTCTTCACGGCCTAAGTGACCGTCTTCACCTGCATGTGGATTTAAACCACATACCGCAATTCGAGGAGTTGGTAATGCAAACTGTTGTTTCATACTCTCTATAAGGATAGTAATAATCTGTGATAAGGATTCTTTGCTAATGGCAGCACTGACATCTTTTAACGGTAAATGTGTTGTTGCCAGGGCGACACGTAATGATGGCGTTGCTAACATCATAACCACTTTTTCAATAGCTGCACCGCGTGCTAAAAACTCAGTATGACCGGTAAAATCGATATCGGCATCATTAATAATTCCTTTATGAACAGGTGCGGTGACCATGGCAGAAAATTGTCCTGATAAACATCCGTCCAAAGCTTGCTGTAATGTATTTAATACATATAAAGAATTACGGCTATCTAAACTACCTGCTTGACTCTTTACTGCCAATTCAACGGGTAAATAGCGTATGACTCCTGTAGGAGGAATTGTTGCAGGTTGCGCGAGATCAACTTGTTCAAATTTGAGTGTCAAATTCAGATCATCTGCTCGCTGTTGCAACAACAATGGATCAGCAATGACCACTAATTCACATGGATATTGATGATGCGTTATTTGTAGACAAATTTCTGGGCCGATTCCGGCTGGTTCACCCGCCGTTAATGCAATACGCTGACATTCACTCAAAAGTCACGATACTCAACATAAGCTTCATCTCGTAACTGGCGTAACCAGCTTTCAAAATCTTCTGTTGCTTTACGTTTGTGAATTTGTTGTCGTGCTTGCGAACGTTTAAATTCTTCCGCCATATTTTGTTCGCGACGTTCAAGCACTTTAATCATATGCCAACCGAAACGACTCTTAAATACACCACTAATTTCACCATCAGCTAAAATATTGGCCTCCTCTTCAAACTCTGGCACCATAGCACCAGCGCTAAACCATCCAAGGCTGCCACCTTCAATTGCTGAACCAGTATCATCAGAATGGGCTCGCGCTAATTCCGCAAAATCTTCTCCGTTTAATACGCGTTCACGCAATGAAGTTAATCTATCTTCAGCATCTTTATCTGTCGTTAATTGATCTGTTTTTATTAGAATATGACTTGCTAAGGTTTGTTTGACTAAATGGATTTCTTCACTTTTCTTGTCGGCCAATTTTACCAAATGGAAGCCACTACCACTGCGAAGCACATCACTCACTTCTGCCACAGCCAATTTGGGAACAACAGTCGCAAATAACGATGGCAGCTCACCTTGTTTACGCCAGCCTAAATCACCACCTTCTAATGCATTTTGTCCATCAGAGTAACCCGATGCTACTTCCGAAAAATCAGCACCCTCTGCTAACAACTGTTGCACTTTGGTCAATTTTTCTTGTGATGACTGCAACTGTTCTGGCAATGCTGCTTCTGGTACGTTGATCAAAATATGTAATAAATGGTAAGCCTCTTCCCCACCACCTTGAGCTACTTGAGTTGCTAAAAAATTATCAATTTCTCTATCGGATACTAATATACGATCTTCCACCTGACTCTTGCGAAGCCGAGTAATAATCATATCTTCACGAATAGACTCTCTAAAATCAATAAAGCTAAAACCATCATCTTCTAATACATCACGAAATTCACGCAATGATAGATTATTGTTTCCCGCAATCTGCCGAAGTGCTGCATTTAAGGAATCATCGCCAACACGTACGCCTATACGTGCAGCTTTTTGCATCTGTAATTTTTGAATAACTAATCGTTCTAATACTTGCTTACGTAAAATATCTGCCGGTGGTATTGCGGCTTCTCTTTGGCGCGCTTTCTGCTTAACCGTCTGTTCCATTTCGATCAGTTCGCTTTCAAGAAGTACTTCATTATTGACCACGGCAATAATGCGATCTAATGGTACTGCCCAAGCCGATCCGACGGTTAATAACAAAAACAAACAAACTCTAATCATGAAAATCCCAACAATAATTTACTCAATGCACGCATTATAAAGAATGCGGCGCATTATGATATGCAAAACAATGATTTTTTTAGATTGGCACTATTTACTATATTAAAAGACAGCTTGCTAGCCAGTAGGTTCAAGCGGCATTGTTCTATGAGCCGTACCCTAGAATACTTCTCTCTAATAATTTTTCTGTTTTTTGACCAAAATCACCCAAGCCTTTTAATTCAAGCTGCAAAAAGATAGCCAAATTTCGATCATCATCTGAAGCATCATTGATGTAGTTTCTCACCACGAGACGTGATGCCCAACAGCAGCTTTCATATTCAATACCAAGCAAACCTTCCAACGTTCTCGCATCTTTTAATGAGCGATACCAACGACCTACCATGCTCCATTGTTTGTTAAAAGGCACACGAGCAGAAATATCGATCTGTTCCAAGCCATCTAATGTCGTTGCACCATCACGACGATAACGATGAGAAATATTCAATATTTGGCCATTGTCGCCACGATAACGTAGTTGTAATGCCGACAAATTAGACGTATTACCATGCGGATTCCACTGGATCTCACTTCGAACTGACCATTCTTGTGCAATGGAGGCGGCTATTTCTGCCACAAAATCTGAATCGGATCGTGTTCCAATCATTTCATTAATAACAACATCACGATCACGGAAATAACGGATCTGACCAATACTCGCTCTAAACTTCTCTCGACCTGTTTGTTGATCAATAAATCGTGATGTCACCGCTAAGGATAATTGATTAGCATCGCCAACACGATCGGTGCCGGAAAAACGATCATAGGAAAATAACTGGCCCATATTGAAAGTACGTAAGCTACTGTCAAACACAGGAATATCAGCTTGATTACGCTCTGGTATATAAAGGTAAAATGCGCGAGGCTCTAAGGTATGAGTATAGTGGCTACCGGCAAAGGACGTTTCTCGTTCAAAAAACAAACCACTATCAACACTGACGACCGGTAATGTTCTGGTCGGTGTTTTATCTATTCCCGGTGTGACATTATCATCCAAGTCATATCGTGTATGCCGTAGTGCCAATCTGGGTGTCACAAAAGCCGCTGCCGATGTCCAAGGAAAACTGATCGATGGTTCCAAATCGAATCGTTGACCTGCAATTTTATCGTTATGATCAAAATCGACATATTCCGCAGTCAATCCATAGGTCATTCCCATAAATTGATCCGGTAATGATCCTCGCAACTTCAATTGCGGTAAACGTTGATATGGTTTGCTGGCATCAGTAAGCGTTTGATAACCTTGTAAGCGGCCCGTAAATTTCCAATTGTCACCAATGTAACCAACATTTAATCGTCTATTGAGATGAGTCGTACTTGCTAAACTCAGTGTTGAACCAAAATCTTCTAAATAGGCATCATCCGATACATAGTTATAGTCAATATCCGCCTTCCAATTTGAGAATAATTTACTTCTTTGTTGTAAGGAAAAGTGCTTACGATTTTTATCATAATAGGGATTAATATCATCACCATCATTTCGTAAATCATCATTGGCTAAAAAGCCTGCATTCAGCTGGCCTTGAGTACCTTCATATAAATAACGGAACTCACCATTAAGCTGTAAGCCACGTTCAGACATATAGCGTGGTGTAATCGTCGCGTCCATATTAGGTGCAATATTCCAATAATATGGTGTACTCAGATCAAAACCTGTTTCATCGCTATGACCGATGGATGGTATTAAAAGTCCCGATTTACGATCGTCATTCAAAGGAAAACTAATATAGGGTGTATAAAAAATAGGTAACCCACCCAAACGGATAACAACATCTTTGGCGGTGCCAACAGCCTGCTGATGATCCAGATTGACATTAGCTGCTTCAAGTAGCCATGCGTTATTACCAACTGGACAGGTAGTATAAGTCGCATTTTTCAAATTTGTACGTGAGGTACCTTGGCGAAAGACATGGCTTGCTTCGCCTCGTGCATGACTCTCACGTAAACGATATTCGGCATCAATCATACTTCCCTTATCTTGAGACAATGACCATTCCGCTTGCTCTGCTTTGAGAATAATTT
Source organism: Methylophagaceae bacterium (assembly GCA_048595405.1). Classification (GTDB taxonomy): domain Bacteria; phylum Pseudomonadota; class Gammaproteobacteria; order Nitrosococcales; family Methylophagaceae. The sequence goes on from JBJPGB010000063.1 coordinate 57,802, forward strand.
CACTATCTCGCAACCGAATACTACCTTTCGCAGCCACATCACCAGAAGTTTGATTATAAGTTGCACGATCACCTTGAAGTTCTTGGCCACCCCGTGTCACCACCACATTGCCACTAAAAACTGATGTGCCCTGCTCAACTAACTGAGCATCGTCAGCCTTGACATCAACTGCTGTTTGTTCTGGATTAGCTACATACGGCAAAAAATCTGCATCTACTGCAATATCACAATACTGCCAATCTGATAACTCAGCCTTCACCATAGGGTGAACACTAAGTAATGTAATCGCAGAAAAAACAATCAGTTTGCGCATGACCATCCTTAAAATACTACTTTAGCCATTAATTTATCTGGCACAAATAAAACATAATCAATAATTTATCGCATAGAAATGAAATTTCATCAAATAACACCTTAGATAATTTTTTTCACCCCACCTTGCTTCAATATATATCAACCACTTAGTAGATCTTTCTCTAATTTGCCTCATAATTAGATTGTTCAATTTCCGTCAATATTCCCAAGGACTCAGAGTAAGCTCGAAAGATTATGTTGACAGAAAAAATTGAACTCCCTATGATATGCGCTTCCTTTCGGGGGCTATAGCTCAGCTGGGAGAGCGCTTCGCTGGCAGTGAAGAGGTCGACGGTTCGATCCCGTCTAGCTCCACCACTATCCGAAAGAACAGTTTTAGGTCCCCATCGTCTAGAGGCCTAGGACA
>JBJPGB010000064.1:0-10176 GCA_048595405.1 Methylophagaceae bacterium
GTATAGTCTTGATATGCAGGCAATGCAATCGCCGCTAAAATACCGATAATCGCGATAACGATCATCAGCTCGATTAATGTAAAACCTTGTTGGACTTTTTTCATGGTTGTTCTCCTAAGAATAAAAAATCAGCAAGCATGCCTGCCTTGCCATTGTTAATGCTTTTTCCATGCCACTTATTTACTCTATAAAAATCAACCTATTACAGGAATACCCTAATAATAGGCAGCACTATAATTGTCACAATGTGACCACTGTGGTCACTTTTTACAAGAAGTGAATGCTTGTTGAAACTCCGCTTTTTGAGGATAAAGTGACAGCCCAATGGCTATTGTCTTACAAAAAGACTCGGTATCGCCAAGATAAGAATAGCCATCGGCTAGTTTTTTATATAAATCCACATCCGGCTTTTCCAATAATAGTTTTTCACCCCAGTGAATATAAGCCCGCACATTATCGTGCAAGCCCATCTCCATACTGGAATATAAAGTACTACTCATATTAATCCATTGGGCTTCCGTATTAAGATAAGGGTTCATATAAGCCTGCTTAAATGACACTTGTTCTGATAAAGGAGCATGATAAAAGTCATAAAAATCACCATGTGCTCGCATCGTTTGGGCCAAAAACAATAACAAGGATGTAAAAATTATTGCATTAACATACCCCATTGTTTTTATGGCCATCATACTCATCGCCACTCGTTTTCGAATGCTTACCATTTGAAAAATCATAAAAAATATCAAAATAAATAATAGCCAGTGAACGGCTGAGGTATAAAATGGCAACTCTACTTGGGCATGCAAGCTGATTGGCAGCAATATCGCAGCATAAGCCCCTCCCCGTTGCCAGCCTAATCGTTTTAATGCCAGTATCACGCCAAGCAATACCATTACTAATCCCACCCCAGCAATAATCCCCCCCTCTACCAACCAAAATAATAATTCATTATGTGGATGGCTTACGTATTTTTGGGGTAATATCGCATCAGAATGTGATCGGTAAAAGTCAGGTTTGGCATATTGCCACACTCGCGGAAAGCTACCAATGCCATGACCGAATAGTGGCTGTTGCGTGATCAAGCCGGATGAAATATTGTAAATACCAAGACGTGCTGAGCCCGAATAACCCGACTCCATAGCAATAGTTTTATTGATGATTTTGCTGGCATTGCTGGTATTGGCATTATCGCTGTCTATTATTATTCCCAGTCCAACGCCAATCAATAATGCTCCAAAAGCGATTAAAGATACTTTTTTATTACCTACAAATCGCTTCCATAAACTAGGCATCACAATCGCCAATCCAAGGATTAATGTTAATGCACCAATTCTAGAGCCTGAGGCTATTACTAAAAAACTAGCACAGACTACTGATGCTAACACCAGTGGCAGCATCCAGCCTTTGCCATAAATCATAATAGGCCTAGTCACCAAATAGGCTGCAATCATAATCGCCGTCACTTGATAGGTTGCCAAATTATTTATTTGTTGAAATAGGCCACTTGGCACGCCATTATTCGGTGTTGGCAACCAAAATGGCATATCAGCCTGTAAGTAGATTTGGGCAATGCTCACTAGCCCTTGCAATAAAGCTGAGATAACAATAACAAGCAAAATCCGATCTACTCGCCCTTGTTTTAACTTATGTTGGAATAAACTAAAGAAAAAAGCTAAACCACCCCAGATAAATAATAGTCTGAATAGCCATTTTAAGGGTTGTTCAACACCTGTTACAAAGCCACTCAAGGTGATCAAAATTGGAAAGGAAGCGATATAAATAAAGTATTTAGGGAGTACAAATGTCGGACGTTTTAATACTTGATAAAGTGAATACCAGATAATAATGGTGACCATTATCCAAACGGTTATATTATTAGGTGTGCGTAAACCTTCACCACCAATATTAGGATGATAATAAAAAGGGGCAACAAGGAAGAGTAGTGCCAGCATGATTTCTATTGGCTTCCACTTAGTAAATGAACTACTTGTTCTGGCAGTTTCCATTAACTTTCCTTATTAAATGCTATTTACATCGGTTTTAAATCAAAGGCAATGCAAATTCGTTCTTCATCTGAGCTGAAGGGAATAGTCCGATGAAATACTGATGAGGGAAACATGACAATATCACCCACAGTTGGGGAAATGGCTTTTGCAGGGAAATTATCATGCCGTTTTGGATAGTCATCACCATGGGTGCTGACTTCGATACTCCCTTCGTGTTCATGTTTTTTCTGCGTAGGCAGGGATAAATACATTGCACCACTCACCCAGCCTTCTTCATGAATATGTGAGTTGAGGTGTCCCCCTTGATTCATTTTAACAAACCATGAACTAGCAAATTCAAACTTGGTAGGGAAGTCTTTAACAAAGATACAATCAACATCTGCAAAATTATCACTATAGCGTTGAATGGCACGTTTAACACATTCACCAAGTTCACGAAATGCCGGTTCTGAACGCTTGAATAGGTTACCTGCAGACTGCACACCATTAACTAAACGGCCCTGCATCTTTTCTTCGACATGTGCTTCACGAATATCGTGTAGCAGTTGCTTAAGCAAGGCGCTATCACCTTTTAATTCTGGGATTTCTGTATGAAATACAAAATCAAGTGGGTTTGGGCAAAAATTATAGTCGTCTTCGGTGCCAAAGTTTTCAGCATAATGTCCTGTCAGGGTCGCTAAAAATGGTGAGTTATGTTTTTGGGCATGTAGTTTTTCCAGCCCTTGTTTGAACTCTTCAAATTTCGAGGTTTTGTATAAGCAATATAAGGATCTCTCTTGCCAATCTGCAAACTGAGAACGTTGAAAGTGCTCTAATGCCTCTTCTAAATTACCGCTATCATATAAATATACAGCCAAACTGTAATTGGCTACTGGCAAATCGGGATCAAGCTCTATCGCTTGTTTATAAAATTGCACTGACTCATCATAACGACCTTGATCTCGCAATACTTCACCTAAGTTACTATGAACTTCGGCATAATCTGGATCTAATTCCAATGCTTTATTATAACTATCAATGGCATCGCCTAATTTGCCTTCATTTTTCAATGCTGTACCCATATTAAAATAGACTTTAGCATCTTGTTCAATCGTTAATGCTTGTTTATAAATTTCAACGGATTGTGATAATTGATCTTGTTCTTGCAATACCACACCAAGGTTCACTATTGCCTCAAAAAAACCCGGTTCAAGTTCGATGGCTTTGCGATAACTCTGTGCTGCTTGTTCAAATTTTCCTTGGCTTTGTAATGCTGTGCCAAGATTGTAATGTGCATCAGTAAAGGATGGTTTGAGCTGAACTGTCTTTTTATAACTGTCAATTGCTTCATCAATCCGATTTAAATTAGTCAGTAAAATGGCAACATTAAGGTGTAACTCTGCAACATTGGGGTCAAGCTGTAACGCTTTACGAAATGCCTTCACCGCATCCATAATTTTATTTTGTCCCGCCAGTGCATTGCCATAAAAGCTATGAAGCACAAATGACTTCGGAAACTGTTTAAGTAGTTTCTTTGCCAGTGACTCTGCTACATCTAAATGACCTGCATTTAGTGCTTGTAATACCGAATCAACTTCTTGTTGGCTAGGCTGGGCTGATTGGCTATGCTGTTGCGGGCGCTTCATTTATTAATACCTAAAATTTTGATCAGCGATAACTATACTAAAATTATGGTTTTTTTGCCCAGTTAAGATCGGTATATTAGTCGTATTCAAATAAGCACTGATAGGCCTGATTATCGTGACCACTCATTCAGCAACAATACCACCATTAGAATTCAAATTCGATAATCGATTTGTGGATGAATTGCCTGCAGATCCAATCAAAGAAAATAGCCGCCGACAGGTACTCTCTTCTTGTTATTCCTTTGTTGAGCCCACAGCCGTTTCTGCACCTAAATTAGTTTCGTATTCTTCAGAAGTCGCCCAACAACTTGATTTATCGGATGCAGACTGCCAATCAGATCTATTTACCCAAGTCTTTGCTGGCAATACGCTGCTAAATGGCATGCAAGCTTATGCACAATGTTATGGTGGCCATCAATTTGGTAATTGGGCCGGACAATTAGGCGATGGTCGCGCTATCAATTTGGGCGATGCTATTAATCGGCAAGGCGAATACTTCACTCTGCAATTAAAAGGTGCTGGTGAAACACCTTATTCACGTACTGCCGATGGCTTAGCTGTTTTAAGATCTTCTGTGCGTGAATTTTTATGCAGTGAAGCCATGTTTCATCTTGGCGTACCAACAACACGAGCATTAAGTTTGGTCACTACTGGCGAACAAGTTGTACGTGATATGTTTTACGATGGTCATCCAAAATCTGAACCTGGCGCTATTGTCTGTCGAGTTGCTCCTTCTTTTTTACGTTTTGGTAGTTATGAGATTTTTTCTGCTAGAGCTGATATTGATACCCTACGTACACTGGTCGACTTCACGATTGCCAATCACTTTCCTCATCTCGGCAAACCTTCTATTGAAGTCTATTTAAAATGGTTTTCTGAAATATGTGACCGCACGGCTGAAATGATTGTGCATTGGATGAGAATTGGCTTTGTACATGGGGTAATGAATACCGATAATATGTCTATACTCGGATTAACGATTGATTACGGCCCCTACGGTTGGTTAGAAAATTACGATCCTGATTGGACACCCAATACCACTGATGCCCAAGGTCGCCGTTATCGTTTTGGCAATCAATCACAAATCGCTCAATGGAATTTATTTCAACTTGCCAATGCAATCTACCCTCTCATCGAACAAGCAGAACCACTACGAGCAATCCTGAATAATTATGTTGGTTTATATACTCAAAAATGGCAAAATATGCGTGCTCAAAAACTAGGTTTGAATGCTTATGGCGATGAACACCTTCATCAACAGCTACATGAAGTATTGCAATTGGTCGAAACCGATATGACTATTTTCTATCGTAAACTGGCTGATATTAATACCGAACAATTCAATCAATCTGACCAACAATTAATGGCGCCTCTAATGGAGGCTTATTATAATCCTGATGAATTAACCCCAAGCAATATCAGTCAAATTTGTAACTGGTTACGAGATTATCAAAATCGTGTGCATCGAGAGGAACTATCAGATAAAACCCGACGAGTACGAATGAATAAAGTTAATCCTAAATATGTTCTTAGAAACTATATGGCTCAGCTTGCCATTGATAAAGCCGAACTCGGTGATAATAGTTTGGTCAATGAATTATTAGAGCTATTAAGACGGCCTTATGATGAACAAGAAGATAGGGAGCACTTTGCCGTTAAACGACCTGATTGGGCGCGCCACCGTGCCGGCTGTTCCATGTTATCGTGTAGCTCATAGTCGACAAGGATATTAACCATATGAAGACTGCTTCTCATATAATCATTATTCTAGTGCTAAGTCTTTTTTCATTACAGGCTTATAGCGATAACCATAGTAGCCAACCGTCATTACAAATAGCCACGATTGCCAGTGGCCTAGGCGTGCCATGGGGAATGACATTACTGTCTGATAATACTATGCTTATTAGCCAACGTGAAGGCATCGTTTCCCAACTTAACTTAGATACCAAACAATTAATTACTATTTCTGGTTTGCCTAAGATTAAAGTCGGCGGCCAAGGCGGTTTATTTGATGTTCAACTGTCGCCAAACTACAGCGATACCAAATGGATCTATTTCAGTTATAACAAAGATATCGATGGCCAAGGAGCAACGACACTTGCCCGAGCCAAACTTAAAGATCAGCGTTTAATCGATTGGCAAGATTTATTAGTTACAAAATCAACCAGTCCTAAAAATGTTCATTTTGGTGGGCGTATTAGCTTTGATAATGATAATCACTTATTTCTAGGTATCGGTGATCGAGGCATTCGCTCTATGGCTCAAGCATTATCAAATCATGCTGGTTCAATCATACGATTAAATCTTGATGGCTCTATTCCCAAAGATAATCCTTTTATAAACAATAATAAAGCATTGCCTGAAATATGGAGTTTTGGTCATCGTAACCCGCAAGGACTATTTTTCAATACCCAAACACAGCAACTATGGGAGGTAGAACATGGGCCTCGTGGCGGCGATGAAATTAACCTGATTGAAGCAGGCAAAAACTATGGTTGGCCAATCATTTCCTATGGCAAAGAATATTGGGGGCCGATAGCGGTTGGTGAAGGCAGTGAACGTGACGGTATGGAACAACCCGTTAAAAGCTATGTTCCATCAATTGCAACGAGCAGTATCATTCAATATACCAATCAATTATTTAAGGGCTGGCAGGGCAGTTTATTAGTTGGCGCATTAAAATCACAACATCTTAATCAAGTTTATTTAGATAACGATGGTAAAGCCATTATCGAAAACAAACTGTTTCGGGACATTAAGGGTCGAATTCGCAACATCATTGAAAGCCCTGAGGGCTGGCTTTATCTCTCTACTGATGATGGTAGAATTTTAAAAGTTAGTCCGCATAGCGAATAGCAATAATATAATAACGTTTACTACCATCTTGAACATGAATAGTGACTTCATCATCGACCTCTTTACTTAATAATGCCTGTGCTAAAGGTGAATCTAAGCTGATATTACCGTGTTGATGATCAATTTCATCGGGACCCACAATCCGATATTCAACATGTTCTCCCTGCTCATTTTCTAACATAACAATCGCTGCAAAAAAAATCTTATTTTGATCGTCAGGATTATCAGCAATAACGTGTAGATCCGGCATTCTTTTTTGCAAATATCGAATCCGCCGGTCTAAGCCTCGCAACTCTTTTTTACGATAGATATATTCAGCATTCTCACTACGGTCCCCTTCAGCAGCCGCGGCTGACAATGCTTTGACCACCCCCCGGCGCCTCTCCCATATTTGGTTTAACTCAGCATTAAGTCGAGCCATCCCAGCTTTAGTGATATAGGGTGATGATTTCATATTGTCGAAAGTTTTTGCACGATACATATTATTCGTTAGAGCAAGGCAGAAATAGTCAAAAAAACGCAGCGTACTGCTGACATAACGTAAAAGATGACTCGTGCAAGGATAAAAAGGGCCACCAAGAAGGCGACCTAAATACATTCAGAGACTAACTAACTTTATCCATCAATTGATCAATATCCGTTATTTTATTAATATCAAAGTACAAACAATCCGGCAAGTTATCTCGAATATAAATCCCATCCAATACCTGTTCGATTTTATTAATCAATCCTAATGAACCTGAATTACTAGATTGAAAATCAGCAGCTGTATAATTAATAACATCATTGATTTCATCAATCATCAATGCGTACCGAGGTGTTTTCCCATCTTCTGTTACATATAAAAGTACTTGCCGCATATTACTCTTTATTTGATCACGAGCTCTTGCAAACATAGCCCTTAAACGACGTAATGTCGTTGCACGCTCATGCTCTAAAATTGCTAAAGCTTCATCAGCTTTACCTTCATCACGTAATGCAATTAGTTGCTCTGCTAAAGCATGGATTCTGCGGTGAGGCGCATCAAACAGTTCCATCAGCTCTTTCAGGGTCTCATCTCGTGTTTCAAATTTGTTATACCATTTACCAAACGCACATTCATCAGGATTTAGAGCTTTAACAAAAGCCTCACCTTGGGTAATGGTTAACTCTAATGAATTCATCCATTCAACATGGTCTTTTTCACGAGCAGTTAATGTTTCAACCAACGCTGCCTTAGTATCTATACCAGAAGACACACCAATGCGATGAGCATAATCCAATACCGGTACAACAGTACCCTGAAATTTAACGACACCACAAAAACCACGTTCCTCAATAGGCAAACGTTGAATTTCATTTATTTCCTGATCGAGCATTAATACATTTTCAATATTGAGACCAAACATCATATCTTCAATAAAGAAGGTAAATATTTGCCGCTCTTGATTCAAATTACCGCTATTATTACCTGCCGCTACATGGTTGAGTGCCATATTGCATACCCTCTGTTAAGTCCAGTAACCACTATCGTTACACTACTTTGTTATTGTCTAGATCTGTAAAAATCATACTTTATAAATATTATTGATAAATAAATGCAAAAGCTACGCCACTTTATTGGTGCAAGGTTTGTCGTAATTTTTGTTCCGCAATTATGCCCCCTAAATAATCCACGATAGTACGCATATCTAATTCAGCATTTTCCAAGCAACTTGATGCCCCAGGTGATGGCGTCATATTAAAAATAATACCATTTCCAGGATTAATTTTTGCTTCACCCATCATCAATTGAGCATTCTTTTTATCAATCAATTGTGGCCTTACACCACCAAAGCCCTTTGCAAACTGAATATCTTTTAAACTTAAAGAGGGTACTATTTTTCGAACATCTTTTAAGAATAGCCAGCGACGAAAACCCGGAATTTCAAATAAAAAGTTCTTAAAAATATAATTCCTGATATCACTTACTTTAAACAAATCCCAAAAAACTTTTAAAACACCTCTATCTAAACGAAGCACACGCAAAAACTCTGCAAATGTTTTACGGTTATAACGCTCTAAATAAGGAATTAAAAGTGCCGTTGGTCCAAATCGCGTTTTGCCCTCAATGAGCACATCAGGATCACCGTGAACGGCTGCAAAGGGTAATTTATCATTTTGTACCGTATAGACTTTGCCATTTAATGATTTTGGTGTGAAGTAGAAACTACCCGCCACCGGTAAACATGAAAACTCCAGACCATACCCCATTTGCTGTGCCAATAATAGGCTATGTCCTCCTGCCGAAACAACAACCGATCTTGCTTGTATAACACCGTCTTGGCTATGGATATAAAAAAGTCCATCTTGTTCAATAATCTGTTCAACATGGCAATTCATTGCTATGTTCAAATTTTTATCATTTTTTTGAGCTTCAACAACAAACGATTGCGCTAATTGATTAAAATTAACCGCACAATACTCATCTAATACTGCCAACGCAATACAGGGTTCTGGCCTCAGTTTTCCATTAACCATCACCACATTAGGTTCAATCTCCGCAATCTGTTCTTTCTCAAGTAATTGCATTGAAGAAAATCGTTCTCGGAAAACTTCAAAACGTTGGCGAAGCTTATGGCATTCATCTTCACCAACCCCTAGAACCATCTTAGGATATTTATAAATAACCTGATCTCGATTCGTTAAGGTAGCAGTGTAATTGACAACCATTTCGGCTGCAGCCTTCACTTTGCACGCTTTTTCTAATGTGTAATTGGTTTCAATATCGCCACAATGTAAGGTTTGGCTATTATTACGGCCATGTGAATTAACCATTGCCACGCCATCATATTTTTCTATCAAAATAATATCATTGATATCAGTATATTCGGCCAACATATAAAGCAATGCTGTACCGCAGACGCCACCACCGATAATCGCCACCTGATGAATATTTTCGCCCATTGCCTTCTCCACACTTAAGTTGTGTCAAAGTTTATCAAATACCCAATGATACCTTATTTTTTATTTCTATCTGAAAAGGCAGGAATGCTTGATAAAATAGCCTGCAATTCATCCTTTGTACTTTTTGGCAAAATCAACTCCTCAACGTCATCATTGAGTAAGGTTTCATCTTGTTCCAACTCTCTAATTTCAGACAGCATAGAATCTAATTGTTGCTCAGACGGCAAAGGTTTAGAAGGGGCAATATCATCTAATTCAACATCACTATCCAACTGTGTTTCTAAATTCACAACATCTGCCACATCCTCATCACTCGGTAGAAGAGCTTGTTCCAGCTCATCCTTTATTATCTCTTCCTCAACATCTGACTCGATAATAGTAGATTTATCTACATCCTCTTCAACTTGTTGCTGATGATCTAAAGCGACCTTTTTAGCGTCCGCTTTTAACTGATTAGTTTTTGCCCGAACTTTGGCTCTTAGCTCTTCAATTCCGGTATCGTAAGGCACTGGCTCATTTTCAGATGGCTCCATAGTATTAATTTCAGAGTCATCTAATGGCCCAACGTATTGCACATCAACCATATCAGACATCACCGCTGTGAGCCTATCTGCCTCCGAACTAAACTCTTCTTCGGCTTCTTCGGCTTCTTCGGCTTCTTCGGCTTCTTCGGCTTCTTCGGCTTCTTCGGCTTCTTCGGCTTCTTCGGCTTCTTCGGCTTCTTCGGCTTCTTCGGCTTCTTCGGCTTCTTCGGCTTCTTCGGC
>JBJPGB010000065.1:0-28494 GCA_048595405.1 Methylophagaceae bacterium
AGAACAATTCTTTTCCTGCAGTGGTAAGGTCATCTAACAGTGACCCCCAACCAGCAAATATTGATGTGCTATATAGGCATGTAATTAATAAGATTGAGGCCGAAGTTTTGCGTAATGATGTCATATTATTTCCGTATGTTATTTAGTCAGACTGGCAAATAAAGCAGGTAATTTTTCAGGTAATTTATTGATATTATCAATAACAAGGTGTTGGTTGCCAAAAATATCGCTTACGTACTCATCTGCATTTGGATCAAGAGATATGCAATAGCTGAAAATATTCTCTTGGTCGAGCTCTTGCACAGCTTTATGAGTGTCTTCAATTAATAATCGGTCATCATCGACATCAATATCTGCTGGTTCGCCATCAGTGAGAATTAACAATAATTTTTTATCTGCTTTTTGAGCACCAAGATAATGTGCCGCATGCCGCATGGCTGCACCCATACGTGTTGAATAGGCTGCTTGTAATCCAGCTATACGTGCTTTTACGTCATCATCCCAATGTTCACTAAAGCCCTTAATGTGATGATAACGTACATCATGTCGGGTATTAGAGTGAAAGCCTGCAATGGCAAACTTATCACCGAGCTGTTCTATAGACCAAGATAAGAGAGATACCGATTCTTGGCATAATTCCAAAATAGTTTGGGTGCCACCCTTTGGAATATCATTGATGGACTGTGAAAGATCAAGCAATAGCATTACCGCGATATCTCGGCCATCATGTTTATGGCTCATATTGATTCTTGGATCGGGCATGCTGCCGCTTTTGAAATCGATCAAGGAGCGAATAGCCACATCCAAATCAAGTTCTGAACCTTCTTCTTGGTAGCGGATACGGACATAGTTTTGTGGTTTTAATAATTCTAAAATCTGTTTTAAGCGCTTTAAAACGGCACTGTGTTTGTCAAGTAATGCATCCACATCACTGGCATTACCGGAAGGATGTAGTGCTTCATAAACACTTACCCAGTCTGGGCGATAGCTTTGAGATTTATAGTCCCATTCGGGATAATGGCGGGGTGGCAAACCTTGATGCTCTTCTTCTTCAGTTTGGCTTTGACGATTATCATCAAATGATTCTTCTTCATCGCCATCTTCGATAAATGTCCACATATGGCGGTTGTCATCACGATAATCAATTTCAGTATCATCAAAAAAGACATCAGCAAATTGATCGCTTTGAATACGTGTACGGGCAACATAAGAAAGACCGATACCAGCAATACTTTTAGTACTTGATTTGCCTTCAGACATTGTTTGGTTAAAGCGATCTACAAACTCAAGTAAATCAGGATCGCTATAACCATGTTCAGGATCGAGAAGTGCTAGTGATAACATTGCAATGCGATGCCGTAAACACGACTGTATTTCTGGATCGCAAGCACCTTCGATGGGACGAGGATGTAGTTTGATAAATAGTTGACGTAATCCGGGGTATTGTTGAATGGCTAAATATTCAACGCGTGCATCTTCAATAAACTCAACGGCCATACGTTGGAATGGACTGTAGTTATCGGCGATAATAGGTTTTGTCCAACGCTGATGTGCCGCCATATGAGCTAATGTGGCACGATAACGGTCGATACCTGTGACGTTGTTAATATCGTCGTAAACATCAGGAATACGTAGGCCTAACTGGTCAAAATATGGGGTAGGTTTGCGTAACTCGTCAAACCCTAAGGAGTAAGGGACTAACTGAGGATCTGATTGCCATAAACCTTGCATATAGAGATTTAGTTTACGTTCATTATCATAGAATAATGTGCCATGCCGTTCACGTTGCATAATGGCATGGCTGTCGGCAGATTGTAGACTGAAAAAGTCTATTTGACGTTCTGGATGATTGTTGTAGTACTGAATGCCATAGTCAATCCAGTTTTTTAGCCCACCTAGTGATAATTGATCAATTAGATAGGGGATTTTTTTTAATAAAGTAGGCAAACCAGGGCTGGGGATGGTGGCTTGTCGTCCATGAATAGATTTTGTGGTTGCTTCCATCATATCAAAAATTATTTCGAAATAATTTTTTAGCGCAGGTATATCGCCTAAGCGACGTGAGACGGCACCTAGAGTATGTAAAAATTCTGGAATAGTTTTGCCGTTCGGTGTACGAGACATTTTCCAAACGCTTTGTGAGACAAGTTCGAGTACCGGTTCGCCAAGGTGTTCAGCAATGGCTGGCATATCTTCAAGATAGGTGAGAACGGGTTCAACACCGCGACCAATCATGCAGACCAGTGAAGCACCTTCTAAGTAATCTTCAACGCCTTGTTCAGAAAGTAGGGCGTTCGCTTCTGCCATACATTCATCAAACACGGGATCAATTTGTTCAAAGCCGCATTGGAGTCTTTCGCGGTAAGGGTTTTGTTCCGCTTCACTCATGAACGTAGCCTAATCGATTAAGCAAATACGGTGTTGATAGCGTGATCTAATGTATCACGAATATCGGCGTCATCAGTGATAGGTCTTACCAATGCCATCTTACAAGCCGCTTGTGGAGAAATCCCTTTGTCTATCAATGTGGCAGCATAGGTTAGTAAGCGCGTTGAAATACCTTCATCAAGGCCATGACCTTTTAGATTACGGGCTGTCCCAGCGATCTTAACTAATTTATCGGCTAGGTCTGTATCAATGCCGGTTTCTTTTTGCAAAATTGATGATTCAACTTGCGCACTTGGATATTCAAATTCAAAGGCAGTGAAGCGTTGTTTGGTTGATTGTTTTAAGTCTTTCATTAGGCTTTGATAACCAGGATTATAAGAAATAACTAATTGGAAATCAGGATGTGCTTCAATCAATTCGCCTTTTTTATCCAAAGGTAAGGTGCGACGATGATCAGTCAAAGGATGAATAACCACGGTAGTATCTTGGCGGGCTTCAACAATTTCATCCAAGTAACAGATTGCACCAATACGTGCAGCCACGGTTAAAGGGCCGTCTAACCAACGTGTACCATTGGCATCTAAGAGGTAACGACCGACTAAATCAGAAGCAGTCATATCTTCATTACAAGCAACGGTAATTAATGGTTTGCCAAGTTTCCATGCCATATGTTCGATAAAACGTGATTTACCACAACCAGTTGGGCCTTTGACCATAACAGGTAACCGAGCTTCATAAGCGGCACTATAGAGTTCAACTTCATCGCTTTGAGCTTGGTAGAAAGGTTCTTCTTTGATTTGGTATTGGCTAGTGTCAGTCATGATTTGGGCATCCAGATTAAAGGAATGTGGAAATAGATATCGTTCGCCCTGAGCTTGTCGAAGGACTGGGTTCAGCTTCATGGTTCGACAGGCTCACCTCGAACGGAATAGTAATATGAATTTCTATAAATTGATATTCTCCCCACCACCGAAGTGGTAGGGAGGTATATTTTAGTACAGTAAGGGTTCATCTAAAAAGACAGTTTTTAGGTGTAGCCCTTCCCTTATTTATGGACACCTAATTTTTCACGCCATCCTGGGAAAATCTTATCAGCATCACCCGGGAATGATTCGAATGCACGAGCAAACTCACGGTGATCTTTAGCGTATTCGATAGGATCTGAACCTGATTTCCAACAATCAAATGCTTGACGTAATGATGTTGCACCAGCAGCTGGGCTATCGATATGGCCGTATGAACCGCCACCCGATGTATTGATAACGTTACCGTGACCTAGGTTTTCGAAGAAACCAGGTAGACGTAATGCGTTCATACCACCAGAAATGATTGGTGTTGTTGGTTTCATACCATACCATTCTTGATGATAGTAAGGCCCGTCTGCACTATCTTGTTCAATCATGTATGCAATGCCACGATCATCAGCACCACCTTCCATTTTACCGAAACCCATCGTACCTACGTGGATACCAGAAGCACCTTGCAGGCGAGACATTTTAGCTAATACAAATGCAGTGTAACCACGAACAGCTGAAGGCGATGTAACCGCACCATGACCAGCTCTATGGTAATGTAAATATTGACCAGGGTAGTTACGGCGCGCTGTAGTCACCATACCTGGGCCACCAACATAACCGTCTACCAAGAAGGCTACTTTATCAGCATCTGGGCCGAAAGCTTCTAAGATGAAGTCAGCACGTGCTAACATTTCATAGTGATCGTCAGCCGTGATATTGGCCGAGAATAATTTTGCCTCACCTGTTTCATCTTGAGCACGTTTCATTGCGTCAACAACTAACGGAATTACTTTCTTCATTGGACAAAAAACTTGGTTACCTTGTGGTTCATCATTTTTAATGAAATCACCACCTAACCAGAATTGGTATGCTGCTTCAGCAAAAGGTTCTGGGCGTAAACCTAGCTTAGGTTTGATAATTGTACCTGCGATATAACCACCATTTTCTAATGGGCGGCCAAGAATACGCCACATATCAGTGATGTCTTTTGAAGGGCCATCAAATAATTGCAACATGCGAGGTGGCACGTAGAAATCTTGCATTTGAAGGTTAGCAACGTCACCCATGCCTTGGTTATTACCAATGGCAAGAGTAAGGAATGAAACGAGCATTGTACGACCGTCAATGACATTACGATCAAATAGGTCACTTGGGTAAGCAACTTGCATAATGCCTTTTGCTTCATCGATGTTGTAAACCATGGCATCAACGCCTTTGGTAAAGTCATCGGTAGTTGAAACTTCAACATTAGTACCTGTTGATGATTCAGCCGCAATGTGAGCAGCAACTTCTAAGTAGCCGTAACCTGCAGCAGGTTGCATTGTATATGTAACGAGAATATGTCCGCCGTTGGCGAGTAGATCTTCTTCTTTTAGACTAAGATCAGCGTAACGTGATGATTGATCCATTATATTTACCTTTATATATTAGTGAGTGGCGCGAAATGTATTCGCATTCCTAATGTTCGGTTTGTACGTCTTTTTTAATAACGTAGTAGCAGTGTAGGGTATTTTTATTATAAATAAAACTCAAATGTTTTGATTTTAATCATAAGAAATGCTTATATATAGATTATGAATATAACCATACGCCAATTCCAGATCTTTGAAGCGGTGGCGCAGCATTTAAGTTATACCCGTGCGGCAGAAGTGCTTTATCTAAGTCAGCCAGCTGTTTCTATGCAAATAAAACAATTAGAAAGCGAAGTGGAGATGCCATTATTTGAGCGCATGGGGAAAAAACTTTTCTTAACGGAAGCAGGCAATGAGCTACTTATTTATGCTCGCAATATTTCACAGCAATTAGTTGAATTAGATGATGTGATGGATGAAATTCGGGGTAGTGAGAGAGGGACTGTTACTATTGCTGTAGCGACTACAGCTAATTATTTTGCTTTGAAGTTATTAGGAGAATTTTATAAACGTTTTTCTGGTACGACTATCAGCTTGGATGTAACTAACCGTGAAAGCCTATTAAAGCATTTGAATGACAATACTGTTGATATGGTGATTATGGGGCAACCACCGGAAGATATGGATGTTGAGGCAACAGCTTTTATGGACAATCCCTTGGTAGTCATCGCTCCAAAAGGGCATACGTTAACCCAGAAAAAACAAATTCCATTATCGGTATTACAACAAGAAACGTTTATTATGCGTGAGCATGGTTCTGGTACTCGAATTGCGATGGAGCGCTTTTTTGAAGAGAGTGGTTATAGCATTAGTTCAGTGATGGAGATGAGTAGTAATGAAGCTATAAATCAAGCTGTTGAAGCGGGCTTAGGCTTAGGCATTGTGTCGTATCATACATTGGAATTAGAGTTAGCATTAGATCGACTAGAAGTACTGGATGTGGAGTTATTTCCAATAATGAGACATTGGTATTTAGTGCATAGGCAAGGGAAACGATTGACGGGGCTAATGGATGAGTTTAAACGTTTAGTGATTAATGAAGCGGGTGAAATTTTAGAGTGATAATTGACTCACATCTAGCCATTTAACTTGGCCAAAACCTGCAACTAATCTAATTTTAGTAAGCTTCAAACAATAAAAATGGAAGCCAGGTAAATCCAAAGTAGCTGCCATATCAGGGAATTGAATAAGATAGTCCTGCCGCAATGTCATTTCATCTTCAGATTGTTCAGCATTAGCCAAACAGGTAATTCGTGCGCCTGCACTTGGATTATTTGCATCAGCAGGATCGAAAATAGTGAGTGCTACTTTGGGGTTTGCTTGAATATTATGGGTGTGCTCGGCCAAATGACTGATGAAAATTACAATATCACCTTCGGTACTGATGATATAAGGTGTAATAGAGCCGAAGGGATAGCCTAATTCAGATTGGGAGTGAGTTGATAATACGCCATAGCATTGATCCTGAATAAATTGACTGGGATTTAATACTGTCATGGCGTGGTGAGCCAATTTATTTCTTTAGCTGTCGCCTCGCCGATCAAGACATGACGTAAGGTTTTAGGTATTTTAGCTTTTCTTTCAGATACAGGAATTCGACCTGCCATAATTTCAGCAAAGCGTTGAGGATAAAGCGGTGTTTGACTTGGATCTGCATAGCCAATAGGGTAAACAGGTTGGTTGTTATAATCATATTTATCTATTGCACCAACGGTATGTAAAACTTCATGCGACATGACCAGAGCATTTTGAGGATTTAAGCGTTTATCAGCAAAAGCATGAATAACGCCGATCAGTCCTTTTTGTAATCCTAAAGAATGCTCAAGTGATTGGCCCTGTTGTGCCTGATGATAGAGCACATATAATCGAATCCGGTTGGTATTGGTTTTATTATCAGGTGTATTTTTCCATGCCCAATAACGTAGATTGAGGCTCCACATCATGACGCTAAATATTGAGTTGCGGTTTTCTGGTGGAGTGGGTGGTTTATGTTGAATTGTTTTGCCGAGGGTGGTGGCGATAGGCTGCTTAGCTATCAAGTGATATTGTTTGGCTCCACGAGCAAAAAAATCATCAATATCTTGAAAGTCACGACCAGATAATTGTGTAATATATTGTTCAGTAGCGAGTGTATTGTCACCATTAATTGGGAAAATGGTGACCTCTATGGGTTTAAACCAAGCGGTAGTATTAAGGCGCTGTTCTTGGGTATAAATAGCTGCCATTGCCAGTATCGACAGCAAAATAACAACCCGGATGTTTCTAAAGCTAAATACTTTCATAGATAAACTTTAATAAATATTAAAATACGGTACAAATAAAAAAGGCCGGTGGAAAACTCCAGCCGGCCTTTTTATACTTGTTAAAGTGCTATTTAAGCTGGGACTACATTCTCAGCTTGTGGACCTTTTGCACCTTGAGTCACTTCCATTGTTACAGATTGACCCTCTGCTAATGATTTAAAACCATCAGCTTGGATTGCACTGTGATGTACAAATACATCAGGACCGTCTGTTTGCTCGATAAAACCGAAACCTTTTGCATCATTGAACCATTTAACGGTTCCAGTAACTTGCTCTGCCATGTCTAACCTCTGTCGTTATTTAACTAGTGTTCTAGTTGTTTAAAATTTATTCAGCCACAAAATCTGTTGGTGGTTTTGAGCCTTCTCCAAAGAAAAATTTATCTAATTCTTCCTTAAGAAACTGCTGTGACTTTGGATCAGCCAATGACAAACGATATTCATTAATCAACATTGTTTGTTGGCCTAACCACATTTGCCAGCCTTCTTTCGAGACTGACTCATATATCTTTTTGCCAAGCTCACCAGGGTAGGGTGGAAAATCCAGACCTTCAGCTTCTTTTCCGAGTTTAACACATTGAACAATATGTGCCATGAGTTCCTCTTATTGTAATGATTTTAAAAACGATTTTACCGGTGAGGGCAAACCTAGTTGTAATGCATCATCTATTTTATACCAAGCAAAACTTTTATTCTCATCAATATGATTAATACTCTCATTTCCAGATACAATATAAGGGTGTATATCTAGCTTAAAGTGGCTAAATACATGACGTATAGAAGGTTGTGGCGATTTGTATATTACCTCTATATTAAAGCTATTTTTACAAATATAATCAATACTTTTATTGTTATCTGACTCCGGGAAACTCCATAATCCTCCCCAAATTCCATTACTAGGCCGCTTCTGTAATAAAATCTTGCCATTCGATGATTGCGCGATAATCCAATTGGTTTTGCGGATCGGTATAGCTTTTTTAGGCTTTGGTGATGGGTATTGGCTTGGTTTGCCCTGCTGAAATCCGCGGCAATTATCTTGAACGGGACAGCAATTACATTTAGGTTTAGAGCGAGTACAAACAGTCGCACCTAAGTCCATTTGAGCTTGGATGTAATCAGCAATACGATTCTTTGGTAGTAATTGCTCAGCACGTTGCCATAGCTGTTGCTCAATAGCTTTATTGCCAGTCCAACCTGTTATGGCATCGTATCGGGTTAGAACACGCTTCACATTGCCATCCAGAATGGGGTAATGCTGATGATATGCTAGTGCCATAATTGCACCAGCGGTCGAACGACCAATACCGGGTAATGCAATTAGTTGCTCTAAGTCATTGGGCATTTCACTTTGATGATCATTCACCATAATAATAGCAGCTTTATGTAAGTTTCTAGCACGAGCGTAATAACCTAAGCCCGTCCATAAAGCGAGGACATCATCAAGGCGTGCTTGTGATAAAGCATCGATATCGCCATAACGGTCAACAAACCGTTGATAATAGGGGATAACTGTGGCGACTTGTGTTTGTTGTAGCATTATTTCAGACAGCCACACATGATACGGTGTGACATTGCGTTGCCATGGCAGATTTTTACGGCCAGAGTGATCGAACCAGACTAATAATTGGTCACTAAAGTCTTTTGAGGAATTCAACATAAATTAATAGCCCATAGCAAAACTAACTATGGGCTAGTTGTATGCGTTTAAAAGAAGCCTTTTAGTTTATCTTTAAGTGCATCTTTTACCTGCTCTTCAGGAGCTTTAGCTGGTTCAGGATCAGTTTGTGATGTTGGTTCAGATTCTGTTGTGCTATCCGCTGGGGCGGTTGTTGATTCATCACTGTCTGTTCCTAGTACACCGCCTAGTAGTCCACCTAAATCGCCACCTAATTGGTCTTTTAATTTATCTGCGACAGCTGCTTTTGCTTTGTCAGTGGCTTGTTGCTTAAACATACTAGCAAGGTCGACACTTGGTTTTGGATCGTTAAATGTACCAGTGATTTTAACCGGGATGGTTAGCCCTTTAAGTTCGGCTAATTCTGCACCGCCTTGACCCGCTGTTGATCCGACGATAGCGACTTTCAAGCCGTAATCAATTCCTTCTTTTGGAATATCAATCAAACCAGCACCGGTGATACGCAATAATGGTGAAGATACTTGTAAATCCTGATTATCAATAATGCCATTGGTAGCCGTAAAGGATCCTGTTAGGCTAGAGAAATCTGTTTGAACAGGCTCTCCTGAAGGAGCCAGCTTTTGGCCAGATAGCGCCGCTTTGGCTTTGCGAATACTTTCGGCAACATTAACGCCTTTTAGCGCGCCGTCAGTAAAAGAAAAGTTACCATTACCGCTTAGTGTTTTTTTTATTTGATCAATAGTAGCGCCATTGCCGGTTAACTTTACCTGAGCATTGGCCACACCAGAAAGTTTGTCATCACCGTTTAAGTCTTTTAATAATGGGCCAACTTGCACACCTTTAAGGTTTTCATTAATGGCTAGTTTAAGGGTTTTTCCACGGGCATCAAGGTGGACGCTACCGTTATATTTTCCTTGATACATATTGGCGCTCATGGGATCTAATTTCACGACACCGCCGGCGCTATTAATTTCAATATGAATGTTTTCACTATGAGTACCACTGATTTTTAATTTACCAATATCTAAGGTGCCTTTGGCATTGAGTTGTCTGATGGTTTCAAGTGGTAATTCACTGGCACCTGCGGCGGCAGTTGCTGCTGGTGGGGCAGCAGCTTGGTCTCCCTCAGTTACAGGTGGTAAATAACGATCGGCATCTATGTCATCCAATTTTAACTTGAATTGAATGGCTGGCTTAGCAAAATTGTTGACGGCTAATTGGCCTATTAATTTACTTTGGTCTAATGTGACATTTAATTGTGTGGCATTAAAGTGTTGGCTAGAAGCTGTGAATTCAGTATTTAGTTCAATAA
This sequence comes from Methylophagaceae bacterium, assembly GCA_048595405.1. GTDB lineage: Bacteria > Pseudomonadota > Gammaproteobacteria > Nitrosococcales > Methylophagaceae. The sequence goes on from JBJPGB010000065.1 coordinate 10,067, forward strand.
GTTCAAGGGTGGAATCATCAGCCATTACAGGCAATTCGATGGCTAAGCTTTTGGCCAACTGCCTTGCATTAAAAGGCTTGATATTAATATTACCGGCAACATTGGGATTATCCGACACTAGTTTAGTGACATTAATATCACCATTGAGCAATAAATCTTGTACTTCGAGGACGAGAGCTGAGAGTAATAGAGTTTGCTTTTGCATATCAGCTGTAATATCACTTGTTAAATTCAGTTTTGTTTTACCGCCGGGTAAGGCTGGATCAATAATTTCAGCATTGAGTTCAACCGCTTTCAATGATGTTTGTTGATTAGCAAGATTGGTAGAAATGGCGGCCGATAATGTGGCATCAATAATTTGTTGATCTTTATTAGCTTTGGCGGTTAATAAAAGGTCATCAATAGTCACTAGTTGGTTGGCTATATCGGCATTCACATCACCGGTTAATGCAATATTTGCTTGTGAAAATGGGAGTTCTTGGCCTTCCGCTTGAGTCGTAAATTTGAGATCAGTTAATGCGTATTGTTGAGATTCAATATCAATCATGACTTTACTTGTTAAAGCTACATGTGCCTTTGCTTGTGGTTTTGCGCTAACGAGATCGAAGTCCATTTCAACTGCTGTTGGTTTGCCGGGAACTAATGGATCGGTCGTTAAGTTGACGTTGCTCAAGCTATAGTTTTCGGAAGTGCTGGCATCTGCCCATAAAATATTAGCATTAGATAATTTAACGCCAGCAATAGTGATAGCTGCTAGTGCTGGTGTACCATCACTTGATGAATCTGACTTTTCTGGAGCTGCTGCGTTGTCACCACCAGTGAGATCATCCCAGTTTGTTTTGCCAGCCTTATTTTTTTCAAGGTTCAGTACCAAGCCATCAAGAACAATGGTATCCATTTCCAATTGTTTTTGTAGTAATGGCATTAATTTAATACGAATTTCTGCCGCCTCTACTTTAGCAAAGGTATCAGCTTTAAACCCTTTTGCATTACTTAGTGATAATGGGCCAAGTTCAAGTGCAACCCATGGGAATACCGATAAGCCAATATCGCCTTCAAGTGTTAGGGTTCGGCCAGTTGCTTTTTCGACTTGCTCGGAAATTTCTTGTTTGTAGTCATTGGGATCAACAATGAAGGGTATGGCAATTAGCCCTGCAATGATGATTATGATGAGTAGTACAATTAATTTGAACAGAATACGCATGTAATTTCCTTTTATGTATTGCTATGACAATAAGCAATGTGATTTGTTTCAGCGTTTATTAGGTGCAATAGTAAAGCTAAATTGTTCATAGTTGAAGGCATTATCGATTAATTTATCGGCAGAGACAGTATATTCTTCTGCACCTTCAATAATATGAAATACTCGGTTGGTCGAATAAATGCCTTTATTAACGATGAGAGTCATTGATTGTTTGGGATCATTTTCATCAGGTAGCAATAAGCCTCGTTGTAACTTTGAGTCACCTTCTGGGGTATAAGATACTGCGATAGGGTGGTCTGCATGAACATCTAACCCTACTTGTAAAATGCCATTATTATTGGTGTGTAACCAGCGTATGGTGCCAAGTTTTGGTGGTAATTTATGTTCAAAAACACCCATTAACTCACCAATATTGAGTTGCCGGCAACCTTCACTATCACGGCTAGCCATCATACCGCCACTACCTTGGTTGATCATTGTCCATTCAAGTGTTTCGGACAGGTTGCTATCGTTTAAACCTTTATGGATGATTAAAACACCGTTAGCTACATTAATTTGGCGATGTTTTATACTGGGGAGACGATGGTATTTTCGTTCGTAAGAGGTATTAATTTGCGGAATTATTTTTTTCAATAATTGCATATCCAGATCATAAGAGCCGGGTCCGACTGTTTTTGTAGCTTTAGCAAAAACTTGTTCTATTGCCAGTAATACACCCTGGGTATTTAAGATTCTTGTTTGAGGTAAGGACCGTTTTTCGGTAGCGGTTTTAGTTAATGGCGTTGGTAGGTGATCACTGGTGTAATCAATGCAGAAATTGCCTGACATAAGAAATTCACTGGTGGCTTTTGTTTGTTTGTGGCTAAGCGGTGTAATTTCTATTTTATCTGTTAATTTTCCCATCAGATTATAAAGTCGGAATATATCGTATTTTTCTAAGCTGTACGGATCGGCAATACCGCTTAGTATGATTTGGCAATAGATTTGATAAACGGATGTGTTTATATCAACATCTTTGACGGAGTCAGAATTGTGTAATGTTTCACTGGCTTCACTATAAATGTAGAATTGATGTAGTTCGTGCATGGTGTTTGTTGGAGCAGAACGGTAATAGCGATAAGCGTGCAAAATACAAAGACTGTTTAGTTCTGTTGCTCGATTCAGTGCGATCAAAAATTGATCATTAGATTGAGGCCTCGCTCCTTGTTGATAGGCGTCATTAATAATAATTTTATAGCCGATGGCAAGCTCTTCAAGTAATAAACTGAGTGCATTTACCGTTTTAAAAAACTCAGCGGGTGAATCGATTTCTCGTTTGATGGCAGCTATATCACGATGAAAAACCAATTTACTAATAGGTTGGCGATAAACATCTAATAAGGCGAGACGCGTTTTTGCTGGGATAACAGCGCGATTTAAAGGGCTGATATTACTTAAAATTGAGCTGATTATTTTGTCATCATCATTTTCAGGTAGCCCTTTAAGCCATCGTTTTAGTAGGGTAGGATCTAAAATTGTATCTGGCTTAGCTTTGGTCGTTTCTGGTAAATATAATGTTAAAGCGGGTAGATCTTTGGCAGGTGATTTATTGCTTGTCAGTACCTTAGATATATTAGATGATAGAGAAGCAAACAGAGAAGGTTTATTAGCTGTTTTGGATTTGGCTTTACCTTGCTTTTTCTTCGCTATTTTTTTAGGTTGTTTACTGGCTTTAATTTTTTGTTCAATAGAATTGAGGGCTTCTGAGAAATTTTTAGCTCGGAGTGGTTTTTTCAAAAATATATCTGCTATTTCATCGGTATTATTACCCGCGACTAAGAGGGCGGTTAGACCTTCACCACGTTGTAGCCATGCAATCTTGCTGTCAGCAGTATCTACAGAATAAAGGCATAGATCAGCTTCACCTTGCTCAATAATGACCCATTCACGGGTGAGGAGATCACGGGCAAGCCCCAGCATTGATTTCAACGATATATTATCGATGCTACTTAGACTGCAGGCTTTAAGGCGTAAAGCGGTCATGATTCAATTATCTCTACTGGGAGTTTGTCGATACGGATGCGGATTGTACGGACAACGTTATCAGTTGTTTGTACAACTTCAATAATATAATCGCCAATACGTAAACTAACACCAGGATTAGGAATGCTTTCCAAATATTCTAGGATAAGACCATTTATCGTTTTAGGTCCATCGGTAGGCAGTTCCCAATGATTATTGCGATTAATATCACGGATATTAGCAGAGCCATTAATTAGGTAACTTCCGTCTTCCTGTGGATGGATATCTTTATCTTCATCAATCAAATCGGCAGTAAATTCACCGACGATTTCTCGGAAAATATCTTCTAAAGTGGTTAGTCCCAGTAGATCACCATATTCATCAACAACGAGCCCAGTTCTCCTCCGATGACGTTGGAATTGAATCAATTGTGTGTTGAGCGGGGTATCTTCTGGTACGTAATAGACTTCTTTTACAATGCTATTCAAGGTTTCTCGTGTCAGATTATCTTGGGCGAGCAGGTGCATGGCCTTCCGAACATGCAATATACCGGTAATATTATCCATGGTGTCTTGATAAACTGGTAGTCGAGTATAAGCACAATAAGATAATTGCTTGGTGATATCAGGCAGTGAGCCATTGATATCAAGCCCTTCGATTTCATTACGAGGGATCATGACATCATTGACGGTCATTTTTTCTAAATCAAGAATACTGACCAGCATTTTTTTATGGCGTTTTGGAATAAGACTGCCGGCCTCTTTTAAAGCCATGCGTAGCTCTTCTGAATTGATGGCAGCAGATGAAGAATCCTCTGGCGATACGCCAAATAGGCTTAATATGCGATTAGTGATTGCATTAGTAAACCACACTAAAGGATAGAGCAGTATCAGTAAGGGTTTGAGTATGATGCTTGCTGGAAATGCAACACGTTCTGGATGTAAGGCCGCCAATGTTTTAGGGGTCACTTCTGCGAACAACAATACAATTAGCGTCAGTGAAAAGGTAGCAATCACAATACCGTTTTCTCCATATAATTTCACTCCAATAATAGTGGCAATTGCTGAGGCAAAGATATTGACAAAATTATTACCGAGCAAAATCAAGCCAATTAATCTATCAGGTCTGGCTAATAATTGACTAGCCCGAATAGCGCCGGCATGGCCTTCACTTTCTAAATGGCGAAGGCGATATCGGTTAAGCGACATTAATGCTGTTTCAGAACTAGAAAAAAAGGCTGAAAAAAGCAGCAGAATTAATAAGATAGAGAATAATAATGTGAGAGATGTTGATTCAAGCATTTTGTTATACAGGCTTTATAATAAATTCTAGTACTAATTTGCTACCAAAATAAGCAAGCACCAGAAATATAAATCCCACTATCGTCCATTTGACGGCTGTATTGCCTCGCCAGCCGTATTTCCATCTGCCCCATAATAAGGTGGCAAAGACAATCCATGCTGTGATGGACAGCACAGTTTTGTGAATAAGATGTTGTGCAAATAAATCTTCAACAAAAATGATACCGGTGATAAACCCAATTGTTAATAAAATAAACCCGACAGTAATAAGTTGAAAAAGGCTATGTTCCATCGTCTGCACGGGCGGTAATTTTCGTAAAATACCGCCGCTATGGTGATGGCGGAGTTGTTGTTCTTGAATTGATAAGATGATGGACTGAATTGCAGCAAGGGTAAACAAGCTATAGGCCGCTAGTGATAATAAGATGTGCCATTCAAGTGCTGGCTCAATAAGTGTGGCTGTTTGTATGCTGGGTAGGTTTGATTTTAAAACTAAGCTAATCATGACCAGAGGATAAATGATGATCCCTGGGTGTGCTTTGGATGATTTTATACCGATCAAAAATGCAATCAGGGCCATTAACCAGCTAGCGATACTTAATGATGAGAATAGTCCTAGATCCCATCCACCCACATTTCTCATGGTGAAGAAAATATCGCTTGCATGAAAGATCAGGGCTAATAAGGTTAATAGGCCGACCGGAAGAGGTATTTTGGAGGCAACATCACGTTGGACAAAAATCCGTATTAAAATGACGCTACAACTTAGATAAAGCAAGATAGCTAATGCATTTGCCAAAGCCATGGCATTTTATTCCTCACAAGTTTCCATAATTACTCTTTGCATCGACAAGAATGATAAACGATGTCCGATAAACCTGCTAATGATATCAGTTATAATGAAACTATATTACATACCGACTTTTCAGGTATGCATAACTAGAACAAGGTGAACCATGTTTGATAGTTTGAGTGAAAGACTGGGTAGTACGCTAAAAAAGCTTCGTGGCCAAGGGCGAATTACCGAAGATAATGTAAAAGAAACACTGCGTGAAATACGTATGGCATTACTTGAAGCAGACGTTGCTTTACCTGTCGTTCGTGAATTTATTGGTCGGGTACAAGAGCGTGCAATGGGGCAAGATGTATTGCGTAGTCTGACGCCTGGCCAAGCCTTAGTTAAAATTGTTAATGACGAATTAGTTGAGGTGATGGGCGAGGCCAATGAAACGCTTAACTTAGCCATGCAACCGCCAGCAGTGATTTTGATGGCCGGTCTGCAAGGTGCCGGTAAAACAACCAGTGTTGCTAAGTTGGCGCGTTGGTTAAAAGAGCGCGAAAAGAAATCAGTTATGGTTGCTAGTACAGATGTCTATCGCCCTGCGGCGATTGAGCAATTGAAAACATTGGCGAATGAGGTTGATGCTCACTTTTTTCCAAGCCAGTCAGACCAAAACCCTATTGATATTGCACAAGCTGCGGTCGCACAAGCAAAATCTCAGCTTATTGATGTGGTGATTATTGATACGGCAGGTCGTCTGCATATTGACGATGACATGATGTCGGAAATTAAAGGCATTCATGCTGCAATAAACCCCGTTGAGACATTATTTACTGTTGATAGTATGACCGGGCAGGATGCCGCCAATACGGCAAAGGCCTTTAATGAAGCTTTGCCATTAACTGGTGTGATTTTGACTAAAACTGATGGTGATGCGCGTGGTGGTGCGGCATTATCTATTCGTCATATTACTGGTAAACCCATTAAGTTCATGGGGGTTGGTGAAAAAACAGCGGCTTTAGAACCCTTCCATCCTGATCGTGTGGTCTCACGAATATTAGGTATGGGTGATGTGTTGTCTTTGGTGGAAGAAGCACAACAAAAAATGGACAAAGGCTCTGCTGAAAAATTAGCCAATAAGCTTAAAAAAGGTAAAGGATTTGATTTAGAAGATTTTAGAGACCAGCTCCGCCAAATGGGTAATATGGGGGGCATTGGTTCTATGTTGGAAAAAATGCCGGGCATGAGTAATATTCCAGCAGCAGCTAAACAACAAGTTAATGATAAAGAAATGGGTAAATTGGAAGCGATCATTAATTCAATGACTAAAAAGGAACGTATCCGACCGGATATTATCAAAGGCTCACGTAAAAAACGCATTGCAGCGGGCTCTGGCACTCAGATTCAAGATGTTAACCGCCTGTTAAAACAGTTTGCTCAAATGCAAAAAATGATGAAAAAAATGAGTCAAAAAGGTGGTATGGCTAAGATGATGAGAGCGCTCGGTGGTAAAATGCCCATGGGTGGTGGGTTGCCTTTCTAAAGATAAAGCAAACTTAAGCTTTTCAAACTACGGATAGTTGCGTAGAATGTCTCTGTTTTTCGATCCAGTTTTGTACAGGCAGGAATATGGTAACAATTAGATTATCTCGCGGCGGCGCAAAAAAGCAGCCTTATTATGCAGTTGTTGTGGCGGATTCACGTAATAAACGTGATGGTCGTTGCATTGAGCGTGTAGGCTTTTTTAATCCATTGGCACAAGGTCAAGAAGAGACTTTACGTTTAGATATGGAACGTATTACTCATTGGATTAGTGAAGGTGCGCAAACGTCAGCTCGTGTCACTAAGCTTATTGAGCAAGTGCAAAAAGCAGCTTAATTGCTGTAAATATTGTAGGTTTTAGTGTGGACACTCCCGAGGAATTTATCCCGGTAGGAAAAATATCTGGCACCTTTGGGGTAAAAGGATGGATGAAAGTATTTTCATTCACCGAACCTCGACAAAATATATTAAGTTATTCTCCCCTTTATATTTCACGTCAAGGTGAATGGGTTGAAGCGAATGTGTCCGGTGGACGTGTTCAAGGTAAAGGCATAGTGATGGGACTGGTTGATGTAACCGATCCTGATCATGTTTTACCTTTAATAGGTAGTGAATTAGCCATTACCAAAAAACAGTTAAAACCAACAGTGAAAGATGAGTTTTATTGGTCTGAATTAATTGGTTTAGCAGTGATTAACCTGCAAGATGAAGTTTTGGGACAGGTTAAAGAAATACTTGAAACGGGCGCACATGATGTGTTGCTTGTTCAAGATAAAGAACATAATGTTGAACGGTTAATTCCTTTTGTAATGGGCGAGATTGTTGAACGGGTTAATTTGGATGACAAGTTCATTCGAGTTGATTGGGAGTTGGATTATTGAGGAAAAGATCATGCGGGTAGGTGTGGTGTCTCTCTTTCCTCAAATGTTTGATGCAATAACGCAGTATGGTGTGACAGGTCGAGCGGTAACGCGAAACAAGTTGGCACTAGATTATTGGAATCCGCGAGATTTTACGCAGGATAAACATCGAACTGTAGATGATAGACCTTATGGTGGCGGTCCTGGAATGGTAATGAAAGTTGCACCATTGCAAGATGCTATCAAAGCTGCAAAAGAGGCGTTAGGTCAGCAAACTAAAGTGGCATATTTGTCACCACAAGGTCGGAAACTTGACCAACAAGGTTTGCAAGAATTGGCAACAAGGGAAGCGATGATCTTGGTTGCAGGGCGTTATGAAGGTATTGATGAACGCTTGATTGAACAAGAGATTGATGAGGAATGGTCCATTGGGGATTATGTTCTCAGTGGTGGTGAACTTGCGGCGATGGTCATGATTGATGGCGTAGCAAGATTATTACCGGGTGTATTAGGTGATGAAGAGTCGGCGCAACAAGATTCTTTTATGGATGGGCTATTAGATCATCCGCACTTTACACGACCAGAACAGTTAGTAAACCAAACAGTGCCAGAGGTGCTGTTGGGTGGAGATCATGAGGCAATACGAAAGTGGCGTCTTAAACAGTCTCTAGGAAGAACGTGGTTAAGGCGGCCTGATTTGTTAGAAATGAAATCATTATCTAATGAACAGAAAGCATTATTAGAACAATTTATTGCCGAATATGGGCATGAAGAGAAGTAGGAATTAGGAGCAAACGATGAGTAATATTATTGAACAGCTAAACGCTGAACAAATGAGACAGGATCTCCCTGCATTTTCTTCAGGTGATACTGTTATTGTTAAAGTAAAAATTAAAGAAGGCGACCGTGAACGTGAACAAGCGTTTGAGGGTGTTGTTATTGCTAAACGCAATCGTGGTTTACATTCAGCCTTTACTGTTCGTAAGATTTCTAACGGTGTTGGCGTTGAACGTGTTTTCCAAACACATAGCCAAGCTGTTGCAAGCGTTGAAGTAGTACGTAAAGGTGACGTTCGTCGTGCGAAATTATATTATTTGCGTGAACTAACTGGTAAAGCTGCACGTATTAAAGAAAAATTATCATAAATTGCCCAGTTAACCACTAAAACCAAGCATTTTGGCGTTCAAAAATGGTCATTTACACATATGAATTCACATTTTTTGCCTTAAACTAGTTAGTTTTAGCAGCAATCTGAACAGTTTCGTAGGATTCTATATCCTATTTCGTGAGATTATAAAAAGGGTAGCACTAATTTAGTGTTACCCTTTTTTGTATTATGGCTATACAGATTACACACACAATTATCGATGTACCCTTTGGTCAGATAACGGTATCAGCATCTGATTATTATCTGCAAGGTATTGATTTGTTTTTGCCTTCCACAGCCGTCACAGATCAAATATCTCCTATTACCTCAAAAGTGATTGGTGAATTAAAACAGTTTTTTACACAAGCACATAATGCATGGTCGGTACCCTTACTTTATCAAGGAACTGATTTTCAACAAAGAGTGTGGCAATATTTACGCGCTATTCCTATTGGTGAAACGTGTAGTTATTCTGAAGTAGCCAAGGCGTTAAACAGTTCGGCTCGTGCGGTTGGCAATGCCTGCCATGCCAATCCTTTCCCTATTGTTGTACCTTGTCATCGAGTAGTATCAAAATCAGGTATTGGTGGTTTTGCAGGTAAAATAGAAGGCCATGAAATAACGGTAAAACAATGGTTATTAAAGCATGAGCAAAAGACACACTGACAGTCATTACTTACAGCCATTTTTAGATTCATTATGGTTGGAATCAGGCTTAAGTAAAAATACTGTAGCAGCATACCAGCGCGATCTGGTGAGTTTTGCAACATGGTTAGCTAAGTTTGATATTGATTTGGCAGCAGCGAGTCGGCACGATATTTTACGATACCAAAGTCAGCGAATGCGAGAAGGCCGAAAAGTTCGGAGTGAAGCACGATTACTGTCAACCTTACGTCGTTTTTATCGTTATTTATGTCGGGAAGAGATTCGAGAGTCTGATCCCACTGCACAAATTGAATCACCTCGTTTAGGTCGACCATTGCCGAGTAGTTTGACCGAGAATGAAGTCGAAGCATTACTTGCTCAGCCAGATGTTGATGAGCCATTAGGTTTAAGAGATCGGACAATGCTAGAAGTTCTTTATGCGACGGGATTACGGGTGTCGGAATTGGTAGGATTAACATTTGAACAATTGAATATGCGACAAGGACTTATTCGTTGTGTTGGTAAAGGCAATAAAGAACGTTTAGTGCCTCTAGGTGAGATATCGTTGGATTGGTTACAGCAATATTTATTGGAAAGTAGACCTGCGTTATTAAATGGCAAAGTCAGTGATGATTTATTCCCAACCAAGCGCGGCAAAGCGATGACACGACAAGCTTTTTGGTATTTGATTAAACGCTATGCCAAGCTAGCAGCAATAGAAAAAGCGCTGTCGCCCCATACGCTGCGTCATGCATTTGCAACACATTTATTGAATCATGGTGCAGATTTACGAATTGTACAGTTGTTACTCGGCCATGCTGATCTCTCGACGACGCAGATTTATACTCATGTAGCTAAAGAGCGGTTAAAAACTCTTCATGCTGAGCACCACCCTCGTGGTTAAAATTTTTATTTTAGATGCTGAACAAGTGATAAACTTCAGTCCGATAATTACAGGTTTAGGAGAATATAAATGCCAGCATTTGATATCGTTTCAGAAATAGATAAACATGAGTTAACCAATGCCGTCGATCAGGCAAATCGTGAGCTTGCCAATCGTTTTGATTTTCGGGGAACCGATGCTCGAGTAGAGCAGTCAGATAAGGTATTGACGATGCATGCGGATAGTGATTTTCAATTAGACCAATTACAAGATATTCTTAGAATGAAATTGGTGAAACGTGGCATTGAAGTGAGTTGTTTGGAAGTGAAGGATTCGGTAGGAAATGGCAAAATGCGTAAGCAAGATGTCATCACACGTGAAGGAATTGATAAAGATTTATCGCGAAAAATTGTCAAAATAATTAAGGCTGGCAAATCAAAAGTTCAAGCAGCTATACAGGGTGATAGTGTACGAGTAACAGGTAAAAAACGAGATGATTTACAAGGTGTGATGGCACTGTTAAGAGATAATGATGAGATTGAGATGCCATTGCAGTTTAATAATTTTAGAGATTAAGGAAATAGAATGTTAAAACGACAGCTTTTATGGCTACCACTATTGGCTTGGATGAGTGTCGCTCAGTCAGCTGATCAGGCGACAATGAAGTCACAATTAGAAGAAATGATGCCAAATATTTCAATTGAGAGCATGAAAGTACTCGATAATACTGGTCTGTATGAAACGGTTATAAATGGTGAAGTCATCTATTTTTCTGAAGACTTACGATATGTTTTTCAAGGTGATGTAATTGCCTTAGAAACACGTGAAAATGTGACAGAAAATAAACGCGCGAGTCTAAGAGAAACCGCTTTAGCTTTATTGGATGAAGCTGATTTGATTGTTTATGAACCTAAAAAGACAGAGCATACCCTCACCGTATTTACTGATATTGATTGTGGTTATTGTCGTAAATTACATCAACAAATGAATGAGTATAACGATTTAGGCATTAGGATACGATATATGGCTTTTCCACGTGCAGGACTTGAATCAGAATCATTTGATAAGGCGGAAGATGTATGGTGTGCTAAGGATCGTAAGCTAGCGATGACTGAGGCTAAAAATGGTCAGCAGGTTGACTCTGATAGTTGTAATACGCCTGTTAAAGCCCACTATGAGCTAGGTCGCCGGCTGGGGGTGAGTGGTACCCCTGCATTATTCCTGGAAAATGGTGAGATGCTGCCTGGATATGTGCCTCCAAAACGATTAAAACAAGAATTGGATAGACGTGCTTTATTAGTGGCCGGTTCTAAATAGTTTGTTTTCTGAGATGCGGTGATCAATAAGCTGGTATTGTTGAACATCGCATTTTAAATAGCTTATTTCATTATCCCAATCGCCCAATACGATACGGGTTGCTGTTTGACCACCAATTTTAAGTTGGTGGATTGCTGGTCGATGAGTGTGCCCATGGATAAGTTGGGTGACGTTAAATTGTTCCATGACAGCAACAACTTCACTTTTGTTTACATCCATAATCATTGATGATTTAGATTGTTTTTGTTCGCTACTTTTCTGTTTTATCTTATTAGATATTCGCTGACGATAACGCGTCGGAAGGTGATGGATAATCCAACGAAATAGTTTAGTACGACTCCAAAGTCGGAACCGTTGATAACTGATATCATCAATACATAATGTATCGCCATGCAGTAATAGTGTTTTTGTGCCGTAAAGATCGATGATATAACTATCTGGCAGTAATTCACAAGCTGTCTGTTTGGCAAAGTCTTTACCGATCATAAAATCACGGTTACCGACCATTAAATAGGTTTTTATGTTGGCATTATGAAGTTGTTGTAGCTGTTCAATTAAAGGGCTGAATTCAGTAGGCACTACATCATCGCCTAACCAGGTATTAAATAAATCCCCTAAAATATAGAGTGACTCGATGCCTTTTGTTGCTGTTTTTAGGAAGTGAGCGGTGAGCTCAATCCGTTCCTTATCATCAGGTCGAAGATGAAGATCTGAAATAAATAATGTTGTCATAGCAAAAAGTTAGCCCTTGGTTAAAAGGGCTAAATAATGAGTATTATTCAACAATACTTGCTTTCGTAATAATGACATCTTCGGTAGGTGCATCTGTTGGAAATGGACCTTTGTGACCTGTTTCAACAACGCGAATTTCATCTACCACATCCATACCTTCAATCACTTTTCCAAAAACGGCGTAGCCCCAGCCAGCTTGATTCTCTTCACTAAAATCGAGGAAGCCATTATCAGCTACATTGATAAAGAATTGTGCGGTTGCAGAATGTGGGTCGCCAGTGCGGGCCATGGCGATGGAACCTATTACATTGCTTAAGCCATTATTGGCTTCATTTTTAATTGGTGCATTGGGTGCTTTTTGGACAAAGTCTGGGTTAAAGCCACCGCCTTGAATCATAAAGTTGGAGATAACACGGTGGAAAATGAGACCATCATAAAAGCCATCTTCAACATAGCTTAAAAAATTTGCGACGGTATTGGGTGCTTTGTCTTGATTTAATTCAATGACAATATCACCATGATTGGTTTCTAATTTTACTTGTGGCAAGGCTTGATCTCCTTCAGCATTTGCAGAGAATGAAAGGGTTATTAAGAGTAGTGGTGCGAGATATCGAAAGAAAGTTTGCATAACTATTTTATTTGATAATTATTAAAAACTGTAATGATAGAGTAAATATCATTTTAAGTGGAGTGTTTTAACTATTTTTCATCGTCAACATACCGTAAAATATGCTGCTAATAACCAATAGCGTAAAGATAAGTGAGTACCCGATGCTACAGATCCACAATAGTCTAAGCAAACAAAAAGAAGTGTTTACACCGATTGAGCCAGGTAGGGTTAAATTGTATGTTTGCGGTATGACGGTGTATGACTTATGTCATGTTGGTCATGCACGAGTGATGGTGGTATTTGATGTGGTCACACGTTATTTGAGAGCAAGTGGTTATGAGGTGACTTATATTCGAAATATTACAGATATTGACGATAAAATCATTGCCCGCGCTAATGAAAATGGTGAAAATATTCAATCTCTAACAGAACGTTTTATTGATGAGATGAATCAGGATGCGGATGCTTTGGGAGTGATAAGACCCAGCCAAGAACCTAAGGCAACAGAGTCAATGGCTGAGATCATCACTATGATCGAAACGTTGATTACAAAAGGTTTTGCGTATGCATCAGATAATGGTGATGTTTATTATGATGTCAGCGAATTCGATAACTATGGCAAATTATCAGGTCGCAACATTGATGAGCTGCGTGCAGGGGAGCGAGTAGCTGTTAATGAAGCTAAGAATGATCCATTAGATTTTGTATTGTGGAAAGCGGCAAAGCCAGAAGAACCGGCATGGGATTCTCCTTGGGGCCGTGGTCGTCCAGGTTGGCATATTGAATGTTCGGCGATGTCAGCAACGACTTTAGGCGAACATTTTGATATTCATGGTGGTGGCCAAGATTTACAATTTCCTCATCATGAAAATGAGATTGCCCAGTCAGAAGGTGCGCATGGTTGCCAATCAGTCAATTATTGGATGCATAATGGTTTTGTGCGAATTGACGATGAAAAAATGTCCAAATCATTGGGCAATTTTTTCACTGTTCGGGAAGTATTAGCAAAATATTCACCAGAAATTGTACGTTATTTTATTTTAACCAGCCATTACCGCAGTCCGCTTAATTATTCTGATCAGTCATTGGAGCAAGCTAAAGCGGCATTAACACGCTATTACACAGCATTACGTAATATAAATGTTCAAGCTAATGTGGATTGGCAGGTTGATAAAGATTTTGGATCACGATTTCGTGATGCAATGGATGATGATTTTAATACGGCCTTAGCGTTGTCAGTTATGGCTGATGTTCGACAAGCTATCAATAAAGCAAGTGAACAAAACAATACTGATCAGGAACGTTACTTAGCTGGATTGCTTCATTCTTTTGGTGACGTTCTTGGATTATTTCAACAAGATTCGGAAGATTTTTTACTTGGCGATAATGAGGATATTGCCAAGATTGAAGATCTTATCGAACAACGAAATACCGCACGTGCTGAAAAAGATTGGGCAAAGGCCGATCAGGTACGTGATGAATTAACAGCAATGGGTATCGTATTAGAAGATAATGCTGGCCAGACTAGCTGGCGGCGGGTGTAACTTTAATACGTTATGACTTAGCTATGTAATTGTTCAGCTGCATATAATGTGTTTTCCATCAATGTAGCAACCGTCATCGGGCCTACACCGCCGGGCACTGGTGTGATCCAGGCTGCTTTTTCTTTTGCAACATCAAACTCGACATCGCCGACCAATTTGCCATTTTCAAGGCGATTGATGCCGACATCAATGACAATGGCACCGTCTTTAATCCATTCGCCGGGGATAAAATTGGGTTTGCCAACAGCAACAACTAAGAGACTTGCCCGGCGAACTTGCTGTTCTAAATTGGTTGTCATACGGTGACAAACAGTCGTGGTACAGCCGGCTAATAGTAACTCTAATGCCATTGGGCGGCCGACAATATTGGAAGCACCAACAACAACTGCTTCTTGCCCTCGTAAATCAATTCCCGTTTTTTGCAATAATGTAATAACACCTTTAGGGGTGCAGGGGCGAAGTTGTGGATTGCGCTGAGCAAGACGACCTATATTATAGGGGTGAAAACCATCGACATCTTTATGGGGCACAATATGTTCAATCACCGCATCTTTATTAATATGATCTGGTAACGGTAACTGGACAAGAATGCCGTCGATTTCATGATCATTATTGAGCTTGTCAATGAGTGAGAGTAATTCTGACTCTGTTGTTGTATCAGCTAAATCATAGGAATCTGATTTGAAACCAATTTGCTCACAACTTCGGCGTTTACTAGTTACATAAACTTGGGATGCGGGATCACCGCCAATGAGTATTACGGCCAATCCTGGACGACGTTTACCTGCGGCTAAACGACTATCATTGATCTTTTTAAGGTCTTGTTTAAGTTCAGCTGCAATAGCTTTACCATCTATAAGTTGTGCACTCATTAAGTGGTTCCGAGCAATCAAAAAAGAGTATGTTCTCACGTTGGCTTAAGAACATCAAAGCAGTGATTGACTGATGATAGTCATCGGCGTATCATTTCGCCTTTCTTCGGGGATGTCTGTCTCCGAAATGTCGGGGCATAGCGCAGTCTGGTAGCGCATCTGGTTTGGGACCAGAGGGTCGGGAGTTCGAATCTCTCTGCCCCGACCACTTTCAAAACCTATATAATATCCCGCCTATTGATTTCATAATGCGCCCGTAGCTCATTTGGATAGAGCATCGGCCTTCTAAGCCGAGGGTAACAGGTTCGAGTCCTGTCGGGCGCGCCATTTCACATAACTTGTAGTTAACTCTGTCACACAGGAGTCACAGTTATGGCATCTATTCGTTTACGCAACGATAAGTATCAAGTGCTAGTCCGCATGAACGGCATTTCAACCTCCAAAACCTTCACCAAAAAGATCCATGCTCAGCAGTGGGCTAAATCAGTCGAAGTCTCTATTGAGTCTGGACAATATCAAGAAAAACTGGATTGGACTGTAAAAGATGCGCTTGCTGAATATATGAAATCTAAGCTAGCTCATGATAAGAATTCACATTCTCATATCAGAAATGCCATGAAAGGATTGGGGAAACACAAGGCTGATAGGATTGCTTCAAGCCAACTTGTGACATATCGTAATGCTCGACTATTAACTCATAGTCCACAGACCGTAAAACACGAGTTGTCCATGGTTTTAAGGGCTCTAAAATGGTCTAGAGATGAACTTGGATATTCAAACATCAAAATCCCTACAGTGAAGATGCCTTCCATTCCAAGAGGGCGAGATCGGCGTATTACACCTCAAGAAGAGATTGATTTGCTGAATGCCCTCCGATTTACGACTCAAGTCCAGCATATCGTATCTTTAGCCATAGAAACAGCTATGAGACGTTCTGAAATTATCAATATGCGTTGGACTGATATTAACTTGAAGATGAGAACGCTTCATATTCCAACGACTAAGACAGATAAGCCAAGGACTATTCGTCTCACATTAAAAGCCATTAGGATTTTGACTAGCTTGCAAAGGAATATAAGCGGGGTAGTGTTCAATATATCAGCAGGCAGTGTCTCACAGGCGTTTAAAAGGGCTTGTAAGCGAGCGGAAATAGACGATCTTAGGTTTCATGATTGTAGGCATGAGGCTGTCACTCGTTTCTTTGAAATGGGGTTAAATGTGATGGAGGTTGCTGCAATAAGTGGTCATTGTGATTTGAGAATGCTTCAACGATACACGCACTTGCGGGCAGAAGACCTAGCTAAGAAAATGACGAACTAGTTTACATAGCATATAGGATATTTTTGTTGTAAAGTAATAGATAACGGAAAAGAGGAGAGAGGAATGCGGTTTACCTGTAGTAAATGTAAATTTACCCTTTCACGTCAGTATGGAGTGGACTTCAATGCAAACATGTTTGTTTGTCCTTGGTACAGAGATGAAACGGGCACAAATCATATTGCTGTTTTATGTTTGAATTGTCGTACTCTGCACGACACTCGACCCTCATTGATTCGAATATTATTTACTTTTTTTCGTAGACCATTAAAACTGATTACATTTGTACCAATATTAGAGTTAAAAGATTTGCTTGTGAAAACTGGGAAAGATAAAAATACTAGCGATACGAAATCGATTGCAATTAACTATCTAAGGTTGCCAGAGGAATTAGTAGAGGTATATTTAGATCTTAGCATTATAAAAGAGTCAGTTAGAATCGAATAAAATGGTGGTTACATAGAAATGAAAAAAAAGCCTCATTAAAAGTGAGTGTAAGAAAGTCATCTCTAGCCCATATATTTTCGAATTCTATCTTTTCCATGCGAAAATTGATTTATTACATTATGTTAGATTGTATTAAGGTCTTGTTAAGATAATGATTGTAAGCTTTCTGATAGTTTCAAACCTTATGCTTTCAATTGTAGTAGGAATGGGAATTTATTCTTTTAGTAGCAGTATTGTTTTTGCAATAATAGGGGCAATAGTGGTTACAGGCACCGCATCTGCCAACATACTTTTTGCATTTTTGGCGTACCCCACGCTTGAATATATTTTCAATGGAAGTTTTACCATATATTCTGGTCTGTCTGTAGCTATTAACTTCATTCAACTGGCTGTACTATTGGTCATAGCCAATAAACAACAATTTTAGATAATTTTTAAACAGCATTGTCTCTGTTAGATATTTCTTTTGAAGGTCGCTTAGATGGCGTGCTGGATATTTAAATCAACCTGACACAGAATTTTGAATGCTCTCCCATCGTATCCAAGAACCAGTATAACCATTCATTATTGACGATCTTTGATCAATTATGCCTTGAGCTAATTCTTCCACACCCACTATTCCATATGGTGGGTTATTCTTGAGTCTAAGTATCTCATCTCCAAATTCTTCATTTGTCATTCCAAAGTGTTTAGGTAATCGTGGATAATCTGCTGTGACTTGTCCAGCCATTCGGGTAAAGTGATTAAATGCTGCCAACATCACTTCTCGTAAGTCACCTTCATAACCATCTCGCACGATAAAACTATCATGGATAGGAAGCACAATAATTCTCCTCTTCATCATCTCAGTCATTATGTATTGCGCTATTTGGCTATCAATAAACTGAGTTTCCAGACCTACACCTGTTTGAAGTTGATTTGCTATTGGCTCATGATAATTAAGTATTCTTTGTAAAAGTACCTCATGTGCTATTCCAAGCTGTTCTTGTTCACTTTTCTTGAGTCTGAAACGACCACTTTCATCATTTATTTTAGCGTTAAAAAATCTCTTAATCAGTTTACGTCTTGGATCATTATTGCCTTGCCAATCCTCTAATCCAATATCATAAGGATCTCGATCATGTGGAAATTGAATACCTATTTGTGCATACATGATATAAATCGCAACACCAGAGAAATCAACTTCACAGGTTTTATAGCCATCAATTGTAATATGAGGTCGATA
>JBJPGB010000066.1:0-27530 GCA_048595405.1 Methylophagaceae bacterium
ACATCAAACACATCATCGCTAATCTGGTCTGAGAAGCTTTGTAACTCTTCTAAAGATAATTCTGATAAATCTTTACTATGTTTAATGCCATAGGCAACCGACAAACCAACCACTTCATGAGCATCACGGAAGGCAACACCTTTACGAACTAAGTAATCAGCTAAATCTGTCGCTGTCGCATAACCACGTAAAGCGGCATTTCGCATATTGTCTGGTTTAACGGTAATTGCGGCCATCATGTCGGCATAAACACGTAAAGAGCCTAATAATGTATCGATTGTGTCAAAAAGTGGCTCTTTATCTTCTTGATTATCTTTGTTGTAGGCCAATGGTTGGTTTTTCATTAGGGTAAACAAATTAAACATATTGCCGTAGACGCGACTGGTTTTACCGCGAATTAATTCAGGTACATCAGGATTTTTCTTTTGCGGCATGATTGACGAGCCAGTACAGAAGGCGTCTCCAAGATCGACAAAATCAAATTGGGCTGATGACCAAATGATGAGTTCTTCTGAGAAGCGCGATAAATGCATCATTAAAATAGAGGAAAAACTAGTAAATTCAATGGCAAAATCACGATCACTAACGGCGTCCAAGGAATTAAGACAAATACGTTCAAATCCTAAGAGCTTGGCAGTTAGCTCACGATCAATTGGGAAGGTCGTTCCCGCTAATGCAGCGGCGCCTAATGGTGAAGAATTCACCCGTTTTTCACAGTCATCAAGACGTTCAGCATCACGCACTAACATTTCGTACCATGCCATCATATGGTGACCAAATGTAACGGGTTGAGCAGTTTGTAAATGGGTAAAACCGGGCAAAATCGTTTCGGCTTCACGTTCGGCAACATTTAGTAAGGCATCTTGTAAACGGTTCAATTCAGCCTTGATAGGCTCAATCATATCGCGCAAATACAATCTGACATCCGTTGCAACTTGATCGTTACGGGATCGGCCGGTGTGTAGTTTTTTACCGACGTCACCAATTAATGCAATAAGACGAGCCTCAATATTCATGTGTACGTCTTCTTGAGCGATAGACCATTCAAAGTCACCAGTTTCAATTTCAGTACTGATTTTTTCGAGTCCGGTAATGATTTGTTGGCATTCATCTTCAGTTAATACGTCAACACTACTAAGCATGGTGGCGTGAGCAATCGAACCCTGAATATCTTGTTGGTACATGCGTTGATCAAATTGAACCGATGCAGTGAACTCCTCAACAAAGGCATTTGTGGGCTGAGTTAAACGAGCAGAAGACAGTTTTTTATTAGGCGCAGTCATGATTTAGATCTTAGATAATCAAAATAAAGAGTGAATTATAACGCGGTTATTCGGCAATCATGGTAGAAATGCTAGAATTTGGCTTATAGATAGGAAAACTACTTAGAAAGACATAATGTTTTACCGTTCGTGGTGAGCTCGTCGAACCATGAATTGATATGTACATTCTTCGACAAACTTGGGGTGAACGGAATTTATTTTCTACTAATCCCTACAATTAAAGTTAACAAAGCCAATGACAAACAGAACTGTAAAAATAGCCACCCGTAAAAGTCCCCTAGCCATATGGCAGGCGGAATATGTGCGTGATGCATTGATAGAATTACATCCTGATCTACAGGTTGAATTGGTCAGAATGAGTACTCAAGGTGATAAAATTCTCGATGTGCCTTTAGCTAAAGTCGGCGGCAAAGGCTTATTTGTTAAAGAGTTAGAACAAGGTATGTTGATGGGTGAGGCTGATATCGCTGTACACTCAATGAAGGATGTGCCGGTTGAGTTTCCGGAAGGCTTGCATTTGCCGGTGGTGTGTCAGCGTGAAGATCCTCGAGATGCTTTTGTATCGAATCACTATCAATCATTAGATGATTTACCTATTGGCGCTAAAGTCGGCACATCAAGTTTACGTCGAGAATGTCAGCTACGAACATCGCGGTCTGATTTAGAAGTACTGCCATTGCGGGGTAATGTAAATACCCGATTAGCGAAATTGGATGCCGGTGATTATGATGCGATTATTTTAGCATCAGCGGGTTTAAAACGATTAGGTTTTGAAGAACGAATACGCAGTGCATTAACGCCAGAACAAAGTTTACCTGCCATTGGACAGGGGGCTGTTGGAATTGAAACGCGAATTAATGATGAAGAAATTAATACCTTAATTGCTCCTCTACGTTGTCCTGAAACATGGATTGTTGTCAGTGCTGAGCGAGCCTTAAACAAACGACTCGCAGGTGGTTGCCAAGTACCGATTGCCGGTTATGCCTTGTTAGAGAATGATGAGATATGGTTACGAGGTTTAGTGGGCAGGCCTGATGGTAGTTTGATGTTGCGGGCTGAAATTAATGGTAAAGCAGAAGATGCCGAGCAATTGGGCGAGGCGCTAGCAGAAGATTTGTTATCTCAAGGCGCAGACAAAATTTTGGCAGAGGTTTATGGCAAGGGATAAATCGTTGAATGGGCTGAAAGTGCTGATTACCCGGCCACATGAACAAGCCCAAAAACTATATAACGAAATCAATGATGCGGGTGGTGAGGCTCTTTTATTCCCTGTTATTGAGATTGTGACTATTCCCTATGAACAATGGGCCGAGCATGATCTTGCCAAGCAAGATATGATTATTTTTATTAGTCGTAATGCGGTGTCAAATTTTGTTAGGGAGTTAAAAGCTGAGATCCCTCAAAATAATCAATTAGTCGCGATAGGGAGAGGTACGGCGAATAGTATGCAAGGACACGGTTTACGGGTAGATATTCAGCCCACTCAATCATCAGGAAGTCATGCACTATTAACAATGCTTGGGCGAGTCAATGTGACAGGGAAAAATATATTAATTGTTCGAGGGAAAGGCGGCCGAGAGCTGTTAGCAGACTCATTAGGCGCTAGAGGTGCTAAGATTAACTACATTGAAGCTTATCAGCGACGTTTGGCTACGCCATCAGCCTCGCAATATGAGCAGGCTTTAAAAGCTGATTGCATTGTTTGCACGAGCGTAATGGGCGTGGATAATGTGAGCATATTGTTGAAGAATGAAATAACGTCATTGCTAGCGATACCGATAGTTGTGGTGAGTGAAAGAATTCAACAACATGCATTATCATTAGGATTTGAGAGGGTTATTGTTACAAGCAAGGTCAGTGATAACGCGATAGTCCACCAATTGATGGAAATGGAAAAATAACAATGGTCAATAAAACAGAAACGGAAGCAACAGCAGAAATAATTCAGGATGTGGAAGTGATTGATGCCGAGAGCAGCACAGGCAAGTCAAAAACAACATTGCTATGGCTGGCGGTAGTGGTTTTATTATGTCTTCAAGCAGGTTTTTATTGGCTGTGGAATCAACAATCGTCACGGAATGGCACGTTAAGTCAACAGCTGTCGGAAACGCAGAAAACATCTCAGCAAAATAGCGCATCGAAAAAGATGGCGATAGCAAATCAAACGTTATTAAGTTCCTTGGAACAGCAACAGCAAGAGATCACTGAAAATATTAATGCGCTTAATGAAAAGCAACAATTATCGCTCGGCGATGTAAAACAATATTGGGCGTTAGCTGAAGTTGAATATTTATTGAATATTGCGAATCAACAAGTACAGTTAGCCAATGATATCGTTGGAGCACAAAGAGCATTAGAAATGGCAGATATGCGTGTCAAAGCGTTATCTGATTATCGTTTTCACCCGCTTAGAGCTTTGTTAGCAGAAGAGCAATTGGCATTAGCAGCGGTGGCTGATAATGATATCGAAGGCATAGCGTTACAGCTACAAAGTGCATTGGGCCGGGTTGATGAGTTACAAATCTTGATGGGCCCCGCGGTGGTGGCGGAAGGAGATCAGGGAATTGAGGCTCAGTCTGAAACCTTGCAAGCAGTTTTGGATCAAGCTTGGCAAGAGGTTAAATCGCTAGTGGTGGTTAGACACCAAGATGGTGGTGCGGCAGCGGTATTGGTGCCTGAGCAGCAATATTTTTTGTATCAGAATTTACGCTTGAAACTGGAATCTACGCAGCTTGCTCTATTGGCTGGCCAGCAATCAGTTTATGAGCAAAATTTAAACTCTGCAGCGCAATGGTTACAGCAATATTTTGTTGGTGAGGAACGTGATGCCATTTTAGAGATGGTGACATCGTTACAATCACAGCAGATTACAATTGACCTGCCTGATATTTCTACATCATTAATATGGTTACAACAACAAGGCGCACAATAATGAAATTATTAATCATTATTGCACTGGGTTTATTGGTGGGCGCTGGCCTAATGTGGTTAGCAAAGTTTGAGCCGGGCTTTGTATTGTTGCAGTATGCTGGCTGGAGTTTGGAAACATCATTGATTGTTTTTATGGTGGTATTTGTATTATTGCTATTAGTAGGCTATTTCACATTAAGAAGCTTGGTGACACTTAAACAAGCGCCAAAAAAATTGGCAGCTTGGAATTTAGCACGGCGTCAGCATCGGGCAGGGCAAGCGCTTACTAAGGGCTTAATTACTTTAGAAGAGGGGCGATGGGCAGAGGCGGAGCGTTTGCTATTAAGACATGCTAGCAATAGTGAAACACCATTATTGCATTATTTGGCGGCAGCACGAGCGGCACAAAAACAAAATTCCTCTGAACGACGTGATAATTATCTACGATTAGCACATGAAACGACCTCAGGAGCAGATGTCGCTGTTGGTGTCGTTCAGGCTGAGTTGCAATTAGCTGCCAATCAAAAAGAGCAGGCACTAGCAACCTTGCAGCAATTACGTGAAGTGTCGCCGAAACATCCTTATGTTTTACAATTATTGCAGCAGCTCTATTCAGATATGCAGCAATGGCAAGATGTGCAAGAGGTGTTGCCAGATTTGAGGAAGCGTCGCGTCCTGGCCTCTTCAGATGTAAAAACCTTATCCGTAGATGCATCTGTTGGCCAATTGCAAAATGCGCTTGCCCTTGGTGATTGGGAAGAGATGAATATAATTTGGCAGCAATCGTCATCAAAAGTAAGGCAGTCAGAGCAAATGTTGACGACCTATACTTCAGGATTAATTCGGCAGAACGAATCAGAATCAGCCAGTAGTTTGATTGAAGACTTTTTACAAAAACAATGGAGTGATGGCTTGGTTTATCTTTATGGAACCGCGGCTCAAGGCGGTTCTTTACCACAATTGGCCAAAGCCGAAAAATGGTTGGTAAAGCACGGCAATAATCCATGGCTATTATTGACATTAGGTCGATTGGCAAAACTCAATAGGTTATGGGCAAAAGCAGAAGAATATTTGCGGGCAAGTATTAAACATGGCCCACGAGGTGAAACATATCAAGTATTGGCAGAGGTGCTAGCGGCAGAAGGTAAGGAATCACAAGTGGCAGAGGCTTATCAGCAAGGTTTGTCTCTTATGCTGTCACAAAATGAAATGATCAGTTAATAACTGATTTTATTTGATATTACGATGAGCGGAGCAAGTGCTAACTACCTAATTGATATATTGGCATTACTATTAGCTACGGTAGTGATTGTGCCTGTTTTTCATGCAATAAGATTAGGCGCTATTTTAGGCTATTTAACGGCAGGAGCCGTTCTTGGTCCTTGGGGCCTAGGCATCATTACCGAAGTTGATGAAATTCGTCATTTAGGTGAGTTTGGTGTGATTTTCCTATTATTTATTTTAGGGATAGAGCTTAAGCCAGAAAAATTATGGCAAATGCGCCATTTAGTGATTGGGCTAGGATTAGGCCAACTGCTGATTACTGCAGCGGTAATATATGGCATATCTATTTGGTTCGGAGTGAACCATCAAACCGCGATTATTATTGGTTTTGGTTTAGCGCTTTCATCCACTGCATTCTGTTTGCAGTTACTCGCTGAGCGAGGCGGAATTTCAACCCAAATGGGCCGCCGGGTTTTTTCCATATTGCTGATGCAAGATATTGCCGTTGTTCCTTTACTCGCATTGATATCTGTGTTCGCAGGAGCTGATAGTAGTACAGCAACGGAGACTCACAACTTGCTCTATGGATTGGGTGCTATTGTTGTCTTGCTGGTAGCAGGACACTATTTGCTGAACCCTTTTCTAAGTAAAGTTGTAATAAGCCAAGATCCCGAAGTTTTTATCGCTGCCGCAGTATTGTTAGTCTTAGGTGTGGCATGGATCATGGAGTCAGTAGGTTTGTCGATGGCTTTAGGCGCATTTTTAGCTGGGCTAATGTTAGCTGACTCACAATATAAACATCAAATTGAGGCTGATATTTTGCCGTTTAGGGGGATTTTATTAGGTCTCTTTTTTATGACGGTGGGTATGGGGGTTGATTTCGGTCTATTAATCAATAAATTTGGCACTATCTTTGGGTTAACATTAGGTCTAATGCTAATAAAATCATTTATAGTTTATTGGTTAGCGAGGGCTAGTGGCACTCGACATGATGTCTCGACTCAAACAGCAATTTTACTTTCCCAGAGTGGCGAATTTGGTTTTGTCATGTTTGGTTTTGCGGCGGTGGTGGGCGTATTAGAAGTTCAATTGGCACAGATGCTAACCTTAATTATTGCATTTACAATGGCACTGACACCCTTTGCTGTGAAATTGATAAATGTATTACTGCAGGCATTTCATACTTCTAAAGAAGAAGACGGTGGGTTTTATACAGAATTCGTTGATGAAAATGCAGGCCATGTTATTTTGGCTGGGTTTGGTCGTGTTGGCGCGCGGATTGGTGCAATATTAAGTGCTGCTGACGTTGCCTATGTTGCTATTGATTTAAGTCAGAGCCGAGTGCAAAAAGCACGGGATCAAGGTTTCCCGGTTTTCTTTGGTGATGCTAGCAATGTAAAGGTATTACAAGCAGCTGGGGCTGAGCAGGCAAAAATGATTGTTATTGCATTAGATGACCCGGATAATTTTGACCGTTTAGTGCCTTTAGTACGCCAATATTATCCAGATGTACCGATTCATGCTCGAGCTAAAGATAGGCATCATTGTGCTGATTTAGTCAGCCAAGGTGCGACAACAACCGTGTCTGAAACACTGGAAACAAGCTTGCGATTAACCGAAGAGATTTTGCTAGGTAGTGGTGTTGAACAAGGTCATGCAAAAAAAGTAATCGATGACTTTAGAGATGATTATTATTTAGATGTAGTTCAGAAAGTTACTGAAGATAAGGTTGTTATGGGAGAATTAAAACACTAGAAGCCACTGTCTGAGGCATCTTTTCCTCCCTTTTGCGTTAAAAATAATTAAAAAATGCTCATTTACTGTGTGTAAACTGCGCTTTTTGAATTATGTTTTCCTTGCTATGAAGAAAAATATTTTTTAGACAAAGGTTTTCAGGGTTTTTTGTTATCGTAACTGACTATCTTTGCTGCCGCGACGGTTATAGCTGTTGTGTGTTGCCTGTTGTTTATCAAGCTCGCTCTGACATTGGACACAAAGGCGTACCCCGAGAATTGCCTGGCGGCGCGCTTCTGGAATTTCATTATCACATTCTTCACAAGACGTTAAGCTTTCACCTTGTGGTAATTGGCTTCGAGCTAGTTTTACCGCATCTTCGACGCTGGCATCTATTTGATCTTGTACAGCGCCATCTCGTGACCATCCTCCTGCCATCATTATGCTCCTGTGATGGCCTTATAATCGCATTGGCATAACAACATATTGCCGTTCTGATTTGTCATTAACTGGGGTGATCAATACGCTGCTATTATCATCACTAAAGGTCAATTTCACTTTGTCTTCTGGCATGGCATTAAGCAGATCGAGCAGGTAGGCATTATTAAAAGCGATCTCGAGAGGGGCTCCTTGATAGTCGACGCTAATTTCTTCTTCGGCAGACTCTTGTTCCTGATTAATGACGGTTGCTTTCAATAAGCCCGCTTCAAGGTTAATACGTACGCTGCGGTGTTTATCGCTTGATAAGATATTTGCACGAGATAGGGCTTGTTGTAGCTGCACTCGGTCAGCGATCACTTCTTTATCGCCACCTAAGGGGATGACCCGGTCGTAGTTAGGGAATTGGCCATCAATCAACTTGGAGGTGAAATGTAAATCGGCTAATTCAACTTTGATTTGCTGGGCACTAAAGGCAACCGTTACATTATCATCACTGTCATTTAATAAACGGCCGAGTTCAAGAATGGCTTTACGCGGCACGATAATGCTATTTTTCTCTGCAACAGGTGTTGCCGTTGTTAAGCTCCCTAGTGCGAGACGATGACCATCTGTAGCGACAGTGCGTAAAGTATTTTGTTCACGCTCTAATAACAAACCATTTAGGTAATAACGTACATCTTGGCTTGCCATCGCAAAACTGGTTTCATCCAGTAATGATTTTAGTGCTGCCTGAGGTAGGCTAATTTCGTCTATATAGTTAGCGCCCTCGCTATCTGGGAAGTCTTCGCTGGGAAGAGTTGAAAGTGAAAATCGACTTTTTCCAGCACGTACGACCGCTTTATTATCTTGTGCTTTGAAACTAATCGTTGCATTGCTCGGAAGTGCCCGACAAATATCAAGAAATTTACGTGCTGATACGGTTGTTTTACCTTCCTGCTCAACAGCGACAGGCAGTGTTGCTATCATTTCCAGTTCCATATCGGTACTGGTCATGGCTAATTGATTACCATGTGCACGCAACAATATGGTCGATAAAATGGGTAGAGTGGCACGGCGTTCAACAATACTACATACCAATTGTAATGGGCGGACAATGGTTTCTTGGCTGACTGTAAACTGCATAGTTAGTTTCTCGATTAGCGTGATAAAGTTTGGGAAAGATTGCGGTGATCTTCTTCAATACGGCTATTTGTTTCTCTAAGCTCTACTATTTTACGACAAGCATGTAATACAGTGGTATGGTCTCGACCACCAAAGGCTTCGCCAATTTCAGGTAGGCTGTGATTGGTTAATTCTTTAGCTAATGCCATTGCTAATTGGCGAGGTCGAGCAATAGAGCGTGTCCGTTTTTTAGATAACAGATCCGATACGCGAATTTTGTAATATTCAGCCACTGTTTTTTGAATGCTTTCTAAAGTGACTAATTTTTGATGAAGTGCGAGTAGATCTTTTAATGCTTCTTGAGCTATATCAATTGATAAGGGTTGATTGGTAAAGCGTGAATAAGCCAAAATTCGTTGCAATGCTCCTTCAAGATCGCGCACATTAGATTTAATGCGTTTAGCCACAAAAAAAGCGACATCGTCAGGTAGTGTTACTAAATTTTGCTGGGCTTTCTGGATTAAAATAGCGACGCGAGTTTCAAGTTCAGGCGGTTCAATGGCAACGGTTAGCCCCCAACCTAAACGTGATTGCAGGCGTTCATCTAGGTTTTCCATTTCTTTTGGAAAACGGTCACAGGTTAAAATGATTTGTTTCTGCCCTTCTAGCAGGCTATTAAAGGTGTAGAAAAATTCTTCTTGGGATCGCTCTTTTTTGGCAAAAAATTGAATGTCATCAATAAGCAGTGCATCAGCACTACGATAATGGGCTTTAAATTGGTCGATAACATTATTGCGTAATGCGGTAATCATATCTTGTACAAAACGTTCAGAAGAAAGATACATCACTCGGGCTTTGGGGTTTTTCTTCAAGATAGCGTTGCCAACAGCAAGCATTAAATGAGTTTTCCCCAAGCCTGTCCCACCATAGAGAAAGAGTGGGTTGTAGCCACTTGTGCCCGGCGCTTCGGAAACATGTAATGATGCTGCCCGTGCTATCTGATTGGATTTTCCTTCTACAAAAGAATCAAAAGTAAATAAAGGATTGATCGGGCTACCAGCCGCGGGTGCTGCATTAGAGTTGGCTTTTCTGGATTGCCGAGGTGAATAAGTACTCTTGCTTGGCTCTTCCATTAATTTAGTGCCGACTTCGATGGACACAGTGGTGATTTTTCCTTGAGTTAATTTATCGACGAGAGTATTAATTTTTTGCTCAAGTTGTTCTTGGACCCAGGCTTGAACATAAGGGTTTGGCGCTAATAATCGTAGGATATCATCAGTTTGAATAGCCTGTAATGGACGTAACCATGTGTTCAGCTGTTGTGCGGATAGCTCTCCTTCAAGATGGGATAAGCATTTTTCCCATAAGGGTGAAGACACATGAACTCCTTGTTTATCAGGTGATTAGGGTTAAATAATAGTCATTATTATTTGGGCGTTTATGCTATAGTATAAACACTCATGGACAGACATCTAAAGTTATCTGCAATGGTTAATTTTAGCAAGGAAAAATTATTATCCTTTGTTAACACTAGTGTTTGACTTACCCCTCCCTAAAATACTATAATTTCAGCCCTTTTGCCCAAGCCGAATCTTATTGGCTGGATGAAAAACAGATTATTTTAGTGGAGTTGGTGAAATGAAAAGAACTTTTCAGCCTAGTAATATTAAGCGTAAACGTACTCACGGTTTCCGTGCGCGTATGAAAACTGTTGGTGGTCGTCGATTGATTAATGCACGTCGTGCTAAAGGTCGTGCCAGTCTAACTGTTTAATTTTCTTATAGTATTTTAAGGAGAACATGTCTTGGCACGATTTAGCCGAGCCATGAGAATGAATAACCCGAGAGATTTTACTCGGGTATTTCGTCAAGCAAAACATACTGGTGGTACTGGATTGACAGTACTAACAGTTGATAACTCAGTTGGATGTCCCAGGCTGGGTTTGGCAATAGCTAAAAAACATCTTAAGTTGGCATCTCGTCGCAATCGATTAAAGCGGATCATTCGTGAATCATTTCGACAGCATCAATCTACTTTTGCCAATATAGACATTGTAGTATTGACGAGAGCTGATATTGCAAAGCGAAATTCAGCACAAATATGGGCCGCATTGGAACAGCATTGGTTAACAGTGGCAACACAATGGCAAAAAGAATCCTAATTAGTTTGGTGCGAGCATATCGGCTACTTTTTAGTCCATGGGTTGGTATGCATTGTCGCTTTCAACCAACATGTTCGGAGTATATGATTGAGTCGATTGAACGATTTGGTGCAATACATGGTACTTGGCTTGGCTTGTGCCGGCTTTCACACTGTCATCCTTGGCATGAGGGTGGTTTAGATCCTGTTCCTGAATTAAAGACAAAAAAACACAATGGATAACATTAAAACTTTTCTTATTTTTGGCCTGTTAATTGTTTCATTGCTGCTATGGGAAGCCTGGCAGAATGATTATGTTCGCCCTCAACAAGCGATGCAAACAAACGAAGCAGTCAGCGTCGATCTTCCTGCCATTGCCCTTGAACAACAACAAGACTTACCTGATCTGCCAGCGGTTCAATCTACATCGGTAGATAGCCTGCCCGCAATTGAACAAGGCGTCGCAACAATTAGTGCCAATAAAATTCATGTTAAAACAGATGTGATAGATGTTTATATCGATCTGCATGGCGGGGATATTCGTCGTTTGGCACTGTTAAATTACCCTGTGGAGTCAAGCGCACCTGACGTGCCAGTACAATTTTTGGATGAAGTAGAAAATCACTTTTTTGTGGTGCAATCAGGTTTGAGGTCGGATGTGCCAGCACCAACTCATTATGATCAATATTTAGCAGAAAATAGCCAATATGAATTAGCCGAGGGTCAAAATACTTTGGTTGTACCGTTATATTGGCAGTCTGAAAATGGTTTAAAAGTAACAAAAACATTCCGCTTTAGTCGAGATAGTTACCTAATAGATGTTGATTATCAGGTCGAAAATAATAGTGGTCAACAGTTCACTGCATATCCTTATGCACAGTTTAATCGAAGCCGGCCAAATGAAGATTCGGGCTTTATCTATACTTATACAGGTGCCGTATTTTCTTCTGAAGGTAATGAGTATGAAAAAGTAGACTTCGGTGATTTGGATGATGCTGCATTTAGTCGAACAGTCAATAATGGCTGGACGGCGATGATTCAACATTATTTTGTGGCTGCACTAATTCCTGCGGGTAACGAACAGGAAAATAGTTTCTACGGAAAATCAATACAAGGTCAAAATTATACTGCTGGTGTAAAAATGCCAACACTTAGTGTTGCTAGCGGTGAAGCTACGCAAAGTAATTATCAGATGTATCTTGGGCCAAAAGAACATCAACGTTTAGAGCCGATCGCCCCCAACCTTGATTTAACCGTTGATTTTGGTAAGTTGACCATTATTTCCCAACCATTATTTACCGTTATGGAGTGGATTCATCGTCTGACAAATAATTGGGGTTGGTCAATAGTTTTCCTCACAGTGTTGATTAAATTGGCATTTTATCGTTTATCAGCGAAGAGCTATCAGTCGATGGCTGGAATGCGGAAATTAACACCAAAATTAGCGACCTTGAAAGAACGTTATGGTGATGATAAACAAAAATTCAATCAAGCGATGATGGATTTATATCGTACAGAGAAGATCAATCCACTGGGTGGCTGTTTGCCAATCCTAGTGCAAATGCCAGTATTCTTGGCTTTTTATTGGGTATTAGTTGAAGCAATTGAGTTGCGCCAAGCTCCCTTTATTTGGTGGCTACAAGACTTAACAGCAATGGACCCTTACTTTATTTTGCCGTTGTTGTTTGGACTTAGTATGTTCTTTCAACAAAAATTGAACCCTGCACCACAAGATCCTGCTCAAGCAATGGTGATGAAAGCATTCCCAATAGTATTCACGGTATTTTTTGCTTTCTTCCCATCAGGTTTGGTGTTGTACTGGGTGGTGAATAATATCTTGTCAATTGCTCAGCAATGGCATATCACTCGCAAATTAGGCGCTTTATAATCTGCTAATGGACACCATTGTTGCAATTGCCACTGCACCGGGACGTGGTGGTGTCGGTGTGGTCAGATTATCAGGCAGCAAAAGTGCTGATATTGCCAAAGCGATATGTGGCAAACTACCTGCAGCCCGTTTTGCTCAATTTAGTCACTTTAGCGATCATGATGGTGAAATAATTGACAGCGGGATCATATTATTTTTCCCAAACCCAGCTTCCTTCACTGGTGAAGATGTTGTTGAGTTGCAGGGGCATGGTAGTCCATTAGTTTTAGACCGATTGTGTCAAAGAGCGATTAGCCTCGGTGCCAGAATGGCTCGGCCCGGTGAGTTTTCGGAACGAGCCTTTCTCAATAATAAAATGGATTTGGCGCAAGCTGAGGCGGTGGCTGATCTTATTGCGAGCTCTACACAGCAAGCTGCCCGCAGTGCAATGAAGTCATTACAGGGCGTATTTTCAGACCGTATAAATCAACTATTAACACAGCTAACAGAGTTACGAATGTATGTGGAAGCAGCAATCGATTTTAGTGATGAGGAAATTGATTTTCTGGCGGAAGCTGCGGTGGGCGACCAACTACAAGTATTGCTAAAAACAGTTGATGGGATTAGCCGTAGTGCTCAACAAGGACGATTATTGCGAGAAGGTATGAGCGTAGTGATTGCTGGCCAACCGAATGCAGGTAAATCAAGCCTTCATAATCAGTTAGCGGGCCATGATGCGGCTATTGTGACCGATGTGGCAGGTACGACACGTGATATTTTACGAGAACAAATTAACCTGGGTGGTTTGCCGCTTCGCATATCTGATACGGCTGGTTTACATGATTCAGCGGATATTGTGGAACAAGAAGGCATTCGTCGAACCAAAAATGAGCTTGCCCAAGCCGATCATATTTTGCTGGTGATTGATGATGGTCAGGGCATGACAGCTAAAGATGAACAGATCCTAACGACACTGCCGAAAGACATTCCTTTAACGATTATTCGTAATAAAATTGATAAAAATGGACAACGAGCATCACTTTACCAGCAGGGTGAAGACATGGTGTTATCGCTTTCTGCGAAAACAGGCGATGGCATAGCATTATTAGAAAAGCACCTGTGTGATTCTGTGGGATACCACCCGCAAGATGAAGGCATTTTTATTGCTCGCCGTCGTCATCTTGATGCGCTTGATCGTGCACACACTGCTATTGAAACAGGTTATCATTGTCTTGACGGCATGGGAGCAGGAGAATTATTAGCAGAGGAGCTTCGTCAAGCACAACATGCTTTAGGCGAAATTACCGGCACATTTAGTAATGAAGAGTTATTAGATAAAATCTTTTCTAGCTTCTGTATTGGAAAATAATGCAGTATTACGAATTTAGTTAAACTATTTTTACTAACGATTGAATAAAGGATCATTGTTAGCGGAGAAATGCGTGGAAAAACACTTTAAAATCCAGTTTTCATTAGTCATCTTAATGATGTTTCTATTAGGTGCGATTAGTATCTATTTTGTAGAAAATCTTTATGTCACCACCAAAAATATGTACGAACATCCGTACACTGTTAGCAATAAATTAAAAGAAATAAAAATATCGATACACCAGATGCATTTATCGACCTTATCTATTGATGAACTGGATATTCGTGAGATTGGCTTAAAAGATGCTGGGAATAGGAAGAACCTAAGTATCATTGCATCTCAATATCTTGGCGACCAACAAGATGTAACAAGGGTTCATAATTTATATGAGAAATGGTTGTCGAAGCGAGTCTATGGCAGCGATTTGACAGTCGAAGAGCAGGTGCTATTTGATCAATTATTGAAAGCAATAGAGTTTTTATCGGCGTTTGCTGACAATAAGGCGATATCGTTATATGAACAGGCAAAAAAGGAAACCCAATATTACCCAACTTATATAGGGATATTCTTATTGGTAGCAGCAATTGTTTCCATCCTGTTATTAATGAGAACGCTGAAAGAGCTAAGAACCATCACCATACATAGAAAACAATACCTTAACCTGATTGATCAAAATGTCATGATTGCAGCGATAGAAGATGATGGCCGTATTTTTGATATTAGTAATCGTTTAAGCCGTTTTTTATCTAAGAAAAAGTCGGATGTAACAGGCAATCAGCTTAAAGATATTTTTTTTGATACTGATGACAGTCAATTTGAAGAGATGTGGCGACAGGTTCATTCGGGTGCGACATGGCATGGCGATATTAAGGTAGTCAGTAATAATATTCCACAGTGGTTAGGGATTGATGTACTGCCGATGAAGAATACGGATTCTAGCTATTCAGGATTTCGTTTACTGGCAAGTGATATAACGAGCCGAAAATCATTGGAGAAGATATCCATTACCGATACATTAACGGGCTTGTTGAACCGTCGGTCATTCGATGAAACGATGGATCGTCAAACTAAGCTTGCGGCACGAAATAGCTTGCCATTGACGATTGGCATTCTGGATGTCGATTATTTCAAACTATATAATGATACCTATGGTCATATATCTGGAGATAAAGTATTAACTAATATTGCAACGATCTTGAGTAAGATGTTATCTCGGCCTGATGATTTTGTTTTTAGGATTGGTGGCGAAGAATTCTGCTTTATGTTTAATAGCAATAATGAAGATGAATCTAGAGCCTATATAGAGCAAATTAGAGAAAAAATTCAAAATCTAAAGATTGTGCATGAACAAAGTAAAGTGCATAAATATGTCA
The DNA here is from genome assembly GCA_048595405.1 of Methylophagaceae bacterium. Classification (GTDB taxonomy): domain Bacteria; phylum Pseudomonadota; class Gammaproteobacteria; order Nitrosococcales; family Methylophagaceae. The sequence continues at coordinate 15,442 of JBJPGB010000066.1, forward strand.
CTATATCTATTGGTGCTTCATTTTTTGATGGGGCTCATGTAGTCGATGGTAAAGCGTTGATGTCTGAAGCAGATGATAATTTATATCGTGCCAAAGAAATGCGGAATCACACCGTGCAATCAGTTCACGGCCAGTTGTAGCTTAGGGTGAGAATGATGAGCCACAACCACAAGTGGTGGTAGCATTGGGATTGCGAATGACAAATTGAGAGCCTTCTATGCCATCAGTGTAATCAATTTCAGCGCCAACGAGATATTGGTAGCTGGCGGGATCAATCAATAAGGTAACACCATCTTTTTCGACTTGAGTGTCTCCTTCATTAATATCTTCTTCAAAGGTAAAGCCGTATTGAAAACCCGAGCAACCACCACCAGTAATAAATACCCGTAATTTAAGTTGATCGTTACCTTCTTCTACGATTAATGCGCTCACTTTACTTGCTGCTGCATCAGTGAAGTTAACAGGGTTAGGCATTTCACTGCTCATGGGTGACTCCAAAACTAAGATTGAATAGGACTATTATCTAAAAACCAAGTAATTTAGTCAAGATTAGCGTTTTTGTTCAAGTTGAAAAGTATCACTATCGTCTTCTTCGACCACGTTGTGGTCTAAATCAAGAATTTTGTCATCTTTTTCAGTCATGCGTATCAGTTGGCCATTGACTTCAGCACCCATTGCCATTTCTAAAAGATGGTAATAGACATTGCCTTGTACTTTTGCTTGTGGGGCCAGCTCAACGTGCTCGGTCGCGTAAACATTGCCTGAAATAGAGCCATTGATGATTAGGTGAGGCACTTTTATTTCACCCTCAATAGAGCCTTGTTCACTTAATGTTAGAACAGAGTCATTATCCCCTGCGGCACTAATATTACCCGCGATACTGCCATCAACACGTAAACCGCCGCTGAAGCTGACATCACCTTTAATATGGGTATATTGGCCAATAAGAGTGTCAATACGAGTTGATTTTGCTTTATTTTTACCTTTGTTGAACATACGCGTACCTTCGATTATTTAGTTGTCGCTGGCAACTCGCCAGTCAAAATCTTGTGATAATGTCGTCTTTTTATTTTGTTCTAAGGTGACGGTCACAGTGTTGGGCTTAACATTGTCTGCTAATTTTATTTGTCCTTCAAGTATTTGCACATGTCTTAAGCTTAGGGGGTGCTCATCAAAGAGGGTAGATTCTCTCTCATTTGGATAGTTAAGTATTACTGAAATGGTTCCAGTAATGGGCTTGCTGATTTTTTTTCCTTGTGTCATCACAATCCGATAGTGAACAGTATCAGTTTGCGTCTCATCAGCACGTAGATGTAGTTCACGAATTTGTAATTTACTAGTGTTGGTTCCTTGAGTAATATTTTGGTAAAACATCAGCTCTTTGTTGAGATGAACGACTGTCCCTTGAAGCTGAGAAATTTGTTGTTGTACTTGTTGGTCTGTTGCTTGTTGGATGGCTAAAATTTGGTGTTGTGTTGCCAGTTCTTCAGTGCGATGTTGGAGAGACTGTTGCAGTTGCTGTTTATCGCTGAGTAATGTTTGGTTGTTTAATTGTGAAACGTGTAGTTTCTGTGATAATTGTGTGGCGAATTGCTGTTGATAAAGCCACATAGCAATAGTACTAATTGTGATGCTAATAATAACAATGATTGTAGTTCGGAAGGGCTTAGGCTGGTGGATCACATGTTTAGCGAGAGATGACATAATTAAGGCAGTGCTGCAATCACATCAATAGCTAAGGTTTCTTCAAAACCAAACATAATATTCATATTCTGAATCGCTTGACCTGAGGCACCTTTTACTAAGTTATCAATTGTGGATAGCACAACAACGGTGTCACTTTGTTGGGGTTGGTGAACGGCGATCCGGCAAATGTTGGCGCCACGAACACTACGTGTTTCAGGATGTGAGCCTGCAGGAAGCACATCCACAAATGGTTCATCGGCATAACGCTGTTCAAATAGGGTTTGTAAATCGACAGATTTTGTTAGCCGCCCATAAAGCGTGGCATGAATACCCCGAATCATCGGTGCTAGGTGAGGCACAAAGGTGAGTTTAACCTGGTGCTGGGTGGCAGCTGTTAAGCCTTGTTCTATTTCAGGGAGATGACGGTGGCCTGCTACGGAATAAGCTTTCATGTTTTCAGAGGATTCTGCTAATAAAGTACCAATAGCGGCTTTGCGACCGGCACCACTGATGCCAGATTTAGCATCTGCAATTAAATGTAATGGATCAATAACACTTTGTTCTAACAAAGGTAAGAATCCAAGTTGGGTTGCCGTCGGATAGCAACCAGGTACGGCAATAAGTTGAGCATTTTTGATGGCAGCGCGATTAACTTCGGGTAATCCATATATGGCTTGAGACAATAATTCTGGGCAGGTGTGGGGCATGTTGTACCATTGTTCCCACAGCGCAACGTCTTGTAGCCTGAAGTCGGCGGACAGATCGATAATACGCGTGCCTTGTTTGATGAGGTCAGGCACCATTGCCATGGCAACACAATGCGGTGTCGCAAAAAATACCACGTCACAAGCGGATAGTTGATCAAGATCAGGCTCACTGAAATGTAGATCAACATAACCACGAAGGTTGGGGAATAAATCGCTGACAGCGTTACCTGATTCACTGCGCGAGGTGATGACTTGCAATGATACTTCAGGGTGTATTGCAAGTAGGCGTAATAATTCTACCCCTGTATATCCTGTCGCACCTACAATGCCGACCTTGATCATGGTGTTTCTCTATTGTTGAAAGTAAAAAGACATAGTATACCCAAATCATATGGAAATATATGATTTAGCGAGATGAAATTAAGGCTTATTTAAGCTAGGAACAGCAAGAGTTTTTAACCGTTTAACAGGCTTTCCAAGCGTTGTTTCTGCAAAATATAGTCTCTGGTTGTCACTTTAATTGTTTGAGGGAAGTTTAATTCAGTGATGTAGAGTGGATAATCATTTTTAGAGCGGCGTAATGTGAGCATTAATTGTGCAACTTGGCTAAATAGTTCAGGATCGTTAGCTTTTCCTGAAAAATGTTTAGGGCCGCATTTGATGGTGCAAGTCGCGCTTTTCCTCGGTTTATCCATGCTAATAGTAACAGGTAGGTAAATTGTTTTACCGGCCGTATTGGATAATGGAAGCGGGGTCACTCGCCATGGTTTTTGGCTGCCAAGCCTGAAAAATCGTACTTTTTTAAATTTATTCCGGTCTTTGATGGAAGCGATAAAGTGTTGAAAATTGGCGATAAGAGTGGACTCAGTGAGGCTCGTGAATTGCTGGTGAAATAGGCTACCAAACTCATCAATTATATAGAGTGAGAGGCTGGGATCATTATTTTGTAGAAACAATGATATTTGGTCATTAGTTTGATAAGTTAATAAGGTAGATATTAGGCCTGATGGGTCAAGTGGTGCATTAATTTTACTGGCTGAAAATGACGATCTAGATCTGGATAAAGCAGATAATATATCACTCACATTTGGTAAGATCGTATGGTCACAGAGGCCAGTTTGCCATTGTAATTGGTAATAGTGGTCTGCAATTGCTAATAGATAATTCCCAGAATAAGGGTTGTTTTGGTAGTGAGCATTTACATCTTTGTATAGCTCTTCTAAGCAAGTACTTATAGACCTGCCGTAAGTATTCGCATGGCACCAACATTTTATGGTGGTGGATTTGTGTTGAGGATCCCACCAATGAACAAGCGCTGCTAGCATCTCTAATGGCGATGTTGTTCCAGCATGACTGATATAGTGCCATTCTCCCCAGCTAGAACAAATCAAGCCTTCAATTGTGACAATTAAACTATGGCCCCTATCGGCATAATTCAGCGGGTTATTTTGCAAGCTAGCTAATTTAATGCCTTGTTTATCAAACCTAGCCATGGGTTGTTGTTCGAGATTAATAAATAGCTGTATATGATCGAGTTCTGGGGCCTTTAATAGATTGTCATTAGTCACGCTTTCAGATGTAGCTAGATGTGATTGTAATAGTTGTTGGATAATTGGTTTTACTTTTGATACTGATATATTTCCTGAGTGATCACTTACTATTATTTTTGAGGTAGCAGTCAAAACTTGATTGCAAATAGCCCATGCTAATACTTGCAGTAATGATGCTTCTTGATAAAGTGCTGTTTGGGTGATGGAAGACAGAATAATGTCACTAATTTTCCACTCACCATTGTCTTCAAAGCGATATAAATACAAATGTTGTTCATTATTTTTGGCACGTAAGCCGTGAGGTAAAGATGGGATGATATCTGGTGCACTATCTGTACTTCGTTGGAGCTTGGTATTTATTAGATGATGTTGTTGATTGGTGGAGAGCTGTTGTTGTTCCGCAAATTGGGTCAAGGATGTGCTGACATTTTCAAATATAGGTAGGGTATTTAGATGTTCAGCATTACATTGTCTAAATGAAGCATTGCTACGGTGATCTAGTTGTTCAAAAAGGTCATCATTCCAGGACCAAGCCAAACTGTAGTTAGCAATAAAACCGCGGCGCCACGGAAATTTTGGACGGGAAACTTTTTGCGAAAGACGTTCGTGAGCATGGATATAAAAGGATTGTCGAACAAGAGTTAATGTATCAAAAGGGATGTTTGTACGCTCAAGTTGTTTAAGCATTAATGTCATGCAATCTAAGAGTAAAGGATCCATTTCATTTTGATATAACGCATGTTTAAGATCATGACTCAGCCAAGGTAATTTGGGATATTGACGTAAATAATATTGTTGATGTATTAAAGGAAGAATATGGTTGATACCTTGCTCAAGATTAGAATCCAATAAATCAACAATATCGTTATAAAGTGTTTGTTTAGATATTTCTGGTATTTCACCAAAATCAAGTATGGCCAGCTTGTTTAATGCGCGCTGATCAAGCGTTGCACTTGCAGAATTATAATCACTATTTGGAGGGATTAACCACCATAACGGTATCGATCCGGCAACCACTAAACCATTGAGGTAAAAGTACTCTAGTTCATAAGCTGAATAGGATTGAGGGTTAAGCTCATCATCCGAAAGTAATTTGGTATTAATGTTGATGCCCAACGATTCTGCCCAGGTACGGACAGTCGTAAGCTTGTTTTGTAAGGCATACCGCTGTGCGCCATCGAGCTCTGTAATATGAACTAACCATAAATCAAAGTGTGGCTTTTTGGGATAATTAAAGAGGCCATGGTTGTTAATGAGATAAAGGCCAACAATCGGATAATGACTTAGAGCATGGCGTTTAAATTGAAAGCTAGATTTTAGTTTTTTAGCTGATTTTAGTTGGTTGTCAGTCGGTTGATAATCGATAATTCCTGAGGGAGGATTATCGCTAAAGGGATCTGGGACAATACTGACAGTGGAATGAAATATTAATGCCAGTAAGTCAAAGAAAGGTCGTTGATGCTGTGGCGCCAGATCACTTAACCGCTCAATCCTTGTACGATTAAGTGATTGGAAGTGCGTTAGGACTTGTTGTTGTTCCATTGCATGCCCAGCATTATTATATTAGTGACGGAAATGTCGCATGCCTGTGAATACCATCGCGATACCATGTTCATCGGCAGCGGCAATGACTTCATCGTCACGCATTGATCCTCCCGGTTGAATAACAGCACTAATCCCCGCATCAGCAGCGGCATCTAAGCCATCACGGAAGGGGAAAAAAGCATCAGATGCCATTACTGCTCCAGGAATGGTTAAGCCTGCATCCTCAGCTTTAATGCCGGCAATTCGGCTACTGATTATACGACTCATTTGGCCTGCGCCAATGCCAACGGTTTGCCATTTTCTGGCATAAACAATCGCATTGGATTTCACAAATTTAGCGACGCGCCATGCAAATAGTAAATCTTGCATTTGTTCCTCTGTAGGCGCTTTTTTAGTGACGACTTTTAGTTCATCTTGAGTGACTAAGGCGGTGTCACGATCTTGTACTAATAAGCCGCCGGTAACATGTTTAAAATCCAAGTCATGAGTTTGGCTGCTAGGGAATTCGCCACAACAAAGTAGTCGCACATTCTTTTTGTTGCTCACAGCCTGTTTGGCTTCATCACTGATTGAGGGAGCAATAATGACCTCAACAAATTGACGGTCAATAATTGCTTGTGCTGTTGCTCCATCTAATTCACGGTTAAATGCAATAATGCCGCCAAATGCGGAAGTGGCATCTGTTTGATAGGCAAGATCATATGCTGTTAGTAAGTCATCCGCCGTTGCCACACCACATGGGTTGGCGTGTTTAACAATGACACAGGCTGGAGACTCGGGGAATGATTTAACACATTCAAGTGCAGCGTCAGTATCGGCAATATTGTTGTATGACAACGCTTTACCTTGTACTTGTATGGCGGAGCTAATGGTGCCGTAGGCCGGTTGTTTTTCAGTATAGAAAGCTGCTTTTTGATGTGGGTTTTCACCATAACGCATATCTTGTGCTTTATGGCATTGGCTATTAAATGTACGTGGGAAGTTGGCTTCGCCATCATCGGTAATTTTGCCTAAATGATTGGCAATAGCACCATCGTAATGAGCGGTATGTTCAAATGTTTTTACCGCCAGGTCAAAGCGCGTTGCATCATCTACGGCCCCTGTTGTTTCAATCTGTTTAAGTACGTGACTATAGTCGGATGGATCAATTAATACCGTCACGGAGGCATGATTTTTAGCTGCCGCACGTAACATGGTGGGACCGCCAATATCAATATTCTCAATCGCCATTGGCAGTGTGCAATCATCACGGGCAATAGTGGCTTCAAACGGATATAAATTAACCACAACTAAATCAATCGGAGCAATATCATGTTCGGCCATAATAGCTTCATCAATGCCGCGGCGCGCTAATAAACCACCATGAATTTTAGGGTGTAGTGTTTTAATACGGCCATCCATCATTTCTGGAAAGCCGGTATGCTCAGACACTTCTTTTACGGGGAGTCCCGCTTGTTGTAATAATTTGGCTGTGCCGCCGGTGGAGAGTAATTCAATACCTAGATTGTCTAGCTGTTGGGCAAGTTCTAATATACCTGATTTATCTGACACGCTGAGCAGTGCCCGTTGGATTTTGTTCATTTATGCTCTCTTAGTTGGGGATATAACCGTGTGCAAAATGCTCCGCTATAAACCATAAGTTTTTAATTTTTTTCGTAGTGTGCCGCGATTTAACCCTAAGATTTCAGCTGCACGGCTTTGGTTGCCGTTTACATGTTCAAGAGTGGTTTTTAATAATGGCGCTTCAACTTCCGCTAAAAACATACCATAAAGATTGGCTGCTTGATGGCCATCTAAATGATTAAAGTAATCTTTTAGGGCATTTTCGACACATTGAGCCAATGGTTCATGTGACTGTTCGGCCGCTACAGTCAAGTCAAAATCAGTTGTGGACTGTTTTTTTAACAGTTTAGTCATGTAGTAATCGTATCCTGTTGAGCCAATTTTGTAAAAAACTGTTCAGTGAAATCTAGTTGTTGTTGCGGATGTTCAAGCAGATTCATTTGCTGACGGAATGGATTGCCATCGCAAAAACCTTTGCTATACCAAGCAATATGCTTTCGGGCCATACGGACACCAGTGTAATCACCGTAGAAATCATACAGAGTATGTAAATGTTCGATTAAGGTTTGGCTAATTTCAGTTACGGTAGGTGCTGCTAAATGTTTACCATGGGTCAGATAGTAATTAATTTGTTGGAAGATCCATGGATTACCCTGTGCTGCACGACCAATCATGACTGCATCGGCTTGAGTATAATCTAGTACTTGTTTTACCTTTTCGGGGCTTGAAATATCGCCATTGGCAATAATAGGAATAGCAACGGCTGATTTAATTTCAGCAATGGTGTCGTATTCTGCGTCACCACGGTAGGCGTCGGCACGAGTACGACCGTGAACAGCCAATGCTTGAATGCCAGATTGCTCTGCAATTTGAGCAATAGATACCCCATTACGATGTTGATGATCCCATCCTGTACGGATCTTTAGGGTGACGGGTACATTCACTGCTTTGACAACAGATTCTAATATCTCACCCACAAGTTTTTCATTTTGTAATAAAGCCGAACCCGCCATAACATTACAGACTTTTTTAGCAGGGCAACCCATATTAATATCAATAATATGAGCGCCTTGCTTAACGTTATGTTGGGCTGCTTCAGCCATCATTTCAGGATCGGTACCTGCTATTTGAATTGCACGAGGCTCAGGTTCGCCGTCATGGTTTGCTCGTAATAATGATTTTTTGCTTGCCCATAATGACTTGTTTGCTGTGATCATCTCGGAGATCACCATGCCAGCGCCTAAGCGACGACATAATTGTCGAAAAGGCCGATCGGTGACGCCTGCCATGGGGGCGAGGAATACGTTATTGGGTAGAGTGTATTGACCGATCTTCATTATCGTTTTTGGCCTACAAGTCGGATCCATTCCTCTTTTACGACAGCAGCTTCCATATTAAACCAGTTTTGGTAGTGTTGACTGACATCGTCTTCTTGGGTGGTTAAAATACCGGATAAAATAATAGTGGCGTTGGACTTGGTTAAAATAGCAAAACGGTCAGAAAGTGTTTGTAATGGCCCAGCCAAAATATTGGCTAATAACAAGTCACTCCTTACATTAGGGCAGTTATCCGGTAGGTAGGTCTCTATTTTCACCTTATTACGTTCAGCGTTAGCTTGAGTTGCTTGTAATGCTTGCGGATCAGTATCAACGGCAATGATTTTTTTGGCACCCAATAAAGCCGCAGCAATCGCTAAAATCCCACTGCCACAACCATAATCAATAACTACTTTATCTTTTACATCTGCTTGATCTAGCCAGTTTAAACATAACGCCGTAGTTGGATGTGTTCCGGTACCAAAAGCTAAACCTGGGTCAAGCATAATGTTGACAGCATCTTTTTGTGGCGGCTTATGCCAACTTGGACAAATCCATAAATTGTCACCAAACTGCATTGGGTGGAAGTTATCCATCCATTCACGAACCCAGTCTTTATCTTCGACAGCCTCAATGCGGTAGTGAGGTAACGTTTGAGGTGAAAGCGTATTACTCAGTATCGAAATGATACGATCAGTATCGGTTTCGGCATCAAATAAAGCCACAACATTGGTTGCAGCCCATAATGGAGTCGAGCCAATTTCTGGTTCGTAGATTGGTTGATCGGCATTATCTTGGAATGTTACTGCGCCTGCGCCGCATTCCGATAATAGATCGGATAAATGATCGGCAGCATCAGGTGTGCTGTCAAAGATAAATTGAATCCAAGCCATAAGAAAGGATCTAGGTAGTAGCTAGAGACCTAATTTTTTTTCAAGATAGTGGATATTGGTGCCACCTTCTTGGAAGTTAGGATCATCAATAATATCGCGCTGTAATTGCACATTGGTATTGATGCCTTCAATACCAATTTCACTTAATGCTGTTTTCATTCGAGCGATAGCCGATTCTCGTGTTCGACCATAAACAATCAATTTACCAATAAGTGAATCATAATTTGGTGGTACACGATAACCGCTATAGACATGTGAATCCATTCGAATACCCGCACCACCAGGAGCATGGTAATGGGTGATGGTACCGGGGCTGGGCATAAAGGTTTTTGAATCTTCAGCATTAATGCGACATTCAATGGCATGGCCACGAATGACGATATCTTGTTGCGTTAGTGATAATGGTTTGCCAGCAGCAATTCGAATTTGCTCGGCGACCAGATCGGTATTCGTGATCCGTTCGGATACGGGATGTTCAACCTGAATACGCGTATTCATTTCGATAAAATAAAATTCACCATCTTGGTATAAAAACTCAAAGGTGCCGGCACCACGATAACCAATTCTGATACATGCATCAGCACAAATTTTACCCATATGCTCACGGAGTTCTGGTGAAATTCCAGGTGCTGGCGCTTCTTCTACTACCTTTTGGTGTCGACGTTGCATGGAACAATCGCGCTCACCTAAATGAATGGCGTTGCCATGTTGATCGGCTAAGACTTGGAATTCAATATGGCGCGGGTCTTCCAAGAATTTTTCCATATAAATCATGTCATTATGGAAGAGTGCTTTAGATTCACTGCGTGTTAAAGCAATGGCATTTAATAGGTGTGCCTCACTATGTACTTCTCGCATACCGCGACCACCACCACCACCAGAAGCTTTGATGATAATAGGATAGCCAATGTTTCTAGCAAGATTTAGATTGGTTTCATCATCATCACCTAATGGGCCATCAGAACCAGGGACACATGGCACGCCAGCTTCTTTCATTGCCGCAATAGCTGATACTTTGTCGCCCATTAAGCGGATTGTTTCTGCACGGGGGCCAATGAATATAAAGCCACTATTTTCTACTCGTTCAGCAAAATCTGCATTTTCAGATAAAAATCCGTAGCCGGGATGAATGGCTGAAGCATCGGTAATTTCCGCAGCACTGATCAGTGCTGGTATATTTAAGTAACTATCAGAAGATGCTGCCGGACCAATACAGACTGTTTCGTCTGCTAGTAGAACGTGCTTTAAGTCACGATCCACATCAGAGTGAACAGCAACAGTTTTAATACCTAATTCTTTACAGGCTCTTAGAATCCGGAGGGCAATTTCACCCCGGTTGGCAATAACAATTTTATCGATCATGGTTTATATCCGTAGTTTAGCGTTATCAGAAAGTATTAATTATTCGATAATAATTAAAGGTTCATCAAACTCAACCGGGTGACCATTCTCCACTAGAATCGATTTAACGGTACCGCTTCGATCGGCCTCAATTTGGTTGAACATTTTCATTGCTTCTATGATGCAAATGACATCACCGACAGCGACTGTTTGGCCTACTTCTACAAAGGCGGCAACTTCAGGAGATGATGAGCGATAGAATGTGCCCACCATTGGTGATTTCACTGCATTGGCCATATTATTGGCTGCTGGTGCTGCTTCCGCGACCGGTGCTGCCGCTGGTGCAGCAATTGCTGCCGGTATTGTCGCTGCCGCCATCATGACCGGTGCTGTTGAACTATTACGACTGATGCGAACAGATTCTTCACCTTCGTGAATTTCGATTTCAGCTATGTCTGATTCCTGAATCAAATCGATTAGTTTTTTTATTTTACGAATATCCATAGAGCTGTCCTATTTAAGAAGTATGTTTAGTGGCTGCTTGTAAAGCGAGTTCATAACCCTGGGAACCTAAGCCACAGATCACGCCAATGGCAATGTCTGAGAAATAGGAATGATGTCGGAATGATTCCCGTGCATGAATATTTGAAAGATGCACTTCAATGAAGGGTATTTCAATGGCGGCTAAGGCATCTCGCAGTGCGACACTAGTATGCGTAAATGCCGCTGGATTGATAATAATAAAGTCGGTGTTATTGGTCTGTGCGGTATGAAGTTTTTCGACTAATTCATGTTCAGAATTACTTTGGAAGCTGTCTAGCTGATCACCGTTATTTTTTGCTTGTATTTGTAATCGATCCGAAATATCACTTAGTGTATCGGCACCATAATGTTCGGGCTCACGTGACCCTAGAAGGTTTAAATTGGGGCCGTGTAACACTAAAATTTTTGCCATTAGAATATTTGCGCCTAGATCGACATTGATATGGGGCGAATTTTGCACCAACAGTTAATAAATGTCCAGTTTTTAAATAGAAAAAGTGGATATTTGTTGCTAAATTCGTCGAACTAGAAAATTCTTGGTTTTGAGTTTATTGGGGCAGTATTGCTAGATGTTTGATAAAAGTCTCCGTTGAAACACTACCCACTAAGCGTTGTTGATGGTGTTCGTTACCTTGAGCATTAAAAAACAGGATAGTCGGCGGTCCGAAGATGCCAAAATGTTTTAACACGGCTTTATGCTCTGCAGTATTTGCGGTCATGTCTAATTGTAATAAAAGAGTATTGCTGAGAGCAGCGTTAACGTTGGCATCTTTAAAGGTTGTTGCTTCCATTCTTTTGCAATCGACACACCAGTCAGCATAGAAGTCGAGCATAGCAGGCTGATTGGATTGTGAGAGCTGCTGATTGAGCTGGGTGAGATTATTCACTTTAGTAAATACTAAGCCGGAAGGTGATGGAGCATCACTGTGCTTTGTTGATGCAAAA
>JBJPGB010000067.1:0-30821 GCA_048595405.1 Methylophagaceae bacterium
GGAAGCAAGCGTGATATGGCGGTCTTTAGTAATGATATAACGCGCTGGCCGCAAGCCATTTCTATCCAGTGTACAAGCCGCATAACGACCATCGGTTAATACGACACCAGCCGGACCATCCCAAGGTTCCATATGCATAGAATTGAAGTCATAAAATGCGCGCAGTTCAGGATCCATTGTGGTCGCATGTTGCCATGCAGGTGGAATCAATAAACGCATTGATCGAAAAATATCAACACCACCAGCCATTAATGCTTCCAGCATATTATCCATACTTGAAGAATCTGACCCCGTGCTGCCAACAAGTGGTCGAATGTCTTGCATGTTCTCAATCAAAGGTGTTGCAAGCTTAGCGCCACGCGCCAATGCCCAATTGCGATTGCCTTCAACAGTATTAATTTCACCATTATGTGCCAAATAGCGGAATGGCTGCGCCAACCGCCATTCCGGCAAGGTATTGGTAGAAAATCGTTGGTGGAAAACACAAATTGCCGTTTCCATTCGAGGATCATGTAGATCTTTGTAAAAGACAGGTAAATATTCAGGCATTACCAAACCTTTATAGGACACCACTTGTGATGACAATGTTGGGATGTAAAATGCATTATCATCCGTCACAGCTTTTTCTGATAACCGGCGTGCAATATATAAATGACGCTCGAATGACGCTTGATCCATTTCCACCGCAGGATTAACAAACACCTGTCGAATGATCGGCATTGATTTCATGGCTTGTTCGCCACAAGCAGATTTTGCATCTACCGGCACATCACGCCAGCCTAAAACATCAAGACCTTGGCCGATTAATTGCTCTGTCACAATACCTTGGTTGAGAGCTGCTTTCGCATCATCTTGAGATAAAAACACCATGCCCACGGCATAGTTATCTGCCAAAACAAAACCGATCTCATCGGCAATTGCACGGAAAAAACTATCCGGTTTCTGCATCAACAAACCACAACCATCGCCGGTTTTACCATCTGCACCGATCGCACCACGATGCGTCAAATTACCTAATGCTTCGATAGACGTTGTGACTAACCAATGGCTAGCTTTACCATCCATCTGCGCCATCAAACCAAATCCGCAGTTGTCTTTTTCAAATTTAGACCGATATAGGCCTTGTTCTAATTCTGTTGGCTGACCCACGTCACATACCTTCAATAATTACTGTTAATGCCTGTCTTCTCGCCACCTGTGGGCATAGAAGCTCTGCCTTTGTAAAAAAAGGCGGCAAAATGGATCAGCTATTATAGCTGTTGATCTCATGCCATACAATGATTCCAATATCTTTGATGAAATGGCCCCTCAAAGCTGTAAATTTCCCTAAATTCAATAAAATAGCTAAAATGATGCGTTGTTTTGAAGTAATACAACGGATAAATCATGAATAAACCTGTCATCGGCGTGGTCATGGGAAGCAATAGTGACTGGCCTATTATGCAAAAAACCGTCGAGCAACTTGAAGCCTTTGGCATTGCTTATGAAACCAAAGTGGTCTCAGCCCATCGCACACCTGATTTGCTCACTGAATATGCAGTTACCGCCAAAGGTAGAGGTCTAGCATGTATTATTGCTGGCGCTGGTGGTGCTGCACATTTACCCGGTATGTTAGCCGCTAATACAACTATTCCTGTTCTTGGTGTACCGGTGCCATCTAAACACCTCAAAGGACAAGACTCCCTGCTTTCTATCGTGCAAATGCCAAAAGGCATTCCTGTTGCCACCTTCGCCATTGGCGAAGCAGGTGCAGCTAATGCGGCTCTATTTGCTATTGCCCAGCTTGCAACAACAGATAACCATCTTGCCGATAAATTAGAACAATTTAGAAAAGACCAGCACACAAATGTATTGGCGATGACGCTTCCCCCAGAGTAACTATAATGACCAACCCACACTCGATACTCCCCGGCGCCACATTAGGCATGCTTGGTGGAGGCCAACTCGGCCGCATGTTTACTACCGCAGCTCAAACTATGGGATATAAGGTGATTGTATTAGAACCCGATCCTAATAGCCCTGCCGGTATTATTGCTGACCAACATATCTGCGCTAAATACACCGATAAAGGCGCATTGAATCAGCTTGCTGAATTATGTGATGCCATCACCACAGAATTTGAGAACATCCCTGCGACAACACTATCGTATCTTGAAGCGAAAACCATTGTTCACCCTTCTTCTAAAGCATTAGCCTCGACCCAAAACAGAATTATTGAAAAACAATTTATCGGATCCCTCGGTATTAATGTTGCCCCTTTTGCAGCCATCCGATCAAATGATGATATTGATGCAATTGAACATTCATTCCAATTCCCAGCAATATTAAAGGTGGCTAACTTTGGTTACGATGGTAAGGGCCAAGTTGTATGTGAAGCGGCCGATGACGTCCGTGCAGCATTTACATCATTAGAGGGCGTTGAATGTGTGCTTGAACAACGGATCAACCTTGAGCGTGAAATCTCAACCGTTTTAGCCCGTGGGCAATCCGGTGACATTACACACTTTCCCATTGCTGAAAATATCCACGTCAATGGGATATTACACGCTACTACCGTTCCCAGTAACGTACCAGAACAACAATCACAAATAGCCCTTGAAATGGCTGACAAAATTGCCAATGGCTTAGATTATGTTGGCACCATGGCAGTTGAGTTTTTTGTTTCTACTGATGGCGATATTCTGGCAAATGAAATAGCACCTCGCCCCCATAACTCCGGCCACTTTACATTAGATGCGTGTGAAACATCTCAATTTGAACAACAAGTACGCATGTTATGTGGTCTGCCTTCTGGCAACTGCGAGCTGATCTCACCGGTTGTGATGATCAATATACTAGGTGATGTTTGGGGTAATAGCGTACCTAACTGGCAAAGTTTATTATCTCAAGCACAAAATAAATTACATTTATATGGTAAAAAAGAAGCACGTGTCGGTCGTAAAATGGGTCACTTCAATGTCCTCGCGCCTACCCTTGATCAAGCAACAGAAATTGCCCTACAGTCGTTTGAAAATTTGAAGGCAGATTAACACTGACTCGTGATTAAAAACATTATCATTATCGCCCTACTTTTAAGTTTATCTCTTGGTGGATTTCTAGCGAATAACGCCATAGGCATTCTTAAATCGACCATCACCACCTTACAAATCAAACATAAAAAAGCCATTGTCAAAACGAAAGTCAAAGAACGTGGCAAACGAGTTTTGGCAGCGATTCCTATCGCGGGTCTTATCGCTTTGGCGTGGTTTGAAAAATTAGAATATGACGAGTGGAAAATGGATCATCCTGAGGGGTCACCTGAGCAATATTCAAATGAGATGGCTGACTTAATCCATGAAGTAGCCGATGAATATTATGCCGAGATCCAAGGGCAAATCGATAGTGAATCTCCCGCATCTACCGCCGATGGAAGCACACTAGAATGAAAATTTGGGTCGATGCCGATGCCTGCCCTGCTGTTATCAAAGATATCTTATTTAAAGCCGCAGAGCGCACTAAATTGAAGATGACTTTAGTCGCCAATCACGCGCTACGCATACCACCATCACAATATATTAATTTTCTCCAAGTCCGGCCTGGTTTTGATGTTGCCGATAATGAAATTGTGCAGCAACTTGAACGCGGTGATCTCGTCATCACCGGTGATATTCCACTGGCGGCAGAAGTCATTGAGAAGGGCGGACACGCTCTCAATCCTCGCGGCGAGCTGTACACTATTGATAATATTAAAGCGCGTTTAACAATGCGAGATTTTATGGACAGCTTACGTAGTAGCGGGATAAATACCGGCGGTCCATCAGCGCTTAGCCAGAGCGACCGGCACGCATTTGCAAATCAGCTGGATAAATTCTTAACTAAAAATGTTTGATTCAGGCTAGTATAGCGTTACATTAATATTCAAATCATCATTCGAGGCGCCCATTGAGCTCACCGATAACGATCAAGCGATCCACGCCTTTCATCCCTCTCTTTTGCTATCTCTTTATTAGTTTATTCCTGATAGCGTGTGACAAAACTGAAGTAGAAAACCAAACCGAAAAACCGAAAGCAATATTAATGCTTAGTGATGAAAATATTGAGCAATTTACCTCCTCCTTTTCCCAAGACTATTTGACCGCCTTAAATGCCCTTGTTAAGGGTTTTCATGCCTATAGGAAGGCCGATGATAGCTTTGGTTTTGTCCAATTTAGAAATCACAAATGGACACCCATCTATATTGAAAAAAAGAACGACTATCATGCTATTCAACAGCACAATAGCAGTTACATTTCTAAGCAGCCCGTTGCGCCTTTATTTACTGCCTTTGAAAATATGATTTTCCATGGGCTTGCATTAAAAAATGCCTTATTAGATAACGATGCGTCACTAATAGAAGAAACATTATTAGCAATAGAAAAGGATCAAAAAATAGTCATCAACATAGCTAATTCTATAGAGCACTAAGAAAGGCTCGAGAGAGGCTATTTGCCAAGCATTTCCGCTTTTAACTTAGCCTTAACAGGCTTGTTCGATAACCAGATACCAAATAATGCTTGTTTAAATGCTGATGATGAAATAACTGCTTTTTCAGAGCCATTCTTCAAAACCCTCACACCTTGCCCCATAATATTCACAAATTCAAAAATATCACCTACGATGATTTTGTCACTAAAGGCAGCTAAGAATGTCTCTATTTCTTCAGCAATAGGCTCTACCTTGCCCCCTGTAGCTTTGCTAAACCCTTGCCGAGTAGCCTTGGTCATTTTCTTAGAGGTGATTTTAGCTGAAATTATATGCAATCGAATGGCCATCGAATCATTAGATTGGATAATGACATCGGCATCTGAGCTTTTCTCGGTCAAATATAAGCCTGCAACATAAAGCTCAAAAACGAATTTACTCCGGACTCCAACACCATTTAATTGTAGCAACTGCCCGCCAGCTTGCAGACTATCCGGCATAATAATACCTTCACGTTCTACCGCCGATACTGAAAAAGAAATACAGAATAAAATAAAGGATAGTAAAGCTGTTAACTTGCGCATTGTTTGATTCCTTCTTACATTAAATTATTAGGATTCTACCTTTTCACTAAAACCACATTCTTTTTGTGGGCAGACTTTTTCAGTACCACGACTTTTTGTCGTTTTCACTGTCAAAATTGGCCATTTACAATCTGGACATTCTTCCTTTAGAGGCTCATTCCACAAGGCATAGTCACAACCAGGATATTCCGAGCAAGAATAAAAGATCTTGCCGCGCCGTGATTTGCGGGTCAATATTTCGCCCTTATTACATTGCGGGCATGCCACACCAGTATTTGTAGGCTGCTCTAAAGACTCAATATGTTTACATTTTGGATAACTACTACAGCCAATAAATTTACCGTACTTGCCGGTGCGCACCCATAAGTCTGACTCACATTTTGGACACTTCCTATCGGCAACAACTTCAGGTTCACTGGCGGTAGTCTCTTCTCCATCAATATTACGAGTATAATCACATTCTGGATAAGCCGTACACCCAATAAAGCGGCCACTTCGGCCTAGTCGACTCGATAATTTTTTACCGCATTTAGGGCAGTCCTCATCTAATAGCTCTTGAGTGACATCGCTACGCTGTACCTCTTTATCTTTAGTTTCAACCTGCTCCTTAAATGGCCCCCAGAAATTGCGCAGTAGCGGAACCCACTCTTCTTCACCTCGAGCAACAGCATCTAGCTCATCTTCAAGTTTAGCCGTAAAATCGTAATCAACATATTTGGTGAAGTGTTGTGCCAAAAATTTGCCAACAACTCTCCCCACATCTGTAGGATGAAAACGCTTCTTCTCCAACTCAACATATTCGCGCTGCAATAAGGTCGAAATAATACTGGCATAGGTTGATGGTCGACCAATATCATGTTCTTCCAATGATCTCACCAAGCTTGCTTCACTAAATCGTGGTGGTGGCTCGGTAAAGTGTTGCTCTGGACGAATAGCCATTAACTCAACAACATCACCCACTTCCATTGCCGGTAGCAGTCGCTCGTCTTTATCTGATTTAGCAGAATCATCTTTACCTTCAAGATAAACACTCATAAAGCCCGGATTAACAACGGTAGAACCATTGGCCCGGAATGTATTTCCGGCACCACAGCCCAAGTCAACCGCAACCGTGTTCATCGTTGCATGAATCATTTGGCTAGCAATGGTTCGCTGCCAAATTAAGGTATAAAGTTTTAATTGATCTGCTGACAAATACGATTTTAAGGACTCTGGCGTCCGTAAAATTGACGTTGTCCGAACCGCTTCATGTGCTTCTTGAGCATTTTTAGACTTGGTCTTATAAACTTGTGGTTTAGCAGGCACTGAGGTAGCACCATATTTCTCGGCAATAAAGCCACGAATTTCTTCAACCGCTTCGGAAGCTAACGTGACCGAATCAGTACGCATATAGGTAATCAAGCCTACCGCACCTTCACCGGTATCAGCGCCTTCATAGAGCTGCTGAGCGACACTCATTGTTCGCTGGGCACCAAAACCCAGTTTCCGCGATGCTTCTTGCTGTAAAGTTGAGGTGGTAAACGGCGCTGCAGGATTACGTTTACGTTGTTTCTTGTCAACTTTAGTAACCAGTAATTTACCTTCGGCCACATTATTTAAAATTTCAACAACATCGTTAGATTGTTCAGCATTATTAACCGTAAACTGCGATAGCTTTTCACCTTGAAAATAGGTTAATTTTGCTTCAAACTTCTGTTTTTGCGCTGCTGCATCAGCCTCAATAGTCCAATATTCTTGTGGAATAAAAGCCTCAATCTCCAACTCACGCTCAACGATCATTCTTAATGCCGGACTTTGGACTCGGCCTGCCGACAAGCCTCGGCGTACTTTTTTCCATAAAAGTGGCGACAACGTAAAGCCAACCAAATAATCTAATGCGCGCCGTGCTTGCTGTGCATTCACCATATCCATCGATAGTTCACGAGGGTTAGCTACCGCATCGTTGACGGCTTGTTTAGTGATCTCATGAAAGACCACTCGATGCGTTTCTTTATTTTTCAGTGTGCCGCGCTTTTTTAATAGCTCATATAAATGCCACGAAATTGCCTCTCCCTCACGATCCGGATCCGTTGCGAGGTACAGCGTGTCGGCTTTCTTCATCGCTTTGGCTATCGCATCAACATGTTTGCTGTTTCGATCAATCACCTGATACTTCATCGCAAAATCATTTGCCGTATCTACCGCACCTTCTTTAGGCAGTAAATCACGTACATGTCCATAGGAAGCCAAGACCTCAACATCTTTACCAAGATATTTTTTAATCGTCTTTGCCTTGGCAGGCGATTCTACAATGACTAATTTTTTTCCCATATACCCTTTACCAAAAACGAACCGACTTAAACAGAACTGCCCACAGAGTGCGGGCAGATTATTGTGTTGTACTGGCTAAACATTTAATGAATAACGGCTTCCATATCTTCAAAAACCAAATCTTCCATCCATGCATAGGCTACTTCACGACCGGGCTGATAAAACAAGACCATCAGCACAATCCATTTCATTTGCTCTAAATCAATCTCATGATCATCTAAGGCAAATACTCGCTCAATTACTATTTCTCGGGTATCTGCATCCAGCACACCTACCTGCTCTAAAAATAACAAATATCCCCGGCAGTCAACTCCCAAACGATCCATTTCTTGCTCAGTATAAAAGCGCATCGCACCATCGGGTGAGCTCTCATTTTCTGCGGATCGGTCTTCGGCAACCACGGTCATGCTTTCTAACCATTCAAATGCTTTATTAATCTCTAACTCTGGAAAACCTACTCGTTCAAGCTCCGTTTCCAAAGCATCTTTATCCGGCTGACTCACCTCATCTGTATCAATGTAGTTTTCAAACAAATACAACAACACATCAAATACATTTTCTTTCATTGGATTCCTCTAATGACTCTTAATTTCCAATTCGAACATAACGACCACCGGGCAAGGATTCAACCTGACCTTTTAGCTCTAACAATAACAGCATGGAGGAAACAGCCTCTGCCGTCAATCCACATCGGTCAATCAAACTATCTATTCCAATTGGGTCATAGCCTAGACTATCAAATAAAACCTGATAATCAGCATCTGGCTCACTTTTAGCTTGTTCTTCTGATGAGGGAGGCTCTTCATCTGCCATCGCCACACCCGCTAAAGCACCTAGCTCTTCAATAATATCTGCCGCCGTTTCTACCAGTTTGGCCCCTTCTCGAATCAGCTGATGACACCCCCTCGCCAAAGGATTATGTATTGAACCCGGGATAGCAAAAACCTCTCGACCTTGTTCTAATGCCATTCTCGCCGTAATCAGCGAACCACTACGAATAGCAGCTTCCACCACCAGCGATCCCAATGACAAACCACTAATAATTCGGTTTCGCCTAGGAAAATTTTCTGCATGGGGTGCTGTTCCCAATGCAAACTCAGAAACAATAGCACCACTATTGACAATCTCATGTGCTAACGATCTATGTTTGGCGGGATACACACGATCTAAACCTGTGCCAACCACCGCAATCGTTTTTCCTTGCGATGCTAAAGCGCCTTGATGAGCTGCCGCATCAATACCCATTGCTAATCCACTGCTAATCGTTATGCCTCCTTGCGCTAAATATCGAGCAAAAGCATACGATGACTCCCGTCCCGAGGCAGAGGGGTTTCGACTACCCACAATCGCAATTTGCCAACTGGATAATAACGCCACGTCACCTTGTACAAATAACATGCTGGGCGGATCAGCAATCTGTTTTAATAGCTCAGGATAACGAGGATCATGCAGTGTAATAATATGTCTGTCAGGCTCTGAAAACCACGCAAGATCTTGCTCTGCTTTATCCCAGTCTGGATCCAGCAACGCGGAGCGAATCTGCTCTGAAACACCCTGCACTGCTTTTGGATTACAAAATAAATCTAATGGGCTGCCAAATTGATCTAACAATCGTGCAAAAGTAACAGGCCCCACACCGGATATCCGATGCAGGGCCAGCCAGCTTGCTAATATTTTCTGCTTATCTGAAAATCTATTCAGAACAACATCCTTTTTATTCTGGTGTGCTTACCTTATCGCCAACATGAATCGCGCGACTCGCTTTCATGACGATGCCATAGCTCACTTTCTCAAAAACCTTGAATATCATTGCTACACCAGCATATTCATCTGGTAAGGTAACGCTGGCATCACGATCTTTACCCTTATTATGAAGATTGAAATAGTCTTCATCTTCTCGGCCTGAAAGAACAAGATCGATTACCGTCTCACCTGTTTGATACACCGATAGGACATGGCCTACTTCTAACTTGTCTCGTCCACCTTTATTAAGCACAACTATTTGATACTGGCCCACCTGTGAAACGCCATCAAATACCGAAATAATATAACCATCTAATTGTTCTTCCGGCGCACGCGGAATGAAATTCATCGCATAGTCGTCTTCAATAACCGGGAGCAAACGATCTCCAATCAGTACTTCACGAGTCGTCTGACGCAGATCAACCGTTGCAGGATCGCCCATTGCTGAAATCCAAGCATCAGCAGTATAAATTGCCTCATATCCTAATATTTCATCCGTCACAGGATCGGTATAAACCGCTCCTCCACGGAAGATGCTGTAATGTTTGCCTTGTTCCTCATCAACGCCACGAGCATAGACCTTGTCACCAGCGCCCGAAATTAAACGCTCATCCGAGCTAGCGACAATATAAGGTGCGGAGGCCAAAACTTCTTCGCCAACCACGCGAGGTCTACTTAAAAACGGCAGGATGGCATCCAATGGAATGGTTGGGATAGCACTTTCTAATGTAATCTCACGCACTTCTGGCGACATTTTATACGCCGTTGAACCTCGAGTAAGCTCCAACACCGGCCGACCATCTCGATAAACCAAGGAAATCAGATCGCCCGGATAAATTAAATGTGGGTTTTCAATTTGCGGGTTTACATGCCAAATATCAGGCCAGTGCCAAGGAAATTGCAAGAACATCCCTGAAATATCCCACAAGGTATCCCCGCGAACAACCACATGCTGCTGCGGATGGTTAGGGTTTAAAGCAACCTCGGCAGCCATCACTGGCACGCTCAATAATACAAACAATAAACTGATATAAAAACGACGTATCATCGACAGATCCTCAATCGAAAAGCAAAATTAGGTTATATGATTAACCATACTCCAGCCATAAGCGTAAACGCAATTCACAACTATCGCAATATCTACTCTTAATAAAATTGTGAAATAACCCTCTTTTCTCATTGAAAAACATGATTAATTTCAGCAATGGAAGCCATACTTCTACAACGTGCCTCTATATTAGTAGATTTTTTCCGCCATAATTATCAAGACAAAAAGGCCGTAAAAAACCTTATGCTTACATTTTCATGGGATTTAGCACTATTTTTAGTGCTAAAGCCACATTTGCCAGTAATACTGGAGGCTATTTCCAAATTCATCATCCCTAATTTTTTCAATATAGACTGTGAAATAAAGCTCTTTTTAGTAAATATTTCTCAAATAGCGGCATCACCATTACAATAGA
Source organism: Methylophagaceae bacterium (assembly GCA_048595405.1). Classification (GTDB taxonomy): domain Bacteria; phylum Pseudomonadota; class Gammaproteobacteria; order Nitrosococcales; family Methylophagaceae. Next base: position 10,541 of record JBJPGB010000067.1, read on the forward strand.
AGCAACTAATGCGGCAGCGACAAAGTCAAAATCCGTAAATATTGATCCGTAGGTTTTTTAATGACAATAAGACAGATCCTCCATTTCCCAGATCCTAGACTGCGAAAACATGCCATCACTATCGACGAGGTTACCGATAACATTCGTCAACTTGCTGACGACATGCTGGAGACAATGTATGCCGCGCCAGGAATTGGACTTGCCGCCAATCAAATTAATGTGCAAAAACGGATTGTGGTGATCGATACTTCAGAAGACAAATCTGAACCCTTAATTTTTATTAATCCAGAAATAATAAGCGAACAAGGCGAACGTGAACATGAAGAAGGTTGTTTGTCCGTGCCCGAAGCCTACGAGATGGTGACACGCGCAGACACCGTCCGCGTTAAGGCGCTTAATCGTAGTGGCGAACCCTTTGAGCTAAATGCCGAGGACTTACTAGCAACCTGCATTCAGCATGAAATAGACCATCTCAATGGCAAACTGTTTGTCGATCACCTGAGCAACTTAAAGCGACAGCGCATTAAAAAGCGACTCGAAAAGCAACTCAAGCAAAAAAACTAGGACAACTATGCGAATCATTTTTGCTGGCACGCCTGAGTTTGCAGCAGTAATACTTAAGGCACTACTCACTACGGAACATGAAATTTGTGCCATCTACACTCAGCCCGATAGACCTTCTGGCCGAGGACGAAAACTAACTGCAAGCCCAGTAAAACAACTTGCCTTGGAAAATAATATTCCGGTCGAACAGCCTATTAACTTTAAGGATCAACAAGCGCAACAGCAACTTGCACAATACCAAGCCGATTTAATGATCGTCGTTGCCTATGGCTTATTGTTACCACAAATTATTTTAGACACGCCCGAATTAGGTTGCATCAACATTCATGCATCACTCTTGCCTCGTTGGCGGGGAGCGGCGCCAATTCAACGCGCCATTCTTGCTGGCGATTCTGAAACTGGCATCTGTATTATGCAAATGGAAGCAGGGCTTGATACCGGCCCAGTTCTAACGCGCTCTTGTTGCGATATTAAGCCTAACGATACTGCTCAGGCATTACATGATCGACTCGCCATTCTTGGTGCCGATGCTATCTTAGATATACTTCCAAACGTCAAACAATTACAACAAACAGCACAACCACAAAATAACGATTTGAGCTGCTATGCTGACAAATTAAACAAGCAAGAAGCCTTGATCGATTGGCAGCAGCCTGCCCAGATCCTCTCTCGCCAAATTCACGCCTTTAACCCTTGGCCCGTCGCTCAAACCCAATGGCAACAAAAAGTATTTCGTCTTTGGGCAGGATCACTACAACAACAGAATACGTCCGCAGTTCCAGGTGAAATACTCGCCGTTAGCAAGCTAGGTATCGATGTTGCTACTGGCGAAGGAGTCTTGCGCTTAACAGAAATTCAAACCCCGGGAAAACGTGCTATGTCGGTTGCAGACTTTCTGAATGCCAATACTATATTAGTCGGTGAACACTTTGGCTAAAGCCAATCAAAAACATTCGGCGCGCGCCAGTGCAGCACGCATTATTACTGACGTGCTACAACAACATCGCTCACTTAACGGTGTGTTGGCCAAAACCTTGCCACTACTTGCCGAAAATGAACGTAGCCTCTGTCAACAACTTTGTTATGGCGTACTTCGATGGCAACCACGACTTCAGGCTATTGCAAACCAACTTATTAAAAAACCACTCAAAAACAAAGATGGTGATATCGCGGCACTACTCTTGTGTGGCTTATATCAGCTACAAGATATGCGGATCCCCGAACACGCAGCACTTTCAGAAACAGTTAATGCCTGTAAAACCTTAGGCAAGCCTTGGGCAACGGGACTTATCAACGCCAGCCTGCGCAATTATCAGCGCAATAAAAGCTTGCTTGAAGACCAAATAATACAACAGCCGTCGGCCAAATATGCTCACCCTGAATGGCTGATAAACAAATATAAACAAGATTGGCCAGAGAATTGGCGAGCAATACTTGAGGCCAATAACCAACAACCACCGATGATGTTACGTACAAATCAACAACACGGTTCTCGCGAGCAATACCTCACCGAGCTTCAACAGGCTAACATTGCTGCTCAGGCAATTTCACAAACGTCTGAAGGCGTATTGTTAGAGTCTCCCTGTGATGTATATCAACTACCGGGGTTTAGCGATGGCGATGTCTCCGTTCAGGATGGTGCCGCTCAACTTGTTGCCAACTTGCTGGATCTTCAACCAAATCAGCGCATTCTGGATGCCTGTGCGGCCCCAGGAGGTAAAACCTGTCATATTTTAGAAACATATCCAAACAATAATGTAGTGGCATTGGATATTGATCCTTTACGGCTACAAAGTATCTCTCAAAATACTGAACGACTAAAGCTAAAAGCCTCACTGCTCGCCGCAGATGCGAGTGATTCCAACAGTTGGTGGGATGGGGAAAAATTTGATCGCATTCTTATTGATGCGCCCTGTTCCGGCACCGGCGTTATTAGGCGCCATCCGGATATTAAGGTTCTTCGTCGCCCGCAAGATATTACTGATCTCGCCAAAAAACAACAGCAATTACTTGAAAGTTTATGGCCATTGCTCAACACTGGCGGTTTACTGATATATACCACCTGTTCCGCACTCAAGCAGGAAAATGAATTGCAAATAACAACTTTCTTACAAAATCATCCTGAAGCACAAGAGCAAACAGCAATTAAACCGCCTGCCTCACGGGCGACAATTGGTTATCAGCGCTTACCAGGTGATGACAATCTCGATGGCTTTTATTATGTCTGTCTCCGCCATCGTTAAACGGATCTTTATTCTTAGCCTACTATTGCTGATAAGCACCAATAGTAGTGCCGACAATTTTAAGGTTCAATCTGCACAGATCAGTAAAATTGGTAACGGCCATATTTTAAATGCCGTTATCAAATACCCGCTTACTCCGCGGGTGGCTGAAGCACTAAATAATGGTGTCCCAATTACCTTTTTACAACAGCTTGAATTAATTAAGTCTATTCCCATTCTGGGTAAGTATTGGCAATGGGACGAAATATTATGGTCAAGCTCTTTACGCTATGAATTACGTTACCACGCACTCTCTGACCGGTATGTTTTACGAACCTTAGCTACAGCACACCACCGCACCTTTCCCTCTCTCAATTCCGCTCTCTCTGCCCTCGGTAAAATTGAAGCATTTAACTTGCCGCCAGAACATCTCCTCGATACAGAAAAGCTTGTTATACAAGATCTGATTTTACAAATCCGAAGCGGACTCGACCTCCATGCTCTGCCAACACCAATGCGGCCTGGCGCATTAATCTCAACCAAGTGGCAACTCACTAGCCCATGGACAGCGGCAACATGGCCATGAATTTAATTAAACGGCTAAGCTCCGGCATCGTGCCCTATCTTTCCTTAGCGGCCTTGCTGCTAGCTCTTGCATATCTACTAAGCTCAGCAACAGCAGACAGCTCTCGACTCAATGATTTATTTTTAATCATTTTCAGTCTGGGTATTCTCAGCTTAATTCTACTCACCGCTCTTTTAGCTCGGAGCTTGCACCGACTCTATCGCGATCTTAAAAATAAAGAGGCAGGCTCACGACTAACCATTCGATTGGTCAGTTTATTTGTATTACTAATCCTCGTTTCGACGACGATTGTTTATAGCTTTTCAATCCATTTCTTGCACCGTGGAATTAATAGTTGGTTTGATGTCAAAGTTGAACAAGCTTTAAGTGATTCTTTAGAGCTGAGTCGATCTGCCTTTGGCATTCGAATGCGTACCTTGCTACGACAAACTAGAATGATGTCCGGCCTGCTCAGCGAATTACCCGAAAGCGATCTCCCTCATAATATTCGCGAGCTCACCCAACTCAGTGGCGCATTAGAAGTCAGCATTTGGACAATGGAAGGGCGGCTAGTGACCTCCAGCATCGAAAATCCCGCCATAATCGCACCAAACCGACCCAACGAAGCTATCTTCCGCCAACTACAGCAACAACAAGATTATATTGGACTCGATCCCGGCGACAATGGCGAACTGCAATTGCGTGCCGCTGTCAGCATTCCCAAAAAACAAGCACAACAATCCGAGCAAATGCTCCATGTACTTTTCCCTGTTAATGAACACTTAAGCTCTTTGGGTAAAACGGTTCAGGAGGCTTATACCGATTACAAAGAACTTAGTTATTTACGCAAGCCGCTGGTCACTGTTTTCACCTTGACGCTAAGCTTAATTGTGCTGATGACAGTTTTGGCTTCTATTTGGTTTGCAATATGGATTTCCAGACGAATTGTCGAACCTTTGCAAGAGCTTGCCGATGGCACACAATCAGTTGCCTCCGGTAATTACAATACCCAGCTCACCGTTTCCGGCCATGATGAAATTGGCTTTTTAGTTCGCTCTTTTAACCAGATGACACAGCGATTAACTCAAGCTCGTAATGCAACTCAACGCAGTCACCGCCAACTAGAGCAACAAACAAATTATCTAAGCGCGGTACTCGGCAGCCTTTCCAGCGGCGTCATCACCTTTGATAGCCAACAATTACTTAAAACCGCTAATATCGTTAGTAGTGATATTTTGGATCTGAACCTGCAAAAACAACTTGAATCCTCATTGCAAATGATCGGTCAAAAGCATGACTATCTACATGAGTTTACCCAGATGATTATCAGCCAAATACAGCAACAACATAATTGGCAACACCAAATAGACCTGCACCCACATAAGCGTCATCAAACATTGATCTGCCGAGGTACGGCCCTTCCAAACGATGCTGGCTGGGTCGTTGTATTTGACGATATAACCACCCTTATTCAAGCCCAGCGTAACGCCGCCTGGGGAGAAGTGGCCCAACGCTTAGCCCATGAAATCAAAAATCCGCTCACCCCGATTCAGCTCTCAGCAGAAAGACTACAACATAAATACTTGCCGTTACTTCCTGAAGGCCAAACCGATCTCCTTAACAAATTAACCAATACCATCATTCAACAAGTTGATGCGATGAAAGACATGGTCAATGATTTTTCAGATTACGCCCGAAATCCCGGGTTACAACTCACCGCTTGCGAGCTAACAAATTTAATACATGATGTTCTAACCCTTTACCAAAGTAATCCTGAACATCAGATTAGCTTAGCCAAAGATACTCACCCTTTAACGATTAGTCTTGATAGTAATCGCTTTAGACAGGTGCTACATAACTTAATAAAAAATGCCATTGAAGCCAGCGAAGATGCGGGCATGCCTGTCATAATAGAGCTTAATTGCAGTCAAGTTCAGCACCGTCAGACAGCATGGCTGGAACTAAAAATAAACGACAAGGGGCCCGGCATTCCTAGCGACATGATCAGCACACTATTTGAACCCTATGCGACCAATAAAGTGAAAGGCACCGGACTAGGGCTTGCCATCGTTAAAAAGATTATCGAAGAACATCAAGGAATTGTGTGGGCCGAAAACACGCCAGCAGGCGGAGCCTGTATAATAATTAGGTTACCTTTAGAGGATGCTACTTCGTGAACAACAGTGATATTTATGTTTTGGTTGTTGATGATGAACCTGATATTCGTGACATCATCAAGGATATTCTTGAAGATGAAGGCTACCAAGTAGCAACCGCCTCCGACGGAGAATCCGCACGCGCATCAGTGGAACAAAAGCGCCCTCAATTAATCTTGCTTGATATTTGGATGCCTGATGTCGATGGCATTAGTCTGCTACGTGAATTCATGGCCCACGATCCTCAACAAACTATTGTCATGATGTCTGGTCATGGGACAATAGAAACTGCCGTCGAAGCAACACGCCTCGGTGCCAGTGATTTTATTGAAAAGCCATTATCGACAGCCAAACTAATCCGTGGCGTTGAAATAGCACTCGAAAACCAAGCTAAACAAGCAGAAAAACAGCAAATTGAAACGCAAGATCCTGTCGGGAAAAGCCCTCAAATCACGTTGTTGCGGGAGCAAGCACAACGCGTCGCTCAGCATAATATGCCTATCTTATTATTGGGTGAAGGCGGTACAGGCAAACATTGTTTTGCCCACTATTTACACTCTCTCGGCCAATACTCAACAAGTAAGTTTGTCGAATTAACAGCTGACAGCTTCCCCTTGGAAAGCCTAAAGCTATCCGCCTTAGCGGAAGGCAACTGTCTGTATCTTGATGATGTTGCTTTGCTCACCGAAAAAGCACAAGCCTTACTATCCTATATGCTTGATGGCGATAAACTCAGCAATTGCCAGCTAATTTTTGCCAGTCAACAATCCTTAGAACAAGCCGTTAATGCGGGTACTTTTCAAGAAGCCTTATTGTATCAACTTAATAGCATCTCCTTGGTGATGCCGCCTTTACGAGAACACGTCGAAGATATTCCCGAACTCGTTGAGCATTTTGTCGATCAACACACCTCTCAATCACAACTACCCTATCGCCATTTTACTGTCGCCGCCCAAAATAGGCTGCGCAATTATTCATGGCCAGGCAATGTGCTTGAACTAAAAAATGTTATTCAACGGTTATTATTACTCAGTGAAACTGATGAAATTGATGAAACTGAAATTGAGCTCACCCTACAGCCATCAAAAGAAAGTCAGAACAATAGCGGCAGCATTGATTACGACCTTCCCCTCCGAGATGCTCGCGAACAATTTGAACGCATTTACTTATTAAACAAACTACAACAAACTGATGGCAATGTTGGCAGGGCGGCTAAATTGGCAGGAATGGAGCGAACACATCTATATCGCAAATTACGCTCACTGGGCATTGATTCAAAACAGGTTTAGGATAGCGTTATGAAAATTCTTATTCTAGGAGCAGGACAAGTTGGTTCATCGGTGGCGGCAAGCCTTGCCCGTGAAGATGATGACATTACCGTCATTGATAAAAACGCTGACTTATTGCTTGCCCTTCAAGATCAATATGATATTCGCACCATCCATGGACTGGCGGCACACCCCTCCGTGTTAGCGCGTGCTGGCGCTGAAGATGCTGATATTGTTTTAGCCGTGACCAATAGTGACGAAACCAATCTAATTGCCTGCCAAATTTGCCATAACCTTTATCACACCCCAACCAAAATCGCCCGTGTCCGCAGCACGGAATATTTGGCCATACCTGATCTCTTTAGCGCCGATGATGATGCAGCCATTGATATGCTCATCAGTCCAGAACAAATTGTGACGGATTATATCGAACGACTCGTTAGCCACCCTAATGCCTTACAGGTTCTAGACTTTGCCGCTGGCAAAGTACAGTTAGTTGCTGTCAAAGCCTTCCATGGCGGCCCGTTAGTAGGGAATCCTTTACGCGAATTACGAGACCATATTCCTAAAACAGATACTCGTGTGGCAGCCATTTTTAGAAATGGTAGCCCGATCATTCCCAAAGCCGAAACCGTTATCGAAGCAGATGATGAGGTGTTTTTTATCGCTGCCAGTAAAGATATTCTGTCCGTAATGGGTGAACTACGCCGCCTTGATAAGCCCTACAAACGCATTATGCTGGCTGGTGGCGGCCTAATTGGCGCCAGATTAGCAAAAGCCTTAGAAAAGAATTATCAATTAAAACTCATTGAAGCCAATCCACAACGCGCTGAATTTTTGTCTGAAGAGCTTGAAAGCACCATTGTTTTACTAGGCGATGTCGCAAACGAAGAGCTATTGCAAGAAGAAGATATCGACAAAATTGACTTATTCTGCGCACTCACCAATGACGATGAAGCCAACATCCTATCCGCAATGCTTGCTAAGCGCCTCGGTGCCCGTAAAGTGCTATCCCTCATTAATCGTGCCGCCTATGTCGATCTAATTGAAAGTAGCAGTATTGATATTGCTCTCTCACCCCAGCAAGCGACCATTGGCAGTCTATTAGCCCATATTCGTCGAGGCGATATTGTGGCCGTTCATTCCCTACGCCGTGGCGCTGCCGAGGCCCTAGAAGCGATTGCCCATGGCGATAAAGACTCTTCTCTTGTGGTCGGCAGACGTATCGATCAAATTGATTTACCCCCTGGTACAACAATTGGCGCCATTGTCCGCGGTGACGACGTTATTATTACTCACCATGACACCGTCATTGAAGCTGAAGATCACGTTATTTTATTCTTGATAAATAAACGTTATGTCGCCGAAGTAGAACGTTTATTCCAGGTTGGTTTTAACTTTTTCTAACAAACAATATAGCAATGGCAAATTCTCTTAAAAACCACTTTTTAATCGCCATGCCATCATTAAATGATTCTTTTTTTTATCATTCTGTCGTTTATTTATGTGATCATGATGATGATGGTGCTGTCGGGTTAATCATCAATCGGCCTACCCAAATTATGCTGAATGAATTACTTGAACACATCAATATCAATAGCGACTCAGAGCTGCTTAAAACAACCCCTATCTTATTTGGTGGACCCATTCAAAAAAGCCAAGGCATGGTATTACATGACTCCATTGGCAAATGGGACAATAGTACCCAGCTTGCTGATAATATCTTCTTGACCACATCAACAGACATTTTGAAAGATATCAGCATCGACAACGGTCCCAAACATATGCTCATTGCCTTAGGCTATGCCGGCTGGACCGCAGGCCAACTAGAACAAGAAATTGCTGACAACAGCTGGCTAACTGTCACCGCCAGTGATGACGTCTTATTTAAAACGCCGAGCAAACAACGTTGGCAAGCTGCCGCCTCATTATTAGGCATTGATATAAACCTTTTATCTGACACCGTGGGGCATGCATGAGAAATGCGCGCACCCTTCTTGGCTTTGATTTTGGCTTAAAAAATATCGGTGTTGCCGTTGGTCAAGAGCTTACCCAAACTGCCAACCCACTAACCGTGATAAAAGCACGTGATGGCATCCCTAACTGGGATGAAGTCAAAAAGCTCCTCGAACAATGGCAACCACAATTATTAGTTGTCGGTTTGCCGCTAAACATGGATGATAGCGAGCAAGAAATGACGGCAGCAGCCCGCAAGTTTGGCAACCGTTTAAATGGCCGCTTTCAAATTGCCGTTGAATGGCAGGACGAAAGACTAAGTACTTATGAGGCATTAGAACAACTTGGCATTCGCAATAAAATGCAAGCTAATAACCGCGAAGATGTGGACCGCATCTCTGCACAACTTATTCTTCAATCATGGTTAAATCAACAATGACTACTCCATCTTCAAATGCTGATCTCCAAATTCTTTTACAATCCATGGCCAATGATATTGGCCAACGACTCGCGGGCAAACAACCCTTACTAGTCGGCATTCATACCGGCGGTGTTTGGGTGGCACAAGAGCTCGCCAATATTCTTGGGGAAGATTTTTTTGATGCCGCGCTTGGCACACTCAATATAGCTTACTACCGTGATGACTTCACCCGCATTGGCATGCACCCTCAAGTGACCCCCTCTGACTTACCTTTTAGCGTTGATGATCGTCATCTATTATTGGTCGACGATGTATTACACAGTGGTCGCACCGTTCGCGCAGCACTCAATGAAATTTTTGATTACGGCCGGCCAGCCAGCGTGACTCTAGCAGCATTAATTGACCGTACCGGTCGTGAACTACCCATACAAGCTGATATAATTGGCCAATCAATCAATCTAAATGACGATCAGCACATTAAACTGACTAACGATGACGGCCTACAACTGGAACTCAACGAGATTTCTGAATGACCAATAATCAACTCACTGATTCTGGTCAATTACGCCATTTCCTCACCATCGAAGGCCTGAAACGTCCATTACTCACCGAAATAATGGACCGAGCAGAACAATTTTCAAGCCTCTCGAATCGACACGTTAAAAAAGTCCCATTATTGCGTGGCAAAACAATTATGAATCTGTTTTTTGAAAACAGCACCCGCACCCGTACAACATTCGAATTAGCCGCTAAGCGCCTTTCCGCTGATGTAATGAACCTCAATATTAGTACCTCTGCCACCTCGAAGGGCGAAAGTTTATTAGATACACTGCATAACCTAGAAGCGATGCACACTGATATGTTTGTCGTTCGGCACAGTCAAAGCGGTGCCGCTGAATTTATCGCCCAACATGTTGCCCCGCACGTCAGCGTTATTAACGCTGGTGATGGCTGCCATGCACATCCGACCCAAGCCATGCTTGATATGTTCACCATCCGCCGGCACAAACATCACTTCCCCGATCTCTGTGTTGCCATCGTTGGCGATATTTTGCATTCTCGCGTTGCTCGCTCCCAAATCCAAGCTCTAGCAACCCTTGGTGTTGGTGAAATTCGCGTTATTGGCCCTAAAACATTATTGCCAACCGATACCCAAACCTTAGGCGTACATGTCTACCATGACATCGAAATCGGCCTGCAAGATGTCGATGTTATTATCATGCTAAGACTGCAAAATGAACGAATGGAAGGAGGGCTTTTGCCCAGTTCACGCGAATACTTCCACAGCTATGGTCTAAACGAACAAAAACTCAATATTGCCAAAGCGGATGCGATTATTATGCATCCCGGCCCCATTAACCGAGGCGTCGAAATAAGCTCCGCCGTTGCCGATGGGCCTCAATCTGTAATCTTAGAACAGGTCACTCATGGCATCGCTATCCGCATGGCGGTCATGTCGATGGCCTTGGCCTCGCAATCAGAACAAAATGAATTAGTCGTATGAAGCTACATATTAGCAATGGTCGAATTATCGACCCCGCCAGTCAACTTGATGCTCAACAAGATATTTTTATTGATAACGGGCAAATTGTTGCCATCGGGTCTAATTATGATTTCACCGCCGATCTCACTTTCGATGCTACCGATTTAATTGTCTGCCCAGGACTGGTCGATCTCCGCGCCCATTTAAAAGAGGCCAGCCAAGAACATTCAGCAATCATCGAAAGCGAAAGCCAGGCTGCTGCTAAGGCCGGCATTACAACACTTTGTATTCCTCCTGACACCCGTCCCGTTATTGATAGCCCCGCTGTTGTTGAGCTCATTGAAGACCGCGCTAAAAAAGCAGGGCGCACCATGATCTACACCATTGGCGCCCTTACTCAAAGCCTTCAAGGCAAGCTATTAAGTGAAATGACTGCCCTCAAAGATGCCGGCTGTATTGGTATTAGCAATGGCCAAAATACCATTAAAAACACACTCATTCAGCGACGAGCAATGGAATATGCAGCCACTCTCGATTTAACCTTATTTATCAACGCAGTCGATCCTTGGCTGCAAAATCAAGGCTGTGTTCATGAAGGAATGGTCAGTACTCGTCTTGGCCTTACCGGCATCCCAGAAGCCGCAGAGACCATTGCAATTGCACGATATTTATTGCTTGCAGAAATGACCGGGGTAAGCACACACTTTCAAAATATATCAACAGCTTCATCTCTCCACATGATTAGAGAAGCGCAAAACAAAGGTCTTGCCGTCACCGCCGATGTGAGCGCGCATCATCTGCACCTTAGTGAACATGATATTGGCAATTACGATAGTTTAAGCCATGTTATGCCGCCTCTTCGCACTATCCGGGATCGTGAACAGCTACAACAAGCCGTGCGTGATGGCGTGCTTTCCGCAATCTGCTCTGACCATCAACCGTTAGAAACTGATGCCAAGCTTGGACCGTTTTCTGAAACAACGCCAGGTATTTCTGGCCTTGAAACCTTGCTGCCTCTAGCGATGAAGCTTGTTGATGACGACGAGCTGTCGTTACCACAAGCCATTGCCAGCTTGACCAGCAATCCTGCAGAAATTCTAGGAATAGAGGCCGGTCAGTTAACCATTGGAACAAGAGCTGACATTTGTATTTTTTCCCCTAATGCCCACCATGAATGCCAACCTAATGACTTCATTAGCTCCGGCAAGAATAGTCCTTTTGCTGGCTGGCTATTTAATAATGAAGTCTATGCTACGGTATTCAAGGGCAATATTGTTTATCAGAAATAACCTTTTTTAGCCCTGACTCTAATATAAACAAACTATTCAGGAACAAAAACCCTTATGAAACAAATCAACCGATCTCTCATTGCTATATTGACCATTGTTTTTACATTAAGCCTAACCGGCTGTAGCCCTGAAGTCGGCAGTGAAAAATGGTGCTCCCAGATAAAAGATCAACCCAAGGGTGACTGGACTGCTAATGAAGCTGGTGATTTTGCCAAACACTGCATATTCTAAACAAGCCCCATGCCTACCCTCCCCATTTATGCTCTTGATTTTGACGGTGTTATTTGTGATAGCGCTGTAGAGACAGGGATCACTGGCGGGAAAGTAGCCGCTCAATTATGGCCAGAAATGCCTGCTGAGCCCACCAAAGAAATGATTGATTTGTTCCGACAAGTTAGACCCGTAATGGAAACTGGCTACGAAGCCATTTTAATCATGCGATTATTGTTTGAAGGCGTTACAACACAAACATTGCTCGATAATTTTTCCGCCACAATAGCGGCTATTATTAAGCGTGAAAGCCTCTCCGTTTCTCAGCTTAAAAGCCTGTTTGGTGGCACCAGAGATCATTGGATTAAGCAAAACCTAAAGGAATGGCTTGAAATGAACCCGTTATTTGAGGGCATCACAAACAAGCTCAGAGGAATTGCCCCCAAACAGTGTTATATCATCACCACCAAACAAGAACGCTTTGTTAGCCAAATTCTAGATGCCAATAATATTGCCTTTCCGCCAGAACAAATTTTTGGCCTCGACCGAAAAAGGAGTAAACCGCAAATTCTTGTCGATTTATTAGCAGCACATCCTAAAACAACAATATTGTTTGTCGAAGATCGCCTGCCTACATTAATTGATGTCATTAATGATGATCGACTTAGTGATGTTAAATTGTTTTTTGCCGATTGGGGCTATAACACCCAACAAGATAAATCAGCCGCTGGCAGTCTTGCCATCAACAATCTTAATCTTGCTGGTTTTAGCGCTCTATAAATAGAGCTCTTAGCTGCAAGCCTTCCTTAGAAAAAGCGTCATTAAATCGAATTATTTAAAACGTATGTGCCTCAATCGCTACTTTTGCTTTTTTAACTAAACGTTTTGCTGCACCTTTCTGGCCACTGGCTAAAATAGCGTCAAAATTTGTCGGCTTACCGACAATAATTACGCCGCCCATTCCTGTACCAAAATGAGGAGTGCATTTATAAAGATACACGCCTTCAACGGTAAATGTGCGCTGATATTCTTCGCCTAATTTTGAATGCCAAGCCTCAGCACCTTCTGGAATTAGCCCTTCTAATGATTGGGTGTCATGACCATTCATATTACTCCAAGCCACCAAATCACCAGGCTGAATAAAAATGACAAGAGGGCTAAATGCCGTTACCTGCGCTTTTACTTCGTGGATAGTCGCCTCTTCTGCTGTTGGGGCCGGATCAACAACAGGCTCTCCCGCTTCAACAACCGGCTCATCCATCATCTCAGCTTCGGCGGGCTCTGACATGTCATCTTCAACAACAGACTCTATAACCGGCTCATCCATCATTTCAGATTCGGCAAGCTCCGACATATCATCTTCAACGACAGGCTCTATAACCGACTCCTCCATCGCTTTGTTTACCACCACACCCGAAGCCTTCGTATTATAGCCTTCGCTGCCACCCTGCAAAGCGGGCCAAATTGCCATTATAAAAAAAACAGCTAATGCAATATGGACAAGTGTTGCGACTACCGCTTTGGTTTTACTCATTTCTAATCCCTTTAAAGATCACTCAAAGAGTAATAATAACATTTGATCGCGGTACTACCCAGAGATTAAACATCCCAAGCAACTATGAGATAATGAAGGTTAAATACCCACACACAAGACGCCTTATAAAAATGAATATTGAACAAACATTATTAGAACGCAGCAATTCGCAATGTGAGCTTTGCGGATCAGGGTCAAACGTAGCGGCTTTTAATGTTCCTCTCGCTAGTGACTCTAATGTTGAAAATAGTATTTTAATATGTAATATCTGCCTCGGCCAAATTGAACAAACTGACTCTCTTAACATCAATCATTGGCGGTGTTTAAATGATTCTATGTGGTGTTCTGAGCCCGCAGTTCAGGTGATGGTATGGCGACAACTTAAACAATTATCCTCTGAGCCATGGGCACAAGATCTCCTTGAAATGCTCTATTTAGATGAAGAAACTCTGGCTTGGGCTGCAGCAACACAGCTTGATGACTCTGCTGACGATAGTCCATCTCTTGACAGCAATGGAGCAGTATTGCTTGCCGGTGATAGTATTACTTTAATTAAAGATCTGGATGTTAAAGGCGCGGGATTTACGGCTAAACGAGGCACCATGGTAAAAAATATTTCCCTAACCGATAATCCCCAACAGATTGAAGGCCGCGTTAATGGTACTCGTATCGTATTGCTCACTAAGTTTTTAAAGAAGGCCTAACCGTTATCCCAGCCCTCCCCACCGCCAAACTTGCTTGCCATTGCATTTTCAAAACTGGAAATCACTTCCTTCTGAAACCTATTCTCAACGCCCTCAAGCACAACCACTTCTCTAAATAAATCCATAGCTGATCTCGCCTGTTGCTGAGAAAAATTATCAATACTAGGGGCAAGCACTTTGTCGATATTTTTTACCGCCATCAAATCATCCTTGAGTAAAAAATTACTTGAACTCAACAAGCCTAAAGCAGCATCATTGTCTAATTGAAAAACTCGTTCAAACATTTGGATAATAGTTTGTTTTTGCTCAGCACTAATATCGCCCTCACTTTTAACTAAAGCAACAATGATCAACGCCGTCACTTCCATCGGGCGGCTGATCGAGTAAACAGGATCGGCATGATATTTTTTGCTCCATTCACGGCGACGCTTCCAAGCAAACGGATTAAGCCATCCAACATCAATTCCATTATCAGATAATCGATTTAGCAATATTAAAACCGTCACAACAACCGCTAATACACTCAAAATTATATGCATTCTATCTCCCTAATAATGCAGTTTAATTTCCACTATTTGGTTTTAACCAAATCCAAATCATCAGCAAATAAAATAGATCCCGTATAGTTTTGCTCAATATATTGCCTCGTTTGCTGCTCTTGGCCTAAAGTGCGCTGCATTCGATGAGATATCACTAACTGTTTTGCCTGTGCTTTTCTAGCTATTTCACCGATCTCTGATGGCTTCATATGCAGTATCGCAGCAACACCCGCTGCAGACTCAGGAACAGCATTATGCATCACTAAAATGTCGGTATCTTTCGCTAAAATAGGCAATGTTTGATAGTTATTGCTCATATCTCCTGAAAATGTGATCGAATAACCAAAAGTATTTATCCGCCATGCTATCGCCGGTATTGGGCCATGATGTACTGGAATCGCCTCCAGAAGTATATCTTTTGTTAATTGATATCTTTGTACTGTCTTCGGTGCAATGGCCATGTTGCGCATTTGCAAATGATAGCTTCTACTTTGAGAGTTATTTACGTAATCCTTTAAATAGCGAAATGCACCCTCATTGCCTAATAAGTTTTGCACAAACTCAGATGTAGAGGGCATCAAACTATTGCCCACAGGGCCCAAAACAGGCAAATCTCGATCCCGCCCACTAAAAAAAGAAGCTTTAATAAATGCCGGCAAATCAGCACTATGATCAACATGCAAATGCGTAAATAAGATCGCTTCTAAATCTTCAATTTTGGCCTTAGTTTTTTCAAAATTAAAGCCACTACCCGCACCGGCATCAACTAGTATTTTTGCCTTACCATTAACCCATATTAAATAACTGCTTGAAGCACGCTGGTCGCCAAACTCTGGTCCTCCCGACCCGAGTATTTGGAGCTGAACATCATTCTCAACACTAGAAGACCTAACTTGGTTCGGCAGCACTACAAGCAATAGAAAAACCCATATGACGCCCATATTGATCCATCTATTTAATCGAACTTGTTCATTAAGCTTCATCATAATGTCACCCTATAGCAACTATTTTCCAACGTAAGCTAATAATACCCTGTAAGCTACACCTCCTCCTAATTCCCATCACCCTTAAGAAATAAACTTGACCAGAGATCCTCACTCCATGCGCTTTGACTCCTTAGACTTATCTGACCCAATCCTTAAAGCCGTGGCTGAACAGGGTTACGACACGCCCTCTCCCATTCAACAGCAAGCCATACCTGCGGTGCTGGAAGGCAAAGATGTGATGGCCGCCGCCCAAACTGGTACCGGAAAAACCGCCGGATTTACCCTACCATTATTACAACGATTATCAGCTGGTCCCCGTGTTCAAGCGAATCAAGTACGCGCGCTGATCTTAACTCCCACCCGAGAATTAGCCGCTCAAATAGCTGACAGCGTCACCACCTATGGCAAATATTTACCATTAAAATCTACCGTCGTTTTTGGCGGCGTCAAAATAAATCCTCAAATGATGAAATTACGCCAAGGTACCGATATCTTGGTCGCAACTCCTGGGCGATTATTAGATCTTTATAATCAAAATGCTGTGCGATTTAAGCAATTAGAAGTGCTGGTATTGGACGAAGCTGATCGTATGTTAGATATGGGCTTTATCCGCGATATTCGAAAAATTCTGGCACTACTACCCTCAAAGCGGCAAAACCTTATGTTTTCTGCCACCTTTTCAAATGAGATCCGCCAATTAGCAAAAGGCTTAGTCAACAACCCTGTTGAGATTTCAGTCAGCCCTCGAAACACCACTGTCGAAGCCGTTTCACAATGCATTCACCCAGTTGATAAAGGCCAAAAATCAAACTTGCTTATTCATTTAATTAACGAAGGGCAATGGCATCAAGTGCTGGTTTTCTCAAGAACAAAACACGGCGCCAATAAAATAACCCGCCAATTAGAAAAAGTCGGTCTTTCTGCTGCCGCGATTCATGGCAATAAAAGTCAGGGGGCTCGCACTAAAGCCTTAGCTAATTTTAAAGATGGTACCATCCAAATATTAGTTGCTACCGACATTGCTGCCCGAGGGCTAGATATTGATCAGCTGCCACATGTGGTTAATTATGACTTACCAAATGTGCCTGAAGATTATGTGCATCGAATTGGCCGTACAGGTCGGGCCGGCGCCAGTGGTCAAGCAGTATCATTGGTCTGTGCTGATGAATTCAAACAATTATCAGATATTGAACAGCTGATAGGCCAACTAATTGAACGCAAAACTATTGCTGGTTTTGAGCCTGTTCATAAACTGCCAGAGTCACGATTAGATCGACGCCCGATCAAGGCAAAAAAACCAAAGAAAGCCAAAGTCGGCCATCGTGATGGCCAGCGTTCAGGTGAAAACGCTCAAGGCCACAAACCCAGCACTCAAAACAAAGCTACGAAAAAGAGCCAACATCACCATCGCCGCCGTCATAGTGCAAAACCTTCGCACTCTTAATGATGGCTTAGCTAATAGAGGCTATTTAGGCGGTTTTCATTTCGGCTTATTTCAGCATTAATTTGAGCTGTTTTTTGTTGATAATCTTGCTCCACTGCAGCCATCTTTTGAAATAAACCATATTCATGAGTGGCAACCGTCGTTTCCGAATGCCTGTAAATGCCTTTTCCTAAGCGCTGAAGCTCCACTTGTTTTTCACGCTCTAATTGTGTGATTTTATGTCGTAGGCTGTCATTCTTTTCCTTTAGTGACGCTATCTCATTAATCCTGGCCTGGTTGTCATGGTTTTTAGTCGCTTCTCGTTGTTTGGCAACCTCATCATCACTCGGCTTATAAACCTTGATTTCAATTTTTTCAGCGTTCTCTGCACAGACTTGATCGCTGAACACTGTTTTTCCATTCACAGTGCATTTATAAATATCTGCCTGTGCCGGATAAATAAAAAACAAAAAAGTGATTATTATAAATCGCACATCCATGGCCTTTGTATTTTATTTAGTCACTCTCTAAAGCTAATGTTGTTGATGATATGAAATCACCCGCTCAACCTCATTCTTTGAACCCAGAATTACAGGTACCCGCTGATGCACGCCTTCAGGGATAATCTCCATAATCCGCTCACGACCAGTAGAGCTGGCACCACCCGCTTGTTCAACAATAAAGCTCATCGGACTAGCCTCGTACATCAAGCGTAGTTTACCGCCATTGGTGGAAGGTTTATTGTCGAGGGGATACATAAAAATACCGCCTCGCGTCAGCACCCGATAAACCTCTGCTACCATTGAGGCTACCCAGCGCATATTGAAGTTCTTTTCCCGACCACCATCAATGCCCTTAATGCATTCATCAATATAACGCTGCACTGGCTCTTCCCAAAACCGCTGATTCGACATGTTGATAGCAAACTCAGCCGTATCTTCTGGAATGGTCATGGCCGGATGGGTCAAAATAAATTCGCCAACATCTTGATCTAAAGTAAAACCATCAACGCCATTACCGGTGGTGATAATCATCATCGTGGTCGGGCCATAAACACAAAAACCAGCGCAAACTTGCTCTGTTCCTTTTTGTTTGAATGCCTCCACCGTAGGCTCAGTAATGCCCTCTGGACACCGTAAAATAGAAAAGATAGTTCCTACCGACAGGTTAATATCAATATTAGAGGACCCATCCAATGGATCAAAAGAAATCAGGTACTTTCCTTTCGGAAATTGATCGGGAATTTGAATGATTTCTTCAATTTCTTCCGAAGCCATCGCGGCTAAATGACCGGTCCAGTTCAAGTGATCAACCATCACATCATTGGTAATAATATCGAGCTCTTTCTGGACTTCACCTTGTACGTTTTCAGAATCTGCAACACCACCGATACCAATAATACCGCTACGATTGACCAGATGTGATATCTCCTTACAGGCACTGACAATATCATTGATCAGCCCTGATAAATCACCCGTTGACTGGGGGTTGCGGCGTTGTTGTTCGACTATATATTGTGCAATTGATTTACCTTTATCCGACATCACCTACTCCTTTGCAAATTATTTGGCTGATTTCTGTCGTTATATTTTTATTAAGATTTCACCCATACCGATACCCGCTAAATCACCAGCATAACGTTGTACTCGGGAAAAGGGAGCCACCGAAGCAAACTTACTATCTAACTTGGCAAAAGAGCTAAACAATAGAGGTAAAAAGGCTAACGTGTGGGAGCCACAATCATTAAAATTAGCACCCATACCTTGTGATGGTCTTTGCGTCAGCAACAAAGTGCCACGTTTCATGGCATAACCTAAATGCGCACCAACGTCGCCCAATACGGCAATCGTACCGGAGATCATTCGTGCACCACAATAGTCACCAGCATCGCCTTCAATTAAAATCATGCCTCGACGCATGTGATCGCCTGTTCTAGCACCCGTATTTCCAGCCACAATAACGGTGCCACCGGTCATGCCGTTTTTATATCCCGGGCGAGCACCGCCAACAAAATCACCCGCATTACCGTTGACTTTAATCTGGCCGGCTTTCATTTCACAGCCCGTATAAATGCCCGTATCACCGGTCACTTCAATTTGGCCCCCTTCTAAAAACAGCCCCAAGTAACCACCAACATTGCCCTCAATCAAGATTTGACCTGATGTCATATTGTGGCCAATAAAGTCCAATTTATCAGTGCTCTTAGCAAACGCAATATCTGAACTATCATCGCCTGCAACATCAAACAAACTATCCACTCGTTCCGTACGGTTTCCTGTGACCAGCTCAATTGCAGCAATTTCTACCAGCGACTTACCCGCCAATAAATCAGCCGTTAAAGGTGAACAATCAATCCGCTGTACAGGTGTTGATTTAAGTGTGAATGTTAATGTGCTCATGCCATGATCTCCTGCAAATGGAAGTGAAATGGACCTAGTTTACCGCCATAGTTACCAGCACTAATCCGTCGAATACCATTTTCAGCGCCCAAATCACATACTGCTTGCATGCCCACGCGCATCGCCTTATCAATATCTTCTTTGGTCAAGCCATCAATAACAATTTCCATTACCGATTCAATCTCAGGCGATAAATCACTTTTAGTTTGGCCTTTTAAGGTTGGGCAAAAAGCATCATTGGTTGAGGCATTTAATGCTTTAAATTTCGACCCCACTTTTGAACCACTGCGAACCACGCCCCCTGGAAAAGGCATAATCACATTCGGTATTTTTCTCATCTGTTCAATTGCAGCTTCACAAGCCGCTAATGCTTGAGCTTGGGAGTCCGCCAACACCAAGAAATTACCCCCCCCAACCGATGCTTGCACACCCGTTTTTTCTTGTGTTAAAAACTCACCATCCATCACTGGAATCCGCCAATATCGTTTGCCATCTATTACTTTTGAAATCTGAAAGCCATCACCAAAATAACGTAGGTTTTGACCTAGCGCCATTTCCGTTT
>JBJPGB010000068.1:0-54724 GCA_048595405.1 Methylophagaceae bacterium
AATATCAACACCGCCAGTAAAACTGAGTTGCAAACCTTAAAAGGGATTGGTGATGCAACTGCTGAGGCTATTATTCAATATCGTGAGCAAAATGGTTCATTTACTACGATAGAAGAGTTAATCAATGTGAAAGGTATTGGCAGTAAAAAAGTTGAAAAATTAACCGATCAAATAGCGGTATCAGATCCAGAGTAATTGTTATATTTATAAATGGCGTAGTGGGGTGTTCCTACTACGTCATTCTGGATTATTATAAATTCTCGGAAAGGACTTGTTGTAAGTGAGTTCTTTCATCTTTTGTCATTGCACTGTGATTGTGGGTAGAAATAAAAAATACATTCTCAACTTGATCGCCTAAAGAGGTGATCTTGGCATTAATCAATTGAATATCACATTGTAAAAATACCTGTGCAATAGTAGAAACCAGACCTGGGCGGTCATAAGTATTTAATTCTAGAATAGTATGATTTTGTTGCTCATTCGTTCGGAAGGTAATAGTAGGTTCTGTTTTAAATAATTTCATCTGCCGTGGAATAATGACTGGGTGGTATGATTTGGTTTCAGTTAAATTATTTAATTGTGTTTCTAAAACACGGCTAATCTCAGCATGCTCTTGGCCGGCAGCAGCATTAACAATATAAGTATTGAGTGAGAAATCATTTGAGCTGGTATCAATTCTGGCATCTAAAATATCAAGTTGAAGATGTTCTAAACATGCTGTTGTTGTAGCAAAAATACGGGGTTGATCTTTGATGCAAACAAATATTTCCAAGGTGTTTTCCTGACCGTGTTTTCTCACTTTGACCAGTGTGGAACAATCAGGATTTTTGAGGCGAATAGTGGTTTGCCATACAATTTCATTGGTAGTATGGCGTAGGAAATAATCTGGTTGATAATGTTGCCATAATTCAGTTATTTGTCGCTCTGGCCATGCTTGGAGTACGAGTTGTTGCAAGCTTTGCTGCCATCGTTGCTCGCTTTTTTCAGCGATATTTCTAGCAGCGTCTTCTTTATGTTCTAGCCATTGTCTTGTGGCATGGTAGAGCTGTCGTAATAGTGAATCACGCCACCCATTCCATAGCTCATTATTGGTTGCGCGGATATCTGCAACAGTGAGTAAATATAGGTAATTAAGGCGGTCAACTGTTTTTACTTTTGCAGCAAAAGCTTTGATGACATCAGGATCATTGACATCAAACTTTTGGGCAGTGGCTGACATGGTAAGGTGCTGACGGACTAAAAAAGTAATTGTTTTGGTGTCAAATTTACTCAGACTATGTCGCTTACAAAATTTTTCGGCATCAACAATACCGAGTAGGCTGTGATCACCCCCTCGGCCTTTAGCGATGTCATGATACAAGCCTGCGATATAAAGTAATTCGGGTTTAGGTAATTGGTAAAAAACATCAGAACAAAGTGGAAATTCTTCTTTATATTCAACACATGAAAAACGGCGTATATTTCTGACTAGAAACAAGGTGTGTTCATCGACGGTGTAGATATGAAATAGATCATGTTGCATTTGGCCGACGATTACTCCGAATTCAGGTAAATAGCCGCCGAGTACGCCAAGTTTATTCATCCGCCGAAATTCATGGGTAATGCCTGCCGGCTGACGAATGATTTCCATAAACAAAGTCTGACTTTGGATATCATCTCGAAACCGGTCATCTATCAAATGAATATGAGCGTGTAGCTGACGGATAGTATCGGCACGAACCCCCAATATTTCAGGGTGTTGTTGCAGCACTAAGAATAGTTCCAACATCGCATAGGGATAGTGTGCAAAAATACCGGAATTAATAGTCTCAATATAACCATTATGATTTTGAAATCGTCTATTGAGCGGTTCTATATGGCGAGGCTCATCGGCAAGAATGATATTTTCTTCGAAGATTTGCAATAATAGTTCATTCAGCTGACCGACAGAACGAGCACAAAGGTAATAATCCTTCATAAACTGCTCAACGGCAAGGCGTTTATCGGTGTCGCGATAGCCAAATTGAGTGGCAATATCACGTTGATAATTGATCATCAATTTTTCTTGTTTTCGGCCCGCTTCAAGGTGCAAAGCAAAGCGTATTTTCCATAAAAAATTATGTGCTTTTTCTAAAAGTGCATATTCAGTTTCTGCGATAAAGCCTTTTTGCATTAGGCCGTGTAAATCTTTGATACCAAAGTGTTGTTGAGCGACCCAGCTAATAACTTGTATATCTCGTAAACCACCAGGAGCTTCCTTTATATTGGGTTCAAGATTATTAGCGGTATCATTATATTTTTGGTGACGCCGGGTTTGTTCTTGTTTTTTGGCTTGATAAAAATGACTGGTATCCCATGTTTTATTATCAATGGTGAGTTGTTGCAGAGTAAGGAATAAAGCAGAATCACCACATAATAAACGTGTTTCTAGCATATTAGTTGCGATGGTAATATCGGTTTCTGCTTGTTGCCGACATTCGGAAATTGAGCGGACACTATGGCCGATTTCAAGTCCGATATCCCAAAGGAAAGTGAGAAATTCAGTCAAGCCACTCGGTGGTTCCTCAGAAACTGATTCGTCTAATAATACCAGTAAATCAATATCTGAATAGGGGTGAAGTTCATTTCGACCATAGCCACCCACGGCAAGCAAGCTAATAGGTGCATCATCACTAATATTCTGTAACCAAAGATGTTGCAATACTTGGTCAACAAAAAAAGCACGTTGTTGAATTAAGCCAACAATATCAGCTTGAGATTCAAACTGTTGTTGGAGGTATATTTGCCCTTGTTGAAGTGCATTTCGGTAGAATGTACTTTCTATTGTGTTGGCACTAGGTGGTGTATTATCAGCAAGCTGCCAAAGAGAAAGCTGGGAGTTGGCCATAAATTAAATCACTTCATCTTCGCGTAAGGTCAGAATTTCATGGCCGTCATTTGTAACGAGAATAGTATGTTCCCATTGAGCGGATAGCGATCTATCTTTAGTGACCACAGTCCAACCATCAGGTAATTGTTTGATCTGTCGTTTGCCAGCATTGACCATAGGCTCAATTGTAAAGGTCATTCCGGCCTCTAAAACTAAACCTTCGCCAGGATTTCCATAATGTAAAACCTGTGGCTCTTCATGGAATATTGCGCCAATGCCATGACCACAGTATTCACGCACAATAGAGAAATTTTGGGCTTCAGCATGTTGCTGAATAATATGTCCAATATCACCCAATGTCGTGCCTGGCTTGACCAAGCCAATACCGAGCAACATGGCTTCGCGAGCATTATTGCATAAGCGATTGGCCAAAATAGAGGTTTTACCGACATGAAACATTTTACTGGTATCGCCGTGATAGCCTTCTTTGATAACGGTGATATCAATATTAATAATGTCACCATCTTTTAATCTTTTAGTCCCTGGAATACCATGGCAAATCACATGGTTAACGGAGGTGCAAATTGATTTTGGAAAACCATGATAATTGAGTGGGGCTGGAATTGCCTGTTGTTCATCAACAATATAATTATGGCAAATTTGATCGAGTTCATCGGTGGTAATACCCGCTTTAACATGAGGTTCAATCATGGTGAGAACCTCGGCAGCAAGACGTCCTGCAACACGCATTTTTTCAATTTCATTGGCGGTTTTAATGCTGACAGCCATAGCTGAATATTCCTGATAATAATTAGAGATAATGAGTAGGGTATTTTGCCGTAAAATGGGACAAACAACCAGAAATGGATTTTATTTCGATAAAACATACTGAGTTCAATAATAAAAGGGTATAGATGTAACGATAATGTTCGGCGTCGTAGGCTTAAATTCTACATTGTTATTTATTCACTTTTATGGTATAAAATGCGCGCCTATTAAGGCAAAAATCACACATACACCGGCACAAATATCGGGGTGCTATCTGTTCGTCAGTATAGTCGATACTTGGGGTGTATGGAGGTTTAACCCCAACTATTAATAAAAGGTTTTTATAAAATGGCAAAAACAACTATGCGCCAAATGCTAGAAGCAGGCGTTCACTTTGGTCACCAAACACGTTATTGGAACCCTAAAATGGGTCCCTTTATTTTTGGTAAACGTAATAATATTCACATCATCAACCTTGAGCATAGCTTACCGATGTTTAACGATGCGTTGAACTTCGTTGGTAAATTAGCTTCCAAAAAAGGTCGTATCTTATTTGTCGGCACTAAACGGGCTGCCCAAGATGTGATTCGTGAAGATGCAGAACGTGCAGGCATGCCTTACGTTAATCGCCGATGGTTAGGTGGTATGTTGACTAATTACCAAACAATACGTCAATCAATCAAACGTTTAGATTCAATCCAAACAATGATCGAATCTGGAAAATTAGAAGGTTTGAAAAAGAAAGAAGTATTGAACTTGACTCGTGAGCAAGAAAAATTAGAAAAAAGTATCGGTGGTATTCGGAAAATGGGTGGCTTACCTGATGCTATGTTTGTCATTGATGTTGATCACGAACGTATTGCTATTAAAGAAGCAAACCATTTAGGTATCCCTGTTATCGCGATTGTCGATAGTAACAGTAACCCAGATGGCGTTGATTATGTTATCCCTGGTAACGACGATTCTATGCGTGCGATTAAACTTTATACCTCAAGTATGGCGGATGCAATCTTAGAAGGTCGTGCATCTGTTGCAACGGGTGATAAGGAACAAGAAGTAGAGGTTGCTGCAGAAAGCACAGAAGCAGCTGCTGAGTAACATCTATAGTAGAATGAGAACACAGGCTCACTATTTTAGTGGGCCTGTGTTGTATATGTGGTTCGTTTAAATACAAAACGGAACGACAGAAAGTAATTAAAGGTAAAAAGAAATGGCAATTACAGCAGCATTAGTTAAAGAACTGCGTGGGCGTACTGGCTCAGGCATGATGGAATGTAAAAAAGCATTGGTAGAATCAAACGGCGATATTGAAGCAGCTGT
Organism: Methylophagaceae bacterium; assembly: GCA_048595405.1. GTDB lineage: Bacteria > Pseudomonadota > Gammaproteobacteria > Nitrosococcales > Methylophagaceae. The sequence continues at coordinate 4,937 of JBJPGB010000068.1, forward strand.
TGAAGCAATGCGTAAATCAGGTCTGGCCAAAGCAGATAAAAAATCAGATCGTATTGCAGCTGAAGGTGTGATTGCAATTGAAACAAGCACTGACGGTAAACGTGCAGTGATGATTGAAATTAATTCAGAAACTGATTTTGTTGCTAAGGCAGAAGATTTTATTAATTTTGTTAATCATTTATCTAAAACGGTTCTTGAAGAACAACCTACTGATCTTGATAGTTTGATGGCGCTTGTATTGAATGATGCAGGTGAGAGTGTTGAAGTGGTTCGTCAGGCCTTAGTTGCTAAAATTGGTGAGAATATCCAAATTCGCCGTTTTCAATTAATGAACAGTGAAGACGGTGTTATTGGTTCATATCGTCATGGTGACCGCATTGGTACCATGGTTAAATTAACTGGCGGCGATATGACGTTAGCGAAAGATTTGGCGATGCATGTAGCGGCAAGTAGACCACAAGCAGTATCAGGTGATGATTTATCAGCAGAGCTGCTTGAGAAAGAACGTGATATTGTAGCAACTCAAGCTAAAGATAGTGGCAAACCAGAAGCGATTATTGAAAAAATGGTTGAAGGTCGTATGAAGAAATTCGTTAATGAAATTAGCTTACTAGGTCAGGCATTTGTTAAAGATCCTGATGTGACAGTTGAAAAATTGATCGCGCAAGCTAATGCGACTGTTGATGCATTTAAATTCTTTGAAGTTGGTGAAGGTATCGAGAAAAAAGAAGATAACTTTGCTGAAGAAGTAATGGCACAAGCTAAAGGAAGTTAATCCATGGCAGAAATGGGAAATCAACCGATGTACAAACGCATACTACTTAAATTAAGTGGTGAGGCGTTAATGGGAAAGGCTGATTTTGGTATTGATCCTGAAGTGATTTCCCGTTTTTCCAAAGAAATAGCCGATCTCAGTACCCAAGGTGTTGAGATTGGTATTGTTATTGGTGGCGGTAATATTTTCCGTGGAGCCGGCTTGGCTGCTAGCGGAATGGATCGCGTTAGTGGCGATCATATGGGCATGCTCGCGACAGTAATGAATGCCTTAGCATTACAAGATGCTCTTGAGCAGCATGGTGCATTTTGTCGAGTGATGTCGGCAATAAAAATTAACGAAGTGTGTGAAGATTATTTACGCCGTCGTGCAATTCGCCATCTGGAAAAAGGTCGGGTAGTTATTTTTGCTGCAGGGATGGGGAACCCATTTTTCACTACGGATTCTGCTGCAAGTTTACGCGCTGTTGAAATTGGTGCTGAATTAATGTTGAAAGCGACACAAGTGGATGGTGTCTATACTGCGGATCCTAAAAAAGATCCTGATGCTGTACGTTATCAAGAGCTTAGTTATGATGAAGTTATTGATAAGCGCCTAGGCGTTATGGATACGACTGCGGTTGTAATGTGCCAGGAACAAAATATGCCATTGCGGATATTTGATGTTCATCAACAAGGCAACTTAACTAAAATTATTCACGGTGAAGATATTGGTACTTTAGTTAAATAAGGACTGATGTAGGATGGATAAAGATGATTGAAGATATTAAAAAAGACGCAGCAGATAGAATGCAAAAAAGCGTGGCTGCATTGACTAATTCGATGGCAAAAATTCGTGCTGGACGAGCTCATACTAGTCTATTGGACCATGTGATGGTTCCGTACTATGGCTCTGATGTGCCGCTTAGCCAAGTTGCTAATGTGGGCATTGAAGATGCACGTACTTTGATTGTGACGCCATGGGAAAAACCGATGTTATCAGTTGTTGAAAAAGCAATTATGACATCAGATTTAGGAGTTAATCCCAATAGTGCTGGTATGACGATTCGTATTCCGATTCCACCGTTGACGGAAGAGCGTCGGCGTGACTTAGTGAAAGTTGCTAAAGCGGAAGCAGAAAATGCTCGTATTGCTGTTCGCAATATTCGGCGCGATGCCAATAGTACTTTAAAAGAATTATTAAAAGAAAAAGAAATTTCGGAAGATGAAGAGCGTGGCGCGGAAGAGGCTATTCAAAAATTAACAGATTCTGGCATCAAACAAATCGAAGATGTGTTGACAGAAAAAGAAGCGGACTTAATGGAAGTGTAACTATCATTACATTTCAACTAATGGATAGAAAATGCTATGTCTGAGGAAGACCGCCCAGTTCCACAACATATTGCGATTATTATGGATGGTAATGGTCGCTGGGCAAAACAGCGCCATCAACCTCGTTTTATGGGGCATCGAGCAGGCGTAAAAGCAGTCGAAAATATTGTAAAACACTGCGCGCAACGCGAGATTGAGGTTTTAAGCTTATTTGCATTTAGTAGTGAAAACTGGCGACGTCCGATAAAAGAAGTCAATTTGCTGATGGAATTGTTTGCATTGTCCCTGAAGCAACAAGTCAAACGCTTACATAAAAATAATATTCGATTACATATTATTGGTGATATCGGTAAATTCTCCCCAAGCCTGCAAAAACAAATAGCAGAAGCCGAGAAATTAACAAAAAATAATACTGGACTTACGATTAATGTGGCGGCTAATTATGGTGGCCGTTGGGATATTACTCATGCTGTTAAGCAATTAGCTGAAAAAGTGAAATTAGGCGATATTTTGCCAGAAGATATCACTGAAGAGATGATTAGTGCAGGGCTTTCCACAGCATCATTAGCTGAACCTGATCTCTATATTCGAACAGGTGGTGAGCAGCGAGTGAGTAATTTTATGCTGTGGCAATTGGCTTATACTGAGTATTATTTTACCGATACCTTATGGCCAGACTTTGATACTCAAGAATTAGATAAAGCAATTTCATCTTTTTGCCAGCGTGAACGTCGCTTTGGTAAAACCTCGGAACAAATACAGGAAGCGCGTGATGCTTAAGCAACGTTTATTAACTGCTGCAGTGTTAATCCCTATCGTTGTCTTAAGTATTTTATATCTATCCACAGCTATCTTTCAGTGCTTACTGGCAGCTGTAGTGGTATTGGCTGCTTGGGAATGGTTCACCATTATTGGGTTTAATGCGATTAATAAAATGGTTTTTGCAATAGTCGGTTTGGCATTAATGACCATTCTATTAGGCTTACTGCCGATGAAGATCTTACTATTTTTAATAGCAGTACTGTGGGGCAGTATTTTAGTTTTTGTTAGTCGTTATGCCCATCAAAAATTACCGAAACAGATACAGATACTATTAATGCAGCCTATTACCGCGTTATTACTATCTTCTATAGCTCTGGCACTGTTTTGGCATGGTGGCATTGAGCTTCATCAATCATCAGCCCACGGCCCACAACAATTATTGTATGTATTAATATTAGTTTGGCTTGCTGATACGGGTGGTTATTTTGCTGGCAAGCGGTGGGGAAAAATATCCTTAGCAAAATCAATTAGTCCTAATAAAACATGGGAAGGCGTTGCAGGAGCCGTTGTACTTGGCGCTATATGGGCATTAATAGCTTATAGCTTAGGCTTGGCAGGCTCAATAGGACTATTTAGTTGGCTATTGTTATCTGTTATTGCCTTAATGATATCGATAATTGGTGATTTGTTTGAAAGTCTATTCAAACGATGTTATCAGGTAAAAGACAGTGGAAATTTATTACCTGGCCATGGTGGTATGTTGGATCGTATTGATAGCCTTATCGCTGCAGTACCCGTTTTTACTGCTGGATTATTTTTGTTAGGAGCAGTATAAGTGCAAGCAATAACGCTATTAGGTTCAACCGGTTCAATTGGTGTTAGCACTTTAAATGTATTGGCTCAACATCCTGAAAAATATAGTGTCTATGCACTGACTGCAAATCGTTCAGTTGATGCTTTGTTTGAACAGTGCCAGCAATTTGAGCCAAAAGTAGCGGTTATGTTGAATGGCAATGCTGCAGAATTATTGGCACAGAAATTCCAAAAAGCAGGGCTAGCAATACATGTATTGTCTGGTGAGCAGGCCTTAGTCGATGTGGCCGAAAGTGAACATGTTGATTATGTGATGGCTGCAATTGTTGGAGCTGCTGGTTTATTGCCAACACTGGCGGCAGCACGTGCTGGAAAACATATCTTATTAGCCAATAAAGAAGCATTGGTGATGAGTGGTGGTTTGTTTATGCGTGAAGTTGAAACTAATGGTGCCACCTTATTACCTGTTGATAGTGAACATAATGCGATTTGGCAATGTTTGCCGGTGGGAGAACAGCAGCAACATCATTTTGAAGGTAAAGGTATTCGCCGAATTATTTTGACCGCATCTGGTGGCCCTTTTCGGGATTATTCTGTCGCTGATCTTGAACATGTCACTCCAGAACAAGCTGTGGCCCATCCAAACTGGTCGATGGGACAAAAAATATCTGTTGATTCAGCGACGATGATGAATAAAGGTCTAGAAGTTATTGAGGCACATTGGTTATTTGGTTTGCCAAGCAGCCAAATTGACGTGTTATTACATCGCCAAAGTATTATCCATTCGATGGTGGATTATGTTGATGGTTCAGTATTGGCTCAGATGGGTAACCCTGATATGAGAACGCCAATTGCCAATGCTTTGGCATGGCCTGAACGAATTGATTCTGGTGTGGCACCATTAGATTTGGTTGAAGCAGGGCGCTTAGATTTTTCAGCAGCAGAGCATCAACATTTCCCTTGTTTAGCATTGGCATATCAAGCCTTAGAAGCCGGTGGTAGCAGTACAGCAATTTTAAATGCTGCGAATGAAATTGCGGTGGAAGCTTTTCTGCAAAGGCAAATTAAGTTTACTGAAATTGCTTCGACTATTGAAAAGGTCCTTTCCAAAATTCCAGCGAGCAGTGGTAAGACTTTGGAACAAGTATTGGCAGATGATCAACAAGCAAGATTATTAGCAAAACAATTAATTCAATAAAATGCAGTCACTGTTTTTTTTCATCATTGCACTGGCATTATTGATTGTTGTACATGAGTTTGGCCATTTTTGGGTGGCCCGTCGCTGTGGAGTAAAAGTCCTCAAATTTTCAGTTGGTTTTGGCAAATCGTTATGGACTAAGCAAGGTAAAGATGGCACTGAATATGTAATCGCGGCCATACCTTTGGGCGGCTTTGTCAAAATGCTGGATGAGCGTGAAGGGGAGGTGCCGGCCGAACTATTAGACAGGGCATTTAACCGACAATCATTGCGTTCACGTATTGCCATTGTTGTGGCAGGTCCTGTCGCAAACTTATTATTTGCTGTTGTTGCTTATTGGTTTATTTTTGTAATTGGCATTCCCGGCCTTCGGCCTATTATTGATGAGGTTGATGCGCACTCGCCAGCTGAAATTGCACAGTTAATGGTTGGTGATGAAATTAAGGCGATTAATGGACGAAGCACACCTACTTGGCTGAGTGTGTCGAAAGCGCTATTAAAACAGTCTGAATCAGGTGGAGTGGCACAATTATTAGTGCAGTCTGGTGGCAGAGATATTCAGCGCCAGCTTGAGGTAACAAAACGAGATTTAGCCGTGTCATTATCGGTGCCGCTGGTGCAGGCGTTAGGGTTAACCCCCATTCGAATTTCATTGAAACCGATTATTGGTTCCGTTGTAAAAGGAGGAGCGGCTGAGACGGCCGGCCTTCAAGCAGGCGATAAATTATTATTTGCAGACGGTGAATTAATAGATAATTGGCGTGCTTGGGTTGCGTTAATTAGGGCCAGTCCTAATAAGTTATTAAACGTTACGATTGAAAGAGCTGGCCAACAATTCGAGCTTTCGATTAGGCCTATTAAAACAATAGACAATATTGGGCAGATAGGTGCAGGTGTTGATAGCCGTCAGGCTGTGGTGCCTGAGGAATTACAAGCTACTTTTCGATATGGACCTGTGCAAGCAATACTCCCTGCGATTAATGAAACACAGCGTTTTATCACATTAACATTAACAAGCCTAGCGGGCATGATAACGGGTTCGGTTTCAAGTAAAAACTTAGGCGGCCCAATTAGCATTGCTCAATATGCTGGTGAAGCAGCAAACCAAGGATTGATTTACTTTATTGGTTTTTTAGCGGTCATCAGCATTAGTCTGGGTATATTAAATTTATTACCTATCCCAATCTTAGATGGTGGCCATCTTGCCATGTACTTGGTGGAGTGGATACGAGGTAAACCATTATCAGATAATATGCAGCTTCAAGGACAGAAAATTGGTATTTTACTACTACTGATGTTGATGGTCTTAGCTTTTTACAATGATTTATCAAGACTGTTTGGATAATGGGCATATTGCAGGTACACTAGCACTCCTGTCTGAACAAATAATAATGAATAAAAAGATGAATAAATTACTCCAAATTATTGCTTTATTAGTGCTTGCAACTACAGCGCTGGCTGATAGTTTTGTAATAAAAGATATTCGAATTGAAGGTTTACAGCGTATTTCTGCGGGTACGGTCTTTAATTTCTTGCCGGTAAAAGTCGGTGATGAAATGAGTGATAAAGATGCTAAGAGCATTATCCGGGCATTATTTAAATCAAAATACTTTGATGATGTGGGCGTTGAACAAGAAGATGGTATTTTAGTTATTAAAGTGAGTGAACGTCCTGCTGTTTCAAGTATTGAATTTGTGGGAAATAAAGACTTAGAAAGTGCCGAATTATTGAAGTCCTTGCGTCAAATCGGCCTTGCAGAAGGTCAGGTCTATCAGCAGGCAAAATTAGATCAGGTTGAGTTAGAGCTTGAACGCCAGTACTTTAGCCGTGGTAAATATGGTGTCACAATTGACTCCGAGGTAACACCTTTACCACGTAATCGTGTTGCTATTCGAATTACAATGGCGGAAGGAGTTATCGCGACTATTAGTGAGATCAATATCGTCGGAAACAGTAGTTTTGATGAAGATGATTTACGGGAAGATTTTGAATCTACTAACGGTTCTATGCTGTCATTTTTTACGCATGACAATCAATATTCACGGCAGAAATTATCGGCCGATTTAGAAACATTACGTTCCTTTTATTTAGACCGTGGTTATGTTGATTTTAGTGTTGAATCTACACAAGTGTCGATCACGGATGATAAAAAACACATGTTTATTACCATTAATATTTCGGAAGGCGATCGATACAAGATTAAAGAGGTACGGATTGCAGGAAATTTGATTTTGCCGGAAGAAGAATTATTTGAGATGGTGACGATTAAAAAAGATGCTATCTTTTCTCGTAAGGCCATTACCGAAAGTACCGAGTTATTGACTAATCGTTTAGGAAATGATGGTTATGCTTTTGCAAATGTGAATGCAGTACCTGATATTGATCGTGAAAATAATGAAGTCATGCTCACATTCTTTGTTGATCCTGGGCGCAGAGCCTATGTACGTCGGATTAGCATCGCTGGGAATAGCAAAACACGCGATGAAGTATTGCGAAGAGAAATGCGTCAACAAGAAGCCTCATGGATTTCGACAGATAAGGTAGAACAATCACGTGCCCGAATTAAACGTCTGGGTTATTTTGAAGATGTCAATGTAGAAACTATTCCGGTAACCGGCACAACAGATCAAGTTGATCTCGATTTTAATGTGTCAGAAACGCCTTCAGGTAGTTTGTCAGCAGGTATTGGGTTTTCACAATCGGATGGCCTTATTTTTAATGCCAATATAGCGCAGAAAAATTTCTTGGGTAGCGGTAAACATATTAATTTTGGATTTAATAATAGCAGTGTTAATACGGTATACAGTATCGGTTATACCAATCCTTTCGCGACAGTAGATGGTATCAGCCAAGGTTATAATGCTTTTTATCGTAAAACAGATGCAGATGAAGCGAATTTGGCTAACTTTAATACGGATGTATGGGGCGGTGATATTAGTTTTGGTATTCCTATCTCAGAAAATAATCGTCTTCGATTAGCATTTGGCTATGAGAATACTGATTTAGCATTACCTTCTAATAATACTATTCAGTTCTATCAGGATTTTATAGATAAAGAAGGCGATCAATTTGATACGTTATCAATAACATTAGGCTGGTCTAATGATAGCCGTGATAGTGCTGTTTTGCCGACTAGGGGCTTGGCACAAAGCTTGTCAGTGCAAGTTGCTATCCCTGGTGGCTCATTACAATTTTATAAATTGCGTTATAAAACCAGTTGGTTTTACCCGATCACAGATTCTTTAACATTTGCTTTAAAGGGTAATCTTGCTTATGGCGATGGCTATGGTGATACTGAAGAGTTACCTTTCTTTGAAAACTACTATGCTGGTGGCATAAAAAATGTTCGGGGATTCCAAGCAAATACCTTAGGCCCTAGGGAAGATGATCAATCATTAGGCGGTAATTTTCTGGTTACTGGTGGTGCAGAAGTTATATTTCCTTTCCCTTTCTTGAAGAAAGAACTAAGATCGGTTCGATTTAGTGCTTTTGCAGATTTTGGTAATGTATATGGTCCGGATGAAAGTTTTGAAACGAGCTTATTGCGTTATTCAGCTGGCATCGGGGTCATCTGGATTTCACCATTTGGTGCAATGAGCCTTAGTTTGGCTGAACCGTTTAATGAACAAGACGGTGATGAGACGGAAACTTTCCAGTTCTCATTAGGGTCAACATTTTAATTAGTTGTTTTGGAGAAGTAGTGTGAAAAAAATGAAGTTTGTTGGACTATTTTTAGTCCTTGCTTTAATGGCAACATCGCTTAATGCGGCCGAATTAAAAATTGGTGTGGTAAATGCTGGTGCAGTATTAGATAAATCACCTCAAAAAGCACAGGCTTTAGCGCGACTCGAAAAAGAATTTTCTTCGCGAAGCTCGTCGCTTGAGAAAAAACATAAAGCATTACGTGCAAAGCAAGAACAATTAGTAAAAGATGGTGCGATCTTGGGTGCTGATGAGCGCAAAACAAAAGAACGAGCAATATTAAGCGACCAACGTGAGCTAAAACGTCTGCAAGATGAGTATAGTGAAGACTTATCTATTCGCCGTAATGAAGAATTACGTAAATTGGAAAAAGAGATTGCTAAGACCATCGTTGATTTGGCCAAAAAAGAGTCTTACGATTTGGTTATTTACCAAGGTGTGATCTTTGCTAGTGGTAATGTCGATATGTCGGATAAAGTATTGGAGCTTCTCAAAGCAAAATAGCGAATTTTTAAAATGGCGTGGACTTTACAGCAAATAGCTCAGCATGTTGAGGGCAGTGTATATGGTGATAAAGATTTTGAAGTAGATAGTTTTGCTACATTACAAAGTGCGACTGTCCGTCAGATTAGTTTTCTTGCTAATACTAAATATAAAAAATACCTCGCGATAAGTCAGGCTGGTGCTGTTATTGTCAGTAATGACGTTGTTGATGATGTCCCTCTTCATGCCATTGTAGTGAATGATCCCTATGTTGCTTATGCAAAAGCAGCAGCACTATTAAATCCCATTAAAGCGGACCATGATGGTGTGCATGCCAGTGCATCGGTTAGCTCGGATAGTCGAGTCCATCCAAGTGCTTCAATTGGTGCACAAGTGGTGATTGAATCTAAAGTTGAGATTTCTTCAGGTGTTGTTATTGGGCCTGGCTGTGTAGTTCAAAGCGGTGTAAAGATCGGTGAAGATACGCGATTAGTGGCAAATGTGACACTCTGTCAAAATGTTCAAATTGGAAAACGCGTTATTATTCACCCGGGTACAGTCATTGGTGCTGATGGTTTTGGTATTGCTCATGATAATGGCAAGTGGATTAAAGTACCTCAGATTGGTAGTGTCATCATCGGTGATGATGTCGAAATCGGTGCGAATACCTGCATTGATAGAGGTGCTATCGATAATACAGTTATAGGTAATGGCGTTAAGTTAGATAATCTAATTCAAATTGCTCATAATGTTGTGATTGGTGATCATACCGTCATGGCGGGGTGTAGCGGTATATCAGGAAGCTCTCAGATAGGGTCACACTGTGTCATCGGCGGCGGTGCGGGCATTGCTGGACATTTAACCATTGCTGATGGCGTGCAACTAACGGGTACAACTTTTGTAACTAAATCCATAACAACTGCAGGCATTTACTCTTCAGGTATTCCGGCAGAACCAACCAAACAATGGCATCGCAATGTTATCCGTTATCGGCAAATGGATAAATTAGCCGATAGAGTTAAGCAGTTAGAATTAAAAAACAAAAACTAAATTATCTATTTGATGCTTTACCACACAAGCTTGGCAAAGTAAGATTAAGTAGAATTCTATAAATGAAGCTTAAGGATCTAAATTGAATACAATTGACATACATGAGATTCAAAAACTGTTACCTCATCGCTATCCTTTTCTATTAATAGATCGTGTTCTTGAATTTACCCCTGGTGAACATTTGGTTGGTATAAAGAACATTTCTTATAATGAACCACAATTTACTGGCCACTTTCCCAAACGTGTCATTATGCCAGGCGTATTAATTTTAGAGTCCTTAGCACAAGCTACTGGATTATTAGCATTTAAAAGTGTGACCGAACTGCATTCAGATAATGCACTTTATTATTTGGCAGGCATTGATAATGCTCGGTTTAAAAAGCCCGTTGAGCCAGGTGACCAGTTAAGATTAGAAGTCACTATCGTTAAAAACAAACGTAATTTTTGGAAGTTTAAAGGTACGGCGACTGTTGATGGTGAAGAAGTTGTGAGTGCAGATATTTTGTGTGTTCATCAAGAAATGCCAGAATGATTCATAGCACGGCAATTATTGACCCGACAGCTATTATTGCCGATGACGTTAGTATTGGACCTTATTCAGTCATTGGTGCGGGTGTTGAGATTGGATCTGATTGTAAAATTGCATCACATGTTGTTATTAATGGGCCCACAAAAATAGGCCGAAATAATAAAATTTATCAATTTGCTTCAGTGGGTGAAGATCCTCAGGATAAAAAATATGCGGGTGAACCCACGATATTAGAAATTGGCGATAACAATCTTATCCGTGAAAATGTCACGATCAATCGAGGTACAGTGCAAGGTGGTGGAATTACTAAGCTTGGCAATAATAATTGGATCATGGCCTATGTGCATATTGCGCACGACTGCATTGTCGGTAATGACAATATAATTGCCAATAATGCGACATTGGCAGGCCATGTCATTATTGATGATCATGTCATTTTAGGTGGTTTTACGTTGGTCAGCCAATTTAACCGTTTAGGTTCATATAGCTTTAGTGCAATGGGCAGTGTAATTTCACGCAATGTACCACCTTATGTTCTAGTATCAGGTCATATGGCAAAACCTGTTGGGGTAAATGTAGAAGGTTTACGTCGCCATCATTTTACTGATTTACAGATAAAAAATATTCGACAAGCATATAAGTTGGTTTATCGTTCTGGCCTTAGACTGGAAGATGCACAACAAAAGCTCGATCAATTTGAGCAGCAACAATCAGAACTTGATCGCTATATTGATTTTTTGAAAAATCAGCAAGGCAGCATCATCCGCTAACAGGGATGCACTGGTTGCTAGTCAAACAGAGTTTTGACAAATACTATCCTTGGGCTAAGGATAATAGGAACATGTCCACAGATGACCTACTTTAACGTATAATTTCCGCTTTAGAATTTTAAGCACTGAACTTGAGTGTAACTACACGTTGTTTGAGGAGAGTGGATGTGGATATATATGCATCAGATGAAGAGAAAGGCGAAGAGATAAAACAATGGTGGCGCGATAACGGTGCTTCCGTCATTATCGGCTGTCTTTTGGGCGTTTCTATTCTAGTAGGTGGTCGATACTGGGTGAGCTATCAACAAAGCTATGCAGAAAATGCTTCTAGTCATTATCAACAAGTTATTGCACACTTGGCTGATGATAATTTTGTAGAAGCCGAAAATACCACCCAGCAATTATTGGGTGGTTTTGCTAAAACGCCGTATGCGGTATTTGCTGCATTTGAAATGGCAAAGCAGTCAGCAGCCGACGATGATTTGGCAAGATCTAAAACTTATCTAGAATGGGTGATCGCCAATGCTGATTTGGCTGGTCAGATTGATATTGCTGATATGCGTTTAGCTCAATTATTGCTCAATGAAGCACAATATCAACAAGCATTAAATTTAGTCGAACAGCCTCAAACAAATGCATTTGAATCATTATTTGCAGAATTACGAGGTGATATCTACTCAGCACAAGGCCAACAACAATTAGCCCGTGCAGCCTATCAAAATGCGTTACTAAGCTTAAGTCAAGGTGATGCTCGTCAGCAATTATTACAACTTAAACTTGACGATATGTCTGGAAGTACGGATGGATAATTTGCTGCGTATAAGTTTTGTATTAGCAGCGATATCAATGCTCACTGCTTGCGGCACAGTAAGTGGGTGGTTGACTGAGGAAGTTTATGAGGCACCGCCTGAGGAGTTAGTTGAGTTTAGCCCTGAATTTCAAGTCGTGACGGCATGGTCTGTTGATGCTGGCGATGGTACAGATGATCCTTATAGTGATCTTGCAGCATGGATACAGGGAGAAATGATTGTTGCTGTTGATTATGAAGGCGATGTCAGTAGTTATGATCTGCAAACAGGCAATAATTTGTGGCAAACCGAACTTGAAGTGCCGGTCATCGCAGGCGCTGGTGGGGGTGAAGGTTTAATCCTTATCGGTACTCAAGAAGGTGAAATTCTCGCGTTAAATGAATTGAGTGGGGAATTACTATGGAAGCATCAATTAAGTAGTGAAGTGCTGGCACCACCTAAAGCCGCAATGGGCGTGGTTGTTGTTCGCACAGCTGATGGCCGTATGAGTGGTTTGTCTATTAGTGATGGCAGCGTACTATGGGGTTATCAACGAGCAGTACCCTTACTCAGTCTACGAGGAGCTAGTGCCCCTGTTTTAGCTGAAGATAAAGTGATTGCAGGCTATGCCAATGGTAAGTTAGTTGCTTTATCACTCGTTGATGGAAAAGTTATTTGGGAAAAAAGTGTTTCGGTACCACGGGGGCGCAGCGAACTGGATCGTTTGGTTGATATTGATTCTGAACCAGTCGTAATTGATGGTCGGGTCTATGTTGTCGCTTATAACGGTCAGTTAGCTAGCTTTGACTTAGCGACAGGAAGAAAGCTTTGGTCTCGAGATATGTCTTCTCATTCAGGCTTGGATGTTACTCCTGCCGATGCGGTATATGTGACGGATGATAGTAGCTATATTTGGGCTCTTCAAGATGGAACAGGCGATGCTTTATGGCGCCAAACACGGCTACTACGACGTAAGGTGACAGCGCCAACCATTGTTGGAGATTATGTCGTTGTTGGTGATTTTGAAGGTTATATTCATTGGATAGCTCGTGAAGATGGTCGTTTTGTTGCTAGAGTGGAAATTTCAGACCACGCGATCCGTAGTAAACCTGTGGTGAGAAATGATGTGGTCTATATTACGGCTTCAGATGGCAGATTAACTGCGTTACGAGTTCAGTAAAATGAAACCTATTGTTGCATTGGTCGGTCGCCCAAATGTTGGAAAATCGACGTTATTTAATAGACTAACGGCTAGTCGTGATGCCTTGGTAGCAGATCATTCTGGTCTGACCCGTGATCGCATTTACGGTACGGCAAAGCTGGAAGATAGTTCTTTTATTCTCATTGACACGGGTGGTTTGACAGATTATAGCGATAATATGTCTGATTTAATGCGCAAACAGGCTCAACTTGCGATTGAAGAAGCCGATCTTATTTTCTTTTTAGTCGATGGGCGATCTGGCTTAACGGCAGCAGATGAAGCGGTAGCAGACAATTTACGTAATGTTGGTAAACCTGTCCTATTGGTCGTTAATAAAAGTGAAGGTGCCCAGCGTGAAATGATGGCTGCCGATTTTTATTCATTAGGTTTGGGAGAACCACAAGTTGTTTCGGCATCACAAGGCCGTGGTATGAGCTTGCTAATGGATAGCTTGAAGCAAGTGCTACCTAGTGTTATTGAAATGGAGCCTGACGATGAACAACAAGATAGCTCTAATACCATTAGATTAGCTGTTTTAGGCCGGCCTAATGTGGGGAAATCAACACTGATTAACCGCATCATGGGTGAAGAGCGTGTAGTGGCTTTTGATGAGCCTGGAACAACACGAGATAGTATCCATATTCCCTTTGAGAAAGAGGGTACGGACTATATTTTAATTGATACTGCTGGTGTACGACGGCGTTCAAAAGTATCGGAAATGTTAGAAAAATTTAGCATAGTCAAAACACTGCAAGCTCTGGAAGAAGCCAATGTGGTGATACTGGTCTTGGATGCACATGAAGGGATTGTTGAGCAGGATCTTCATCTTGCCGGATTGATTATTGCAAGTGGTCGGGCAGTAGTGATTGCTGTTAATAAATGGGATGGTTTGGAAAAAGCGGAACGTGAGTGGGTCACCACTAATGTTGAACGTCGATTACCCTTTTTGCATTTTGCTCAAACTCATTTCATTTCTGCTTTACATGGTAGCGGTGTTGGTTTGTTGTTTAAGTCGGTTAAGCAAGCTTATAGTTCTGCGATGGCACAATTGCCGACACCAAGGCTGACAAGAATATTAGAAGATGCGGTAGCAGACCACCAGCCTCCCTTGGTTCATGGTCGTCGAATTAAATTTCGTTATGCTCATTTAGGCGGTAAAAATCCCCCCCGCATTATCATTCATGGTAATCAAACAGATGCTACGCCAAATAGCTATCGACGCTATTTGGAAAATACATTTCGAGATGTGCTTAAACTTCACGGTACTCCGGTGGTGATTGAGTTTAAAAAGGGTGATAATCCATTTAAGGCCAGAAAAAACAAGTCAGTGGATCGCCAACAAGCTAAGCGTCAAAGACCGTAGATCATCCTCGATAATTGAGAGGACGTTATAAAATACCGTCATCATCCCCCATCAGATTGGCAAGACTACTTAAATGGCCACGTATTTTTTCACGGTTTGATAACTTCTCGCGTGCAGCCATGGGTAAGTCAGTAAAGAGGATGACTTTTTGATCAATTAATGTGTTAATTAGATCTTCAAGTACCCGAACTAAGGCAACATCAGATTCAGATAAGGCAACCCGGGCATCTTCACTATTGGCGGATTGTACAATGTAGTCAATTACTTCATCGGAGTCTAAAGATAAAATTTCTTGGGCATTATCTTGTGGTGTCTCAAATACTGCAGTGATGTTACCTTCACTATCACGTTGAATGTATGCCATGATAAATATGCTCCAAATTAATGTTTAGCTGGACAGTATCATAATCAAGATAGCAGTGGGAACCCTCTATTAAGGGTTTACAGTAATTAAAAAAACTGTGACACTTCACATCAAAAAAGAGTGTGAGTTTTATGGAAGCGGAACAAACGACAATATTGGAACAAAAATCTCAGTGGGATACTGCGGATAGCCATAGCACGGTAGATGATGTTTTGTTGGGCTGTTTGACACTTCTTGCCAAGATTTTAAAAAAACCACATAGTGCCGAATCATTAATAGCGGGCTTACCCTTAGTCGATAATAAATTGACGCCGGAATTATTTTATCGCGCGGCGGAGCGGGCAGGCTTATCATCAAAAGTAGTCAAACGCCCCCTTCGAAAGATTTCTAATTTAGTATTACCTGCCGTTCTATTATTAGAAAATAGTACCGCCTGTGTTGTACTTGAATTTACGCGTAAAACAGCACGTGTTATTTTTCCTGAAACAGGTGATGGAGAAACAGAACTTCCTTTATCAGATTTAAAGGCACAATATTCTGGTTTTGCAATTTTTGTTAAAGCTGTTCACCAGTTTGATGAGCGTACAGAACATAGCGATATTCCGCGCACCAAGCACTGGTTCTGGGGAACGATTCTGCGTTTTTGGCCAATCTATGCTGAGGTGTTTATTGCCTCAATATTAGTCAATAGTTTTGCTTTAGCATCGCCCTTATTCATTATGAATGTTTACGACCGTGTGGTGCCCAATCATGCTATTGAAACCTTGTGGGTATTAGCAATTGGCGTAACAACAGTTTTTGTTTTTGATTTGCTACTTAGAACGTTGCGCGGTTATTTTATCGATATGGCCGGTAAAAAAGCAGATGTTATTTTATCGGCTACTATTTTTGAAAAAGTGATGGGCGTTAAGATGGCTTCACGCTCAAATTCTGTTGGTTCCTTTGCCAACAATATGCATGAATTTGAATCATTTCGAGAATTCTTTACTTCGGCAACATTGACAACGCTTATTGATTTGCCATTTATGTTTTTATTTATCTTTGTTATTTGGTCGATAGCGGGCGACTTAGCCTATGTGCCTTTGGCCGTTATTCCAATGGCGATAATAGTGAGTTTAATTATTCAAATACCATTAGGGCGAACAATTAAACAATTATTCCAGCATTCGGGGCAAAAAAGTGCCATCTTGATCGAAACATTAACGGGCTTAGAAACAATTAAAAGCATCGGTGCTGAATCGCCCATTCAGCGGAAATGGGAGCAGACAATAGGTTTTATTGCAAAATACAGTCAACGTTCTCGTATCTTGTCATCCATGGCAGTTAACTTCACTACATTCCTGCAACAAATGGCATCGGTCAGTGTGGTGGTCTTTGGTGTGTATAAAATTACCGAAGGCGATATTACAATGGGTGCACTGATTGCGAGCACCATTTTAACCGGCCGGGCACTCGCACCATTAGGTCAGGTTGCGGGTATTTTGACGCGTTATCATCAATCAAAAGCTGCTCTTAGTTCGCTTAATACATTGATGAATTTACCCGTTGAACGTCCTTCCGGGCGTGAATTTCTTAATCGACCAGATTTTAAAGGTGGAATAGATTTTAAAAATGTCACTTTCCGTTACCCTGAACAACCAATAGATGCATTGACGGAGGTATCATTTAGCATTAAACCAGGTGAAAAAGTTGCCTTTATTGGCCGGATTGGTTCGGGTAAAAGTTCAATAGAAAAGCTAATATTAGGATTGTATGAACCTAGTGAGGGATCTATCTTATTAGATGGTACCGATATCCGACAGATTGATCCGGTCGATTTACGTAGAAATATCGGTTACGCACCACAAGATGTTGTGCTGTTTTTCGGTAGTATTCGAGATAATATCGCATTAGGCAAACCATTTGCTGACGATGCCGCGGTACTCAAAGCGGCTGAAACGGCTGGTGTTGTAGAATTTGTTAATCGCCATCCATCCGGCTTTGATATGCCTGTTGGAGAGCGTGGAGAAGGACTATCTGGTGGTCAGCGTCAGAGTGTTGCTGTTGCCAGATCATTATTGCTTGATCCCCCAGTATTAGTACTTGATGAACCGACCAATGCAATGGATAACAGTACTGAAGAGCAGTTTAAGGCAAAATTAGCCGAGACCTTAGATGATAAAACATTGTTATTGGTTACCCACAAAGCATCATTGCTAAGTTTAGTTGATAGAATGATTGTATTAGATCAGGGTCGCATTGTTGCTGATGGTCCACGTGAACAAGTGTTAGCTGCCCTTAAGAAAGGCCATATTAAAGTGTCGAAAGGATAATGAAGGAGCTTTTAATCAGGTCATGAATTCATATATTGCCCCCATAATATCCAGCTTCCGCGTTGTAACTTTTCGCAATAGACGACGATTACGCGCGATTTATGTCTTGAATCTGGATATTCTAAATGACACTCTATTTCATTCAGACATGATCAAAGGCTCCTAAATGGCTTGGTTAAAAAGAACACATCCCGATGATGCTGAATTCATGTCTGAAGTCAGTGCCGCAACATTAGAGTCAGCTCATCGTACAGGTCATTCACTATTATTTTTAACGATATTATTTTTTATTGCTGCGGGTTGGTGGGCGAATTCGACATCGCTTGATGAAGTAACGCGAGGAGAAGGCAAGGTTGTTCCTTCGGGCAAAATTCAAGTGATTCAAAACTTGGAGGGAGGGATCTTAGCAGAAGTATTGGTGGCAGAAGGTCAAATTGTTGATAAAGGCCAAGTTTTATTGAAGATTGATGACACTCGTTTTTCATCATCCTTTAGAGAAACAGAATTAAAATATTATGAATTGCAGGCGCGAACTGCACGATTAGAAGCTGAAAGTAGTGAAACAGAATTAACTTTTCCTCAAAGTATTATTGAGCATCAAGCCATTTTGGTGAGTGATGAACAAGCGTTATATGAGTCTCGTCAGTTAGAATTGGAATCAACTATTCGCGTATTAAGACAGCAAGAGGCGCAACGTCGACAAGAATTGGTGGAACGTCAAGCGCGTCAGAAACAGCTACAGCGAAGTTTTGAATTAAGCGATGAAGAGTTAAGAATGTCAGCACCGTTAGTAGAAGCAGGTGTTTTATCCGAAGTTGAGTTATTGCGCTTAAAACGAGCAGTTAATGATATGCGAGGTGAAATGGATGGTAACCGTCTGGCCATGCCGCGGATCCGTGCTGCCTTAAACGAAGTTCGTCAGAAAATTAATGAGCAAAAAGTTCGTTTTAAGACTGATGCGGCAAAGCAGCTTTCAGAAGTTAAAGCTGAATTAGCAAGAACACAAGAAACCGTCTTATCCTCACAAGATCGGGTGACAAGAACGCAAGTTCGGTCACCGGTTAATGGCACGATAAAGCTATTAAAAATTAATACTGTGGGTGGTATCATTCAGCCTGGTATGGATTTGGTTGAGATCGTACCTATTGAAGACAACCTATTAATTGAAGCAAAAATTAGACCCTCGGATATTGCTTTTTTGCGGCCAGGCCAAGAAGCAATGACTAAAATGACGGCATATGATTTTTCAATTTATGGTGGTTTACTAGCAAAACTTGAACGCATTAGTGCCGATACAATTACCAATGAGAAAGATGAAAGCTTTTATTTGATTTACCTTCGAACCGAAAAGAACTATATTGATAGCAATAAGGGGAAACTGGAAATTATTCCTGGCATGACAACAACGGTAGATATTTTGACGGGTAAGAAAACAGTGTTAGATTATTTGTTAAAACCAATATTGAAAGCGAAGAACGAAGCTTTGCGTGAAAGATAGGGACGAAAAAAAATATTCATGACCGATACCGTTAAATCAACGCTCTATGTGGTGATTCCAGAAAAGTATTTGCGTGATTCAGTTGAGGCTGGTTTGCCAGATGAATACGACGTATCATTTTACAATGATTTAGATGCTTATCTATCTGCAGCTAATCAACATCAGCCTGATTTAACTTTGTGCCATCAACTTTTGCTTGAAGCCGATCAGGCAGTTGTTTTAGCGAGCATCAAAACGACAAGTCCGGATACACAAATATTAGTTATTGGTCCGAGTAGGCCGATAGATACTCAAATTGCCGCACTAAAACATGGCGCACGAGGTTATTTTGATGGTGCGTTGACAATGGCAAAGCTGCACATTGCATTGCAAGGGGTACTGCATGGCGAGGTATGGGTTGAACGTCATGTGATTTCTGGATTGATTGACGAATTAACATTTGTACCTGAGTTAACAGAGCAAGAGAAGCAAGCGCTAGACTCCCTATCGCCAAAAGAATTAGAAGTCTCAGAATTGGTGAGTTATGGCCAAACCAATAAAATGATTGCTAATAAAATGGCGATTACAGAGCGTACGGTGAAAGCACATTTGACCAATATATTTTATAAAATGAATATTCCTGATCGTCTGTCATTGGCAATATTCTTCCGTGATCTACAATAATACAAATTTTATAATAGACAAGTTATGTTTTAATACATATACTTAGCTTTATGTTTTCATACAATTTGTTATGAGTTCGGTATTGGAGTAGTATCTTCTCGCAATGCACGGAAGAAAGCTATAGGAAAATAGACGCATGAAATTGAAACTATTAGTCACGAGTATCCCCTTGTTATTAGGGTTTTCAGTAAATGTATCTGCAACCACATTGCAGGAAGCTGTTGATACAACGATTAAAACAAATCCCGATGTGTTGGCTGCTAGTAATGAGCGTAATGCTGTTTCAGCAGAAATTAAGCAAGCGCGGGCCGGCTATTTCCCGACTTTAGATTTAGCGATCGGAACCGGGTTTGAATCATCTGATAATCCAACAACCAGAGCAACAAGTCACAAAAATGTTCATTTGAATCGTGATGAAGCTAGCTTAAATTTACGCCAAATGTTATTTGATGGGATGGCAACAAAAAATGAAGTTCGTCGTCATACTGCGCGTACCGATGCCCGAGCATATAGTGTGTTTGGTGCATCAGAAAATACTGCTTTAGAGGCTACCAATGCTTTTCTTGAAGTATTACGTACCCAAAACTTAGTTGATTTAGCATCAACAAATCTCGAAGCTCATGAACGGACGCATGACCAAATAAAATTACGTAGTGATCGAGGTGTTGGCCGAAGAGCAGATATGGATCAAAGTAGTGGTCGTGTTGCTTTAGCAAGGGCGAACTTAATTGCAGAGCAAAGTAATTTACGTGATGCAGAAACATCCTATTTACGAGTGATAGGGGAGGCGGTTGATAGTTTAATTGACCCTGCCTCACCAGAAAGCCTTATTCCGGAAACAATTGATGAAGCTATTGCTCAAGCCCTTGGCAATCATCCCACTTTAAAGTCAGCAAATGCGGATGTTGCATCCGCGAATGCACAACATGATACGGCGAATGCCCCCTTCTTTCCTCGAGTGGATTTTGAACTAGGCGCTACAGCAGATCACAATCTTGATGGTGTTGATGGTCATAATAATGATGTTACTGCAATGTTTCGTTTACGTTATAACCTCTACAATGGCGGTCGGGATAAGGCGCGGCGCCAAGAAACAGCACATTTAATTAACCAAGCATCAGAAATACGTAATAATACCCATCGTCAAGTTGAGCAAAGTGTTCGTTTGTCATGGAATGCATTACAAACGGTTAATAATCAAATGGGATTTTTTGAACTGCATGTATCATCAAGTGAAAAATCACGCGATGCTTACCAACAACAGTTTGGTCTCGGACAAAGAACATTATTGGATTTATTAGATTCTGAGAATGAAGTATTTACTGCGCGGCAGGCACTGGTTAACGCACAGTATGATCAGTTGTTTGCAATGTATCGTATATTGAACAGTATGGGTGCATTATTACAAAGTCTTGATGTGGCACTACCTGAAGCGGCAGCAGTAGCAACTAAGCAATAAACACAAGGGATTTCTTTTTCTCAGAGCCACTGTTTTATTGTGGCTTTTTTTTTGCTTGAAGACTTGAGTAATCGTTCACGTTTTTTTCTTGTTTGTGCCCGGTCGTGATATTATTAAGCATTGCCAATTATGGGCTTTTTAGAGAAATTCATGAGTAATCAATCAAGCTATACCTACGAAGAATTATTGCAATGTGGCCATGGCGAAATGTTTGGCCCGGGCAATGCTCAATTACCCACACCTAATATGTTGATGATGGATCGTATTACACATATTTCTAGTGAAGGCGGTAAATATGGCAAAGGTGAAGTTATTGCCGAATTAGATATCACGCCTGATTTATGGTTTTTTGATTGTCACTTTCCTGGTGATCCGGTGATGCCAGGCTGTCTTGGTTTAGATGCTATGTGGCAATTAGTCGGGTTTTTCTTAGGTTGGGGCGGCAATCCAGGACGTGGCCGCGCTTTGGGTGCTGGCGAAGTGAAATTTTCAGGACAGGTACTACCCACTGCAAAAAAAGTAGTTTATAAGCTTGATTTAAAACGTGTGATTGCCCGGAAATTAGTATTAGCTATTGCTGATGGTAGTGTTTCTGTTGATGGTCGAGAAATCTATATTGCAAAAGATTTACGGGTAGGTCTATTTACTTCCACTGAAGATTTTTAGGAAACAACGATGAAACGTGTAGTTGTCACAGGGTTGGGGATCACATCTTGCTTAGGTTTAGATGCTGAAACCGTCACAGAATCATTACGCTTAGGACGTTCGGGTATTCGCTTTAAACAAGAATATGCAGACATGGGTTTCCGTAGCCATGTTGCCGGTAGTATTGATATTGATTTTAAAGAATACATTGATCGTAAAACTTTACGCTTTATGGGAGATGCAGCAGCTTATGCTTATATCTCAATGAAACAAGCAATTGCTGACTCTGGATTAACCGAAGAGCAAGTCTCAAATCCACGTACAGGATTAGTGATGGGATCAGGTGGTGCATCTTCAGCTAATCAGGTTGAAGCTGCGGATATCCTCCGTAATAAAGGTATTCGTCGCGTGGGACCTTACCGAGTGACGCAAGTAATGGGAAGTACTACTTCTGCGTGTTTGGCAACACCCTTTAAAATCAAAGGTGTCAATTACTCTATGTCCTCAGCTTGTGCGACTAGCGCCCACTGTATTGGTAATGCTATGGAGCAAATTCAATTGGGTAAGCAAGATATTGTATTTGCTGGTGGCGGTGAAGAAGAGCATTGGACGATGAGCTCACTATTTGATGCGATGGGTGCGTTATCAACTAAATATAATGATACGCCAGATAAAGCTTCACGTGCCTATGATGCCGATCGTGATGGTTTTGTTATTGCGGGTGGTGGTGGCGTGCTTGTTCTAGAAGAATATGAACATGCTAAAGCCCGTGGTGCCAAAATTTATGCTGAATTAACAGGCTATGGTGCAACATCAGATGGCTATGACATGGTCGCACCGTCAGGTGAAGGGGCTATCCGTTGTATGCAATTGGCGATGTCTACCGTTGAAGCACCGATTGATTATATTAATGCCCATGGTACCAGTACACCGGTAGGTGATTTAGCAGAACTAGGAGCCGTGAAAAAAGCATTCGAAGGTAAGGCTAAACCCTTAGTCGGTTCGACTAAATCATTATCAGGGCATTCCTTAGGTGGTGCGGGCGTCCAAGAAGCTATTTATTGTTTATTGATGATGGAGAATGATTTTATTGCCGCATCAGCCAATATTGATAATTTAGATCCTGAAGCACAAGAAGGGGTGTCGATTATTCGTGAACGCAGAGATAGCGCTGGATTAAAAACAATTATGTCGAATAGTTTTGGCTTTGGCGGTACTAACGCTACACTTATATTTGAAAAATTAGCGGACTAATTCTTTCACAGTGTTATAAACGACCATGCAAATGATGATGTTCTTTATATGAGATCATCATCAGTAACAGGGCCGCGTTTTCCAGCTAATGCCTGTTGAATTAAATCGACCAGTTTAGTTTTTTTATCCGAATCATCAAGAAATTTAGAGCTAAAAGTAATACCATATTTGCTAGCATATTGCTGCACTAGCATGATTAAAATAGTTTCATCTTCCACAAAAGTCTCCCAAGGATATAAAATTTACGCCATTATAAACATCCGTGAACAAAAAGTACTTAATCTATGAAGTTGAACTATCAACTTATGGGGGCTGGTCAGCCATTGGTAATATTGCATGGCTTATTTGGCTCATCTGACAATTGGCGTGGCCCAGCAAAGCAATTATCAAATTATGCACAAGTGATCGTTGTTGATTTACGTAATCATGGCCATTCACCACATAGTGCACAACAAACTTATCGATTAATGGCCAATGATCTCGCTGAATTATTAGATGATTTGCATATTGCTAGAACAAATATTATTGGTCATTCTATCGGCGGTAAAATGGCGATGTGTTTCGCTGAATATCATGCTAACCGTGTTAATAAATTAATGGTAGTAGATATCGCACCAAGGCAATATGCCGATGAACATAGCGCTATATTTAAAGCATTATTAGCGCTTGATTTATCACAATATGAGAAGCGTAGTGAAGTGGATGCGGCATTAAGCGAATCAATAGAGGATCAGGCTGTACGTCAGTTCTTATTGATGAATTTGGAGGCCAAGGGGAAACCGCTTAACTGGCGAGTCAATGTGCAAGCCTTATATGATAATTATCCAGAGCTAATGGGCCCAGTCTGCCAACAACAAACAATAATGACAGCTAGCTGTTTTATTCGCGGTAGCCGTTCAAACTATATTAATAATAAGGATGAAGCTCTGATTAAAGGCATTTTTCCAAATTCAGAATTGTATATGATTGACCAAGCAGGGCATTGGGTTCATGCTGATAAACCGATAGCGTTTTTACAAAAAGTGATGATGTTTTTTGATTATGATTAAACCCGAGTTATTGCAAAAATTGATTGCCTTTCGCAAGGACCGTGATTGGGAACAGTTTCATAATCCAAAGGATTTAGCGATTTCATTATCTATTGAAGCGGCTGAGTTATTAGAGTGGTTCCAGTGGCAAAGTAGTGAGGAGATTAGCGCTAAGTTGGCTTCAAATAAGCGCGAAGCGCTTGAAGATGAAGTGGCGGATGTTGCCGTTTATTTAATCTACCTATGTCATGATCTTGGTATTGATCTTAATCAGGCAATAACGGCCAAAGTCCTCAAGAATGCTAAAAAATATCCGATAGAAAAGGTGAAAGGTCGCTCGGATAAATATGATGAATATTAAAGCCTAGCCTAATGATAGTGCTAGCCTATATTTTAACCAATACTGTTGAAGGAAAATCTGATTCATGAACTCGATTGTTTTTCTTATCCAATGCCCTGATCAAAAGGGTTTAGTCGCAGGCATTACGGGGTTTTTTGCTGAGCGACAATACAATATTTTGCATTGTCAGCAATATACTGATGTGGAGTCTGGCCGTTATTTTATGCGAATAAAATTAGAAGATGGAGCGGCATTAGACCATACTGAATTGGAAAAACAGTTTGACGTTTTTGCAATGGCTTTGGGTTTGGTTTGGTCCGTTAGATATTCTGCCCAGCCGTATCGTGTTGCACTATTAGTTACCCGAGCTTCGCACTGTCCTTATGATTTATTGTTGCGGGAATTAGAAGGGGAGTTGAAGTGTGATATTCCACTTATTATTGGCAATCATGATGATCTTGCTGCTATGGCAAAGCAATTTGACAAACCATTTTATCATTTACCGATCAGTAAAGAGACCAAGCCGCAACAAGAAGCACAAATTAAATCATTACTGTCGGAATATAATATTGATCTGGTGGTGATGGCGCGTTATATGCAAATTCTCTCGGAGCAATTTGTAACAGAATATGCCGGTCGAATTATTAATATCCACCATGGTTTCTTACCGGCATTTCAGGGAGCAAAACCATATCATCAAGCCTATGACCGTGGCGTTAAGATTATTGGTGCGACATCACATTATGCAACAGCTGATTTAGATGAAGGCCCTATTATTGAGCAAGGTGTTGAACGAGTGATGCACGATAATAGCCCTGAAGATTTAGTGATGATTGGTAAAGATATTGAACGATTAGTATTGGCTCGTGCTGTCAAAGCACATATTGAGCATCGCATCATTATTTCTGGAAGGCGAACCATCGTATTTTCAGAAGGGGCTTAATATCGTTATCAGTCGATATTGAAATAAGTAGTAAAATTATGAGGATAAAATATGTCGAGTCCGCTTGAATCGTTAGAGGATTCTTTAAAACACCTTATCAATCGTGGTGAGATAGAAGTACCTATGCTGCCTGAAGTGGCTAATAAAGCACTTTCATTAGCACAAGATTCAAATTCAGATGCCAGTGAAATGGCACAGTTAATTCAAAGTGATCAATCCCTCGCTGGTCATGTGATGCGTATTGCCAATTCGGTGGCGTATACACCACTGTCTAATCTGGTCTCACTACAACAGGCGATTGCTAGGCTTGGGATGGGAACAATTAGTGAAATAGCGTTAAGTGCTGCGATTGGCGCTAAGATGTTTAATACTCCAGGTTATGAGGATTATGTGGCAGGTATTTGGCGCCATGCTTTAGCAACATCATTATGGTCTAAAGAGATTGCACGTCATTGTCGGAACAATGTTGAAGTGGCTTTTCTTGCTGGACTTTTACATTCAATTGGCCGCCCAGCAGTTTTACAAACTATTTTAGATTTGGCCAAACAGCAACAAATCACATTAACTAAAGATGATATTCAGCAATTGGAAAACGGGCACTGTCAACAAGTCAGCCAGGCGGTCGTCAATCAATGGAAAATGCCAGTATTAGTCATTGAGGCGGTCAGTTCTTATACAGAACACAACGGTATTTTAACGTCAGGTAACCAAGTTGCAGAAGTGATTGTTGGGGCAAGGTTTGCAACACATATGTTAATGCCAGAGCGCCTAGATAAAGAGACGCTACTTACGTTGCCGGCACTTGCTACGCTTAACCTATATCAAGATGAGGCGGAAGCCTTACTTGACCAAACTGAAATAATAAAAGCTCGGTTAGAAGGATTGTCATCATGAGTCACATACAATCCAATTATGATGTATTGGTTATTGGCAGTGGTCCAGCAGGACAAAAAGCAGCAGTGCAAGCTGCTAAAGCAGGTAAACGTGTTGCCATTATTGAACGCGATAGTCTGTTTGGTGGAGCATGTGTACATCGAGGTACGATTCCTTCTAAAACATTGCGGGAGAATGCATTACGGGTAAAACATATGCGTCAAAATGCGGCATTATCTGATTTTGAGCTTAGTGAAGATACGGAAATGGTGACTCTAATTGACCGTTTAGATGATGTGCTTAAATCACATGATCGGTATATGCGTAAGCAAATTGATAGAAATAAAATTGATCGCATCCATGGCCGTGCTAGTTTTGTTGATAATCACACAATTATGATCACCAAAGTGGATGGTGAGACAATTAATGTGAGTGTTGAAACTATCATTATCGCGGCGGGATCATATCCACGGAAACCAGATAATATTCCCATTGATCATGAACATATTTTTGATAGCGATTCTATCTTATCGATGCTATATCTACCGGCTAGTTTGACGGTATTAGGTGGCGGTGTTATTGCCAGTGAATATGCTTCCATCTTTCAGGCATTAGGCGTTAAAGTGACGATGATAGACCGTTACCCAACCCCCGTCGGTTTTTTAGACAGTGATATGACGGAGACCTTTGTGAAAGCCTTTAAAGCTATGGGCGGCACATGGATGGGCAATCATAATGTTGAAAAAGTCTATTGGGATGGGGTTAGTGAAGTGGTCACCGAGTGTGCTGATGGTACCGTAGTGCGAAGTCAAAAACTACTGTGTGCTGCTGGTCGTTTGGCTAATGTAAAGGGCTTGCAACTCGAAAATGCAGGATTATCACTTAATGAACGTGGCTTGATTAGTGTTGATGAAAACTTATGCACTAATGTGGCGAATATCTATGCAGCGGGCGATGTTATCGGACCACCTTCATTGGCATCGGCCTCAATGGAACAAGGTCGTCGTGCTGCATGTAATGCACTCGGAATTGATATCGGCATCATGAGCCAATTAATCCCGGCAGGGATTTATTCTATTCCTGAGCTTTCTTCCGTTGGTTTGACAGAAAAACAAGCAATAGAACAATATGGTGAAGTGATTGTTGGATCTGCTCAATTTTCCGAAGTGGCGCGTGGGCAGATCTCTGGCAATACTGAAGGCATGTTAAAAATTGTAGCTGATGGACAGGGTAAGAAAATATTAGGCGTCATGTTAGTGGGTGAGGGTTCGACAGAGGTGGTACATATTGGTCATATGGCAATGTTGTGTGATGCCGATGTCGACATATTTGTTGAAAGTACTTTCAACTTCCCCACATTAGCCGAAGCTTATCGTATTGCAGCGTTAGAAATTTTAGCTAAGCGGCCATCTTAGCCTGATGCAATAGAAGATTATCGAGCTCAGAGTATTGAGCACTAGATGTGATCAATCTTACTTTTGATCCAAGACGGGAAGTTGGTTGTCTAATCGTTTCATGCCTTTTGCACAACGGATAATAAGCCAAAATAACCAAAATAGTAGAATGATATAACCAATAAAAATAAAGGTGAGCAGCCAAGCTATTGCTGAAAAAATAAGACTAAGCCAAAAAGTCTGAATTTGAAATTTATAATGACTTTGTAACCAGTCTGAAGAATCATCTTCTCTATTCATATAGGCTAAAATCACGCCAATAATAGACGCTATTAAACCTGCAGCGGGGATAAGCCCTATTAGATATAGGATATAAATAAGCCGTGCTGTACTAGGGCTAGATTGTTTATTTTCCATATTAAGGTTTATTTATTGACTAATAAGTTCGATAGCACAGTCTGGTAAATAGTTGATAAGGTATCAAGATCTGCAACGGATACACATTCATCTATTTGGTGGATTGTGGCATTCAACGGACCTAGCTCAACCACTTGTGCACCTGTTGGGGCAATAAAACGTCCATCTGAGGTGCCGCCTGATGTTGAGAGCTCAGTGTCATAACCCGTTGTGGTTTTAATGGCTTCTTTAACAGCATCAACCAACGCACCACTAGCAGTACGAAATGGTTTGCCTGATAATTCCCAGTTTAAATTATAGTTCAATCTATGATTATCTAATATGGTTTCCACGTGCTGTTGTAACTGCTGATGAGTGACTTCGGTGGAATAACGAAAGTTAAATATCACCTCAGCCGTGCCCGGAATGACATTTGTTACACCGGTACCAGAGTTTATATTTGAAACTTGGAAACTGGTTGGTGGAAAATCCTCATTACCTTGATCCCATTCAATACTACATAGCTCAGTCAATGCCGGCATTAATAAGTGAATAGGATTTTCAGCTAAATGAGGGTAGGCAATATGGCCCTGTTTACCTTGAATTGTTAAATGACCATTCATTGAGCCACGACGACCATTTTTAACGATATCACCAATTTTTCTGGTGCTGCTTGGTTCACCGACTAAACACCAGTCTATTTTTTCATTTCTAGCTTCTAATGTTTCAATGACTTTAATTGTTCCACCTGTTGCTGGCCCTTCTTCATCACTGGTGATTAAAAAGGCGATACTGCCAGTATGATCGGAATGCTCTGCAATAAAACGTTCACAAGCAGTTACAAACGCAGCGATACTACCTTTCATATCTGCTGTACCGCGACCATATAATAAACCATCACGAATGATCGGTTCAAAGGGTGGAGATGTCCAGTTTCCTTCGGGGCCAGTTGGTACTACATCGGTATGTCCGGCAAAGGCAAACACTGGACTCTCTGTCCCACGACGAGCCCAGATATTATCAGTCCAATTATCCTCTTGGCCAAAGCGTAAATGTTCAATGGTGAAACCAATAGCAGCCAAACGATCAGCTAATAATTGCTGGCAACCAAAATCTTCGGGGGTCACACTTGGGCGACTAATTAAATCTTTGGTTAACTCAAGGGTGTCAGAAATAATGGCCATATTATTTTCCAAAGTGAGCGGCATAATCCGTTTCTTTAAATCCTACCATACAGACTGTATTATCAGATAGCACGGGACGTTTAATTAAGGTTGGATTTTCCAATATTAATTCAATAGCAACAGCTTGATCGAGCTGTTCTTTACGGGAAGGTTCTAACTGTTTCCAACTTGTACTGCGTTTGTTTAACAGTACTTCCCATGACACATACTGCAGCCATTTATTAATAGTTGCTTGATCCAAACCATCAGTACGAAAGTCATGAAATCGAATTGCAACGTCGTTGGCTTCACACCAACGACGTGCTTTTTTAACGGTATCACAGTTTTTAATGCCGTATAAAATCATATTACATTTTGTTTTTTAGTAACGCGAACAGAGCGGTTGTCTAACCTTGTTAATACTTCAGCATTGACTGGGCTAATATCAGTACGACGCTCAAAATAATTTTCAATAGTTTGTTGGATATCGCTCATTTGTAACATATCTTTAGTAGGCTTTTATACGGTTTCAATAAGTGTTCGAATTCGGTAAGCAGCTTCAATACATTGTTCAAATGGGGCAACCAGTGCCATTCTAATACGGTTAGCGCCGGGATTACCGTTGTCAGTATCACGGGCTAAATAACTGCCGGGTAATACGGTGACGTTTTGTTGATCAAAAAGTTGCTGGGCAAAGTCGGTGTCAGAAATTGGCGTTTCAGCCCATAGATAAAAACCAGCTTCAGGCAAGCTGACGTTCATTACTGGCGACAATATTTCCAGTACAGCATTAAATTTCTCACGATAAAGTTCACGGTTGTAAGCAACATGATCTTCGTCTTGCCAAGCAGTGATAGATGCTGATTGAGTAGCTGGTGGCATCGCGCAACCATGATAGGTTCGGTAACGTAAAAAGTCTTTTATAATTTTTTCTTCGCCAGCTACAAAGCCAGACCGTAGGCCGGGTGCGTTAGATCGTTTAGATAAACTGTGAAAAACCACACAATGACTAAAATCGGTATATCCGGCTGCAGCTGCAGCTTCTAATAAACCAACGGGCGGTTTGTCCTCATCAAAATAGATTTCTGAATAACATTCATCAGCAGCAATAATAAAATCATGTTTGTGAGCCAGCTCGATCAGCATTGTTAATGTTGCTTGATCAATTATGGCACCAGTTGGATTACCGGGACTACATAAATAAAGCAGTTGGCAACGATCCCAAACTGCTGCATCAACGTTAGCAAAGTCAGGGATAAAATTATTATCTGCATCGCAATTTAGGAAATAAGGTTCTGCACCTGCCAAAATAGCCGCACCTTCATATATTTGATAGAAGGGGTTAGGCATGATTACTAAAGGATCAGTTTCACGATTTATTACTGCTTGAGCAAAAGAAAATAAGGCTTCACGGGTGCCATTTACGGGCAAGATATGGCGGGTAGCTTGAATATAACCGGATAATTGAAAACGATCACCTAACCATTTTTCAATAGCAAGTCGAAGTTCAATTGACCCCATTGTGGTGGGATAATTAGATAAGCCATGCAAATGTTCAATAAAGGCTTCAGTAATAAATCCCGGTGTAGTGTGCTTAGGCTCGCCAATAGATAAGGCTATATGTGCTTTATCTTCAGGCGGATTACATCCTTTTTTAAGCTGTGCAAGCTTTTCAAAAGGGTAAGGATGTAAGTGAGTTAAATCAGGATTCATAATACATTTGGTCGGTCGAAAAATTGGATCATTATAGCGGTTTATAGTGAACTAACAAAAGATATTAAACCTTGATTTATAAGTCATGGTATAAGGTTGGGCTATGAAGACATCTGATCATATTAATAATCGTTTTGCCGTTGTTTGCTTATTGTTCTCTGCAAGCATGTGGGGCGTGATTTGGTATCCACTGCGTTTACTTAATGATGCCGGTATGTCAGCTGTTTGGAGCTCACTAGTGATGTATCTGGCAGCAGCTGTAGTGGCTATCCCATTGTTGTTTAAACACGCTAAATTGATTCCGCTATTTCGTGCTGATTTATTACTATTGGCTGTGGCAGCCGGTATTACTAATGTCGCTTTTGTGGTGGCATTGATAGAGGGCGAAGTGATGCGGGTGATGTTACTTTTTTATCTATCACCACTATGGACCGTATTGTTGGGTTGGTGGTACTTAGGTGAGCGATTATCAACTAGTGCCATTATTTTGTTCGCAGTTGCGATGTTAGGTTCACTTATTATGTTGTGGAATCCACGAATTGGCTGGCCATGGCCGCATGGAATGGCTGATTGGTTAGCTTTAATGGCGAGCATTGCCTTTTCAGTTAATAATATATTGGCAAGAAAACTAGCTTTGGTACCAATGGGTGTAAAAACGGGCATCGTTTGGTGGGGCGTTGTTGTGACTGCTGTTTTAGTTTTATTGTGGCAACAAGCACCACTTCCAGACGTTTCTCTTTATGTTTGGAGTGGAGCATGGTTATTAGGGTGGTTGGGTATCGTGGTGATGACGATTGCTGTTTTATATGGTGTTGGCAAAATGCCAGTATATCGCTCGGCAGTGATTATGTTGTTTGAATTAGTAGTTGCTGCCCTAGCAGCATGGTGGCTGACAGATGAGATAATGTCACTGCAAGAGTGGCTGGGTGGTGGTTTGATATTACTCGCAGCCTATGGTGTTGCTAAGACCGACAGTTAATTTTTATGGGTCAGTAAAGCCTTCAATTCATTGGCAGGCATTGGTTTCCCGAGTAAGTAGCCTTGTAATAATTCACAGCCTTCATTTAATAAGAACTGTTGTTGTTCAGACGTTTCTACACCTTCAGCTACAACAGTGAGTGACAAGCCTTTACCCATGGCAATAATCATTTTTGCCAAAATGGCATCTTCTTCATTATTGGGTAATTCCATAATAAAACTGCGATCTATTTTGAGTTTATTGAGAGGCAAAGTCCGAATTTGGTGTAAAGATGAATAGCCCGTTCCGAAGTCATCCATTGCGATTGAAATTCCTAAATCTTGCAGTTGTACCAGTTCAGAGATAGCGGTATCTCCTTTTTCCATCAATAGGCTTTCGGTGACTTCTAATTCGAGTTTGTCAGCAGGGAATTTGGTTTTTTCTAAAATGGATTTAATTTGTTCGGAGCAACCCTCAACTAACTGGCGCATAGATAAGTTAACTGAAATTCGCTCAAATTCAATTTCGTCATCAAGCCATATTTTCCCCTGGGAACAAGCTTGTTTAAGAACCCATGTACCAATTTGTGCAATTAATGTACTTTTTTCTGCTATGGGAATAAATGTCCCTGGTGCAATTTGACCTTTATCAGGGTGATTCCAGCGAATCAGTGCTTCAGCACCAATTATTTTGTTATCACTACTGGTAAATAAGGGTTGGTAATAGAGTTCGAATTGTTCAGCGATAAGTGCCTGTCTCAATTCTGCTTCTACTAGAAGTTGTTGTTGAATAGCTTCTGTCAGAGATGATTCATAATAACTATAGTTATTACGGCCGTTACGTTTTGCTTGATACATGGCGGTATCGGCATTGCGCAATAATTCATCAGCTGAACGGGTGTCATCTGGATAAATACTAATACCAATACTAGCCGTGAGTGTAGTATTAGTGCCCTCAATAGGAGGTGATTGAGATAATGTATCCAGAATTTTTTGAGCGACTCGATATGCTTCTAAATTATCTGAAATATTTTCGAGCAATATGACAAATTCATCGCCGCCACTTCGCGCTAAGGTATCTTGTTTTCTGATGCAATTAGACATAACTTTTGCGGCAGAAATAAGTACTTCATCACCAATGCCATGACCATAGCTGTCATTAATATTTTTAAAATTGTCGAGGTCCAGAAAAAGTAAGGCTATTTTTTGCTGTTGGCGTGAAGCTGTCGTTAAGGTATGTTGAAGGCGTTGATGTAACAACGCGCGATTAGGTAACCTAGTTAGTGTATCGAGATGAGCCATGTCCCAGAGATTTTTTTCCATTTTCTCACGCTGTAGAATAATACCCGCTAGATTTCCACAAACACTTAATAATTTTTTCTGGAACTCATTTGCTGCGCGATGCTCGGTACTCGTTAAGGCAAATGAACCGATCATATCGTTGCCAGGCAATACGATTGGCATTGACCAGCAGGCATGAGCATTAAAATCCAGTATAAATTGGTCGAAGCCTTCCCAGCGAGGATCGGTAGATGTATTTTCAACAAATACGGGAGCTTTCTCATACATAGCGGTGCCGCAGGAACCTGCTTGAGGGCCAGGTTCAAGGCCATTGAGTTGTTGGATCGCCTCTTCAGGGAGAGATGGTGCAACGCGGACGTTTAAATACTGTCGATCATCATTGAATAACATAATAGATGCCGCAGCATTCGGTAGCATTGATTCTGCTGCATGACATAGTTTGATTAGATTGGATTTATGATCATCATTGACAGCAACAGATTCAAGAATTTCGCGCTGTAGATGTAGTAGTTGTTCTTGAGTATTATGAGGAGGACTTAATTCTATGCCACTTCCATCTGATGAACCATGCATCTTAGTTCTGCTCATTACTATTTTTAAGGAGGTATAATAATACACTATAAAATAAAAATATTATCGTAACCAAATTGTAGGTGATTTTAGATGATTAAATCCATTGCCCATGCTAGTTTTCTAGTAGTAAACGTTCAAATTTCATTAGACTTTTATTGTGGTGTATTAGGTATTAAGCAGAATATGGGACGGCCCAATTTTCCATTTGATGGAGCATGGTTAGATTTAGCGAATAGTGGCCAGCAATTACATTTAATGCAATTACCCAATCCTGATTCCAAAGAAGGCCGCCCAGAACATGGTGGTAAAGATAAACATATTGCCTTAGTGGTTGATGATTTAGAGGCATTGGCTGTCAAGCTTAGGAAAGCGAAGGTGATTTTTTCAAGAAGCAAATCTGGTCGAGAAGCCTTTTTTTGCCGTGATCCTGATGGCAATGCTTTAGAGTTTTCTGAAGACTTTACACTGACAAATCCCTGACTATTTTAGTTAGTATTTGGAGCTTTCAATGACTTACAGAGTTACGCACATTTCCTGTGGATAACTCTGTGGCTAACTCTTGAAATTATTGCCAAACTGTATGTTTTAGTGGCATTGACTCAAATTGGTTAAAAAGTGACCACTTTAAAAAGTCATTATAAATCATAGTGTTAGGCTATAATTTAATGCTATCAATAACTTAGCGTGGATAGTTGTGACAGTTATGTGATAGTGACGTTAAATGGTGAATAACTTTTTTCTCAATCGTGATTTACGCTCTGTTTTGGTGTTTATGCTCTGGCAAGCGGTGGGTACTGACTTTCATCGAAACCATCAGCTTGTTCTGCTGTTGGTTTTCGACGTTGTAACTCGAGATCTTTGAAATTAAATAATTCATTGTCGGCTAATTGTGAGGGTGAAATGTTTTGTAAACTCCTGAAGATATTTCCCAAACGGCCAGGTTGTTGTTTCTCCCAAGTTTGTAGCATGCCTTTAATGATTTGACGTTGCATATTTTCCTGAGAACCACATAAATTGCATGGAATGATTGGAAATTTCTGCCATTGTGCATAACGTTCAATATCAGCTTCACAGCTATAGGCTAGAGGGCGGATTAGAATATTGGTTTTGTCATCACTTAATAACTTGGGGGGCATGGCTTTAATTTTGCTGCCGTAAAACATATTAAGAAATGCGGTTTCGATGATGTCATCACGATGATGTCCTAAGGCTATTTTAGTAATGCCATTTTGTCTGGCATAACCATAAAGTGAGCCACGACGTAGGCGAGAACAAATACCACAAGTCGTTTTGCCTTCAGGAACAAGGTCCTTCACTATGCTATAAGTATCCTTCTCGATAATGTGAAAAGGAACATCAATGGATGTTAGATACTCAGGCAATATATGTTCGGGGAATCCTGGTTGTTTTTGGTCAAGATTAACGGCGATGAGTTCAAAATCAATTGGTGCATGTTTTTGCAAATTCATCAAAATATCGAGCAAAGTATAACTATCTTTACCACCCGATAAACAGACCATTACTTTATCGCCATCTTGAATCATATTGTAGTCAGCAATCGCTTGACCCATCTGACGGCGTAGCCGTTTTTTGAGTTTATTAAATTCGAGCGTTTGTTTTGGGCTTTTTTCGACAATAGTCATTTAAATGAGACCTGAAAAAGGTTGAACGGTTACAGTCGTATTAGGCGCAATACCGTCACATTGTTGTTCAAGCAGGATAAAGCAATTAGCCACACTCATAGAATGCAAGATACCTGAACCTTGTTCTCCCGTTGTTTTAACTTGTGTTAAACCTTGATCATCTTCAAATAAAATACCACGTTGGAATTCAAATCGACCAGGCCGTTTGCGAATGGCGCTGATACAATTTACTTGCATAGTTGAAGTTAGAGGAGATGATTGTCCTGAAAGTTGTTGTAAAGCGGGTCTTACAAACTGATAGAAGGTGACCATCACAGATACTGGATTACCAGGAAGACCAAAAAATAGTGCATTATTTATTTTGCCAAACGCTAGTGGTCGGCCAGGTTTCATTGCCAGCTTCCAAAAATCTACTTGACCGAGCTCAGCTAATATTTCTTTGACATAATCAGCATCACCTACGGAGACGCCACCAGTTGTAATAACAACATCTGCTTGCTTGGAGGCGAGTTGTAAAGCTTCTCTCAATGCCTGTTTATTATCGGGTATGACGCCCATGTCAATAAAGTCAGCATCTAATCGTTTTAACATGCCATAAAGGGTATAGCGGTTACTATCGTATATTTGTCCTGTTTCTAATGTATCACCGATTAAACGTAGTTCATCACCAGTAGAAAAGAAAGCAATTTGCGGTTTTGTTTTAACTTCAACTTCACCAATACCTAAAGATGCAATCAAGCCTAGATCAGCCGGTGAAATAAGATGACCTTCAGTTAATACGGTTTCGCCTGTTGTTAGATCTTCACCGGTGTGCCGAACATTTTGTCCTGCTTGCTGGTGGCCATGAATGGTGATTGTTTGGTCATTCACTTCGACATGTTCTTGCATAACAACAGTGTCACAATCAGAAGGCATCATGGCGCCAGTCATAATGCGAATGCATTCACCGTTATTCACTTTTCCAGAGTAAGGCTGACCAGCAAAAGCAATCCCCACTTGTTTTAGGCTAAAAGTATCGTTAGTGATATCCGAAGCATGGATTGCGTAGCCATCCATTGCTGAATTATGATGCGGCGGCACATTAATAGGAGAAATAATAGCTTGATGTAGCACTTGGCCTAATGTTTGTCGTAATGGAATTGTTTGCCCAGTTGAGATGGGGTTAATAAGATTCGTTATGCGTAGTTTTGCTTCTTGCACACTGAGGGTTTTAGCTTCTTGTGGATCTGCACAGCTGGCTTGGGGAGTAAATTCAGCCATAATTTAAGCCGTCCAATTATCTATAAAGTGTTGGATATAATCTGCCATAGCATCAATATTATTCAGATCTAATTGATCAATGTCAGTTGAGGTATTTAATGTTTCATCACTGGCAATGGCAATAATCTTATTATCTTCAGGGTAAAGCAATGGCTTTTTGAGGCTGGGCCGATGTAATTCTATTTTAGCGATTGCTTCATATTTAAAGCCTTCTACTAGAATAAGGTCTAAGTTATTGGTATTTAATCTAGGGATAAGATCCGATAAGTTAGAATCAGTTAAATCGTCGGGTTGCGTTTCCATCAAGGCCATTAAGCGACTTGATGAAATTAAAATTTGCTGTGCGCCTGCTTGACGTATTTCATAGCTATCTTTGCCTGGGATATCAATATTAAAGTTGTGATGGGCGTGTTTAATGACAGCGACCTTTAATCCTTTAGTATTTAATGCTGGAAGTAGCTGACATAATAAGGTCGTTTTACCGGTGCCGCTGAAGGCTGAAAACCCAAGAATAGGAACTGGTGAATGTAATGTTGCTTGATGATGGGCGAGATCTTCTGGCCGATTAACATTTACAAAAGAATTAACGTGATCTGAAAAATCAACAATGGCCAATTTATGTTGAGCGAACCACCGGTCAATTTTTCGGTTTCCTTGGCTTAGATATTGTTCAAGATCACTGTGTAAACGGCATGGAATTAAACTAAATACCGGCTGCAAGCGGTCACCATCATGCGCCACAGCGATATCCGCTTGCTCAAGCAATAAGCTTTCCATCATTCGTTGGCGTAACTGTGGTGAAATATTGGGGGAATCGCATGGCACCGTCAGAATATAATCAGTCTTTACTACTTGCATGGCACTTAACATGCCGGCTAAAGGCCCACAAAAATCATCTAATGTGTCAGCTACAACGGGATATTTTAAGGATTGATAGTGGTCAATATTACGGTTAGCATTAATTATTAATTGGTCAACTTGAGGTTTTAATGCTTCAATAACATAACTAATAAGCGGTTTTTGTTTGAATAAAATCAGTCCCTTATCCTCGCATCCCATACGGCGAGCTTGTCCACCAGCTAAGATAACGCCGGTGATGGATGGTAAGGAAGATGTATTCATTATGATTCGCTGCTATTGTGTATGTGAACTTTAAATGATGAGGATGTACTCATGAAAAAAGCATGGATTGCGGGGCTTATTATACTGCTAAATAGTGCGGTAGTATGGTCTGATGCATTGAATATTATGGTTGTGGGTTTATTTAGTGGTCAAGCGGTGCTCACGATTAACAATAAACAACGGCTATTAAAAGTGGGTAAAACTAGTCCTGAAGGTGTCACATTGATTTCAGCAACGAGTCAAAAAGCGATACTGGAGGTTGGTGGTGTACAAAAAGAGTATTTGTTAGGCTCTCAGATAGGCGGTAATTTTGGGCCTCCGCCTACACAAACGGTGGTGAGTTTATGGCCAACGAATGGCATGTATTTAACGCCGGGTAGTATTAATGGGTTCAGTGTTAATTTTTTGGTGGATACCGGTGCATCAGCTATTGCGCTGAATATAGCAACCGCAAAGAGATTGGGGCTCAACTATCTTAATGGTCAGAGAATTGGTGTAAAAACAGCCTCAGGGAGGTCTGGCGCCTATGCTGTCACATTGGATCAGGTTCAAGTTGGCGATATCAAACTCTATAATGTAAAGGCGATGGTATTGGATGGTGCCGAGCCTGCAGTCGCTTTGCTTGGAATGACTTTTTTAGGCCAATTAGATATGCAACGGACTGGAGAGAAGATGGAGCTAAAGAAAAAGTTCTAATTATCATGAAGGTAAATCAAGTAGAAATTAAGTTGTAAACTAAATATTGAGTGCACAATACATATGAAAAATTTCTTATTAGGTCTTTTAATTATCCCATCTCTTTTAGGTGCTGTTCTTATTATCCATACTGCACTGTTAAATAAAACAGATGGTGAAGATGGGGAAATTACAAATCGATTAGTTAGATTAGAGCTTGTGTGGTTAGCGATGAATAAGCCACATTTGTTCATCGATGTAATGCCATCTATTCTAATTGATGTAGAGGACAGGTATGATTTTCCGTTAAATACTGTTCTTCGCCGCAAAATCCTTGTCTCATCTGCATTTAGATTTAATTATTTCATCAAGAAAAACCCGGTAATTTCTCAAGATTTAAACTATGATAAAGACCAAATAAAACAGTATTGGATAACACATTTAAATGATTGTTTGGATAGTTCGCCCAGTTTTGATCCTATCTATTATTTAGATAGATACAAAGATCTAAAAAAAGTATATGGAAGCAGTTGTTCTGATGCAATCAAACACTGGGTAAAATATGGTGTGGCAGAAGGTCGTAAAGGTGTAGAAAAGCAAGTCTGTTATTACGACAACGATTATAGCGTGGATGAAGATGAATAATGTTATTTGTTACTTCAGTCGAAACCTTTACTAATCAGAGCATAAGCAGAATGATTATGAATAGATTCGAAGTTTTCGGATTCAATGGTATAAGCACTGATGCGATTATCATCATTTAATCGGGCAGCTATATCACGAACAATATCTTCAACAAATTTTGGATTATCATAAGCACGTTCGGTCACAAATTTTTCATCGGGACGTTTAAGTAAACCAAATATTTCACACGATGCTTCTTGTTCTACCAGATCGATTAAATCTTCGATCCAAATAAATCCTTCAGAACGCACAGTGACGGTTACATGTGAACGTTGATTGTGGGCACCATAATCTGAAATATTTTTTGAACAGGGGCATAGGCTGGTGACGGGAACAATGACTTTAACCATAACATCAGTCTCTTGTCCGGTGATTTCCCCCAAGAAGCTTACTTGATAGTCCATCAAGCTTTTTACCTTACTGATCGGTGCTTCCTTATTAACGAAATAAGGGAAATCCATTTCAATATAACCCGACTCAGCTTGTAATCGTTCGGTCATTTCACTCAACATTTCACGGAATGACTTGACGGTTATTTCACGTTCATGTTGATTTAAAATCTCCACAAAACGTGACATATGCGTGCCCTTGAACTGATGGGGTAAGTTCACATACATATTAAAATTAGCGATGGTGTGCTGATCACCACTTGTACGGTCACTGACTTTGATCGGATGTTGAATGTCCTTAATGCCGACCTTATCAATAGCAATATGGCGTTTGTCTGCGATGTTTTGAACATCTTCAATTTCATCACAGCAATCTGGTTTAGTATCAGTTGTCATCGTTTATTTAATCCTCACTATAGCGAACACAGGCGCGGTCGGTTTCCCAAAGGGTAACGCTGGAGATTTTTGCAGTGTCGATATTTAACGTTGTACTTAGGTTTTGGTAGAAATATTGGGCAATATTTTCAGCAGTTGGATTAACAGTATCAAATGGTGGGATATCATTAAGGTAACGGTGATCCAATGTTTTTGCTAATTGACGAGTTGCTGTTTTCATGGTTTTGAAGTCCATGCCCATACCATGATCATTTAGGGCTGTGGCAGTTACTTCAACTTCTAGTTTCCAGTTATGGCCATGCATGCGGCTGCAATCACCCGGATAATCACGCAAGGTGTGGGCAGATGCAAAGTCGGCTAGAATTTTTAAGGTATAGGTTGCGCTCATAGTTGACTATTATACTAGGGAATAGCGAGGGGACGAAATATTATGCTGGAAAATATTTTTGCGCTGACGCTATAATACCTGCGGCATCTAAACCACAGTTAGCCAACATTTGTTTGTGGTCACCATGGTCGAGGAATTTATCCGGTAATCCCATGATTTCTACTGGTGCATTGTTATTAATAGAAAGTAATAATTCAGCTACTGCAGATCCTGCGCCACCGAGAGATGCATTTTCTTCAATGGTGATAAGTAAATCGTGATTATTTGCGACTTGTTCTATCATTTTAGAATCAAGTGGTTTTACAAAACGCATATTAACAACGGTGGCGTCGAGTGTTTCTGCGGCATCAAGTGCCGCTTGTACCATGGTGCCAAATGCGAGGATCGCGATTTTGTTACCGTGACGCTTGATTTCAGCTTTGCCAATTTCAATAGATGTTAATTCAGGCTCAATGTCAGTACCGGTGCCACTTCCTCTAGGATATCGAACGGCAGTTGGGCCATTATGCCGATAGCCTGTAGTCAACATTTTGCGGCATTCATTTTCATCAGATGGTGTCATCACTACCATATTAGGGATACAGCGTAGATAACTTAAATCAAAGCTACCAGCATGGGTTGCCCCATCAGCACCAACTAATCCACCACGGTCGATGGCAAATAAAACGGGCAAGTTTTGGATAGCAACATCATGGATTAATTGATCATAAGCCCGCTGTAAAAATGTTGAATAAATGGCAACAACAGGTTTTTTACCTTCACATGCAATGCCGGCAGCCAGAGTGACAGCATGTTGTTCAGCGATACCACAGTCAAAATAACGATCAGGATATTGTTCGGAAAAAGCATTGAGTCCAGAGCCATCACACATGGCAGGAGTAATGCCGATTAAATCTTCAGATTGGCTGGCCATGTCACAGAGCCATTGGCCAAAGACGTGGGTATAACTTGGACCAGAAGTTTTGTTGCCTGATGGGCTGACACCATGATATTTACTTGGCTGTTGTTCAGCCGGCTCATAGCCTTTGCCTTTTTTAGTGACAATATGAAGAAACTGAGGGCCTTTACGATCACGCAAATTACTCAATGTAGTTATTAATGTATCAAGATCATGGCCATCAATTGGGCCAATATAGTTAAAGCCCATTTCCTCAAATAATGTGCCTGGAATGACCATGCCTTTAACATGTTCTTCGGTTCTACGTGCCAGTTCCCATGCTGGTGGGATCTTTTCTAATACTTTTTTACTGCCTTCGCGAGCAGAAGCATAAAACTTACCGGATAATAATCGGGCAAGATAATTGGACATGCCACCCACATTTTTGGAGATCGACATTTCATTATCGTTGAGAATGACCAGTAGATTAGCGCTGAGATCGCCAGCGTGAGCCAAAGCTTCATATGCCTGACCAGCGGTGAGTGCACCATCACCAATTATAGCCACACTATGACGTGGGTTACTTTCAGTTTGAGCCGCAATCGCCATCCCTAAAGCAGCACTGATTGAGGTGCTGGAATGACCGACACCAAAGGCATCATAAGGGCTTTCACTTCGTTTCGGAAAGCCTGATAAGCCACCGGTTTGACGCATTGTATCCATTTGGTCACGGCGACCGGTAATAATTTTATGGGCATAACTTTGATGGCCGACATCCCAAACAAAGCGATCTTCAGGTGTATTATAGACATAATGCAACGCGAGAGTAAGCTCAATAACACCCAGATTAGATGAAATGTGGCCACCTGTTTGTTGCACGCTCTCAACAATCAATTCTCTGATTTCTTGTGCTACTTGAGGCAGTTGTTTTTTATCCAACTGTCGCAAGTCATCAGGGCTATTAATTTGATTAAGTAAGGTGTCCATTTTTGCCATTATTATTTAGTGTGAACGCTGCACAACAAATTGTGCTAGTGCGGCTAGAGCCTCAGTATTGTAGGGTAAATCCTCCAATTCTGCCAAAGCTTGATTAACTAATGATATTGCTTTTTGTTGTGCGGTTTCTAAACCGAGTAAAGCAGGGTAAGTCGGTTTGTTTAATGCAATATCGGATCCTTGCGTTTTACCTAAGGTGTTGGTATCGGCAATGACATCTAAAACATCATCTTGCACTTGGAATGCCAGTCCAATGTAGCGGGCGTAATTATCTAATTTTGATAGGGTGGTATCATCTGAATTTGATGATGCCAGTGCGCCTAAACGAATACTGGCCCGAATAAGAGCGCCCGTTTTTAATTCGTGCATAGACTGTAAATCTTTAAGACTTAATGATTGGCCTACTGACTCTAAGTCAATGGCCTGACCTCCCGCCATGCCTAGCGCACCTGAGTATTGGGCAAGCGTTTTAATCATTTGATTTTGTTGAGAGGGTGAAAGAGCATTATCACATAACACTTCAAAAGCAGCGCTTTGTAATGCATCGCCGACTAATAATGCTGTGGCATCGCCATAAACCTTATGGCAAGTGGCTTGGCCGCGGCGTAAGTCATCATTATCCATAATAGGCATATCATCGTGCACCAGTGAATAGGCGTGGATCATTTCAACAGCACTGGCTGGGGCATCTAACAGGGCTAAATCAGCATGTAATGCTTCGCCAGTAGCATAGACTAATAATGCGCGTAAACGTTTGCCACCATTCAATGTGGCATAACGCATAGCTTCAAGAAGTTGTGCGGATGTTTGTTCGCTACTAGGTAATCGTTCAGCAAGAGCATGTTCGATACGAGCCTGTCGTTGCTGTACCCAATTAGCAAGAATAAAACTATCGGTCACGATTCAGAATGATTAGGTTCAAAATCGACCAATGTTGATTGGTCAGATTGTTGTAATAGCATTTGTACTTTTTGTTCGGCAGCTTGCAATGATTGTTGGCAATCACGGGTGAGCAATACACCACTTTCATATAGTTTTAACGATTCTTCAAGGCTAATATCACCCTGTTCAAGGCGAACAACTAATGATTCCAGCTCAGTGACTGCTTGCTCATAACTTAGTTTTTTTCGTTTTGCCACCACGTCGGCCTTTAAACAAAATTAATCCAGAACGTATTATAAGTTAATCCCCAAATTCTTGCCTGTTGTATTGTTTAGCATCGCTTTTATACTGTTTTGCTTTGAGTGTTCAAGCTATAATAATGCTATGCAAAAAATTAGCCGAGGATTTTATAATTTATCGCCATCATCAGCTGGCTGTGTTGCCACGATTGGCAATTTTGATGGTGTGCATTTAGGCCATCAAGCGGTATTGAATCAATTGGCGATGAAGGGTGATACCCTTGGGTTGCCAGCAGTTGTTATTACTTTTGAGCCTCAAGCTAATGAGTTCTTCTCTCCTAATAATGCACCCGCACGGTTAAGTCGTTTTCGGGAAAAAGTGGAAGCATTACGATGCTATTCTATTCAGCAATTATGTGTATTGCGATTTAATAAAAAACTAGCACAAATGACGGCAGAACAATTTATTCAGCGCTTGCTTGTTGAGGGTTTAAATGTGCGTTATTTAGTGGTTGGTGATGATTTTAAGTTTGGCAGAGATCGCTTAGGTGATTTTACTATGCTTCAAAAGGCTGGAGAAAAACAGGGCTTTCAAGTGGTCAATATGCATACTTTTGCGGTTGATAATATGCGCGTTAGTAGCACCCGTATTCGGCAGGCATTAAGTACTGGAGATCTGGTATTGGCAGAAAAGTTATTAGGAAGGCCTTATCGGATGAGTGGCCGGGTCGCGCATGGTGATAAACGTGGCAGAACCTTAGGATTTCCGACTGCAAATATTCATTTGCATCGGCGGAAAGTGCCGTTAAGTGGTGTCTACGCAGTACAGTTATATGGAATAGCCGGTGAGCCCATTCAAGGTGTGGCTAATGTTGGTATTCGTCCAACAGTGGGTGCGGATAAAGCGTTATTAGAGGTTCATTTATTTGATTTTGATCGTGACATCTATGGCGAGCATGTCCAGATCTATTTTCTACAAAAATTACGTAATGAGCAAAAATTTGCAGGCTTAGATGATTTAGTCGCT
Source organism: Methylophagaceae bacterium (assembly GCA_048595405.1). Lineage (GTDB taxonomy): Bacteria > Pseudomonadota > Gammaproteobacteria > Nitrosococcales > Methylophagaceae. Next base: position 49,136 of record JBJPGB010000068.1, read on the forward strand.
CAAATTAAGCAAGATTGTAAACAGGCTGTACATTACTTTGCTAACGATTAAAAAAACAGCCAGACCCAACTGAATGAGTCTGGCTGTTTTTGTGTCTTAAACTAACCGTTTTTAGTGGGTGATAACGCGCGGTAGATCTTTAGCTTGCGAGACCCAGTCAGTGACTTGAGATGCTGAAGGCACTTGGCGAACAAGATTTTTCTCTTCATTCACTTCAGCCATTTTTGCTTGAAGGTTTTCAGCATTACGTTGAGCTAGTTCAGGAATAGTGTCAACACCTGCACATTCAAGAAGATCAGCATATTGTGTGCTCACACCCTTGATGCGAGAAAGATCAGCACGATTTGCCCAGCCAAGAATTAGTTTTTCACTAATGCCTGATTTTTCAGCGATGTCCTTCCGACCTTTTTTGACACAGCAGACTTCTAAAAGATTTTCTATTGAAGTGAGTCCTGCAGCTTCTAGTTTTGCTGCGTATGCTGCTCCGATACCTTCTATATCAGCTAATTTTGTCATGTTATGATTCCTTTACATATTGGTTATAGTTTATTTTTTAAGTAAATCTCTGATTTCACCAAGCAATACTTCTTCATTTGAAGGTGCTGGTGGTGCTTCTGCTTCTGCTGGCGCTTCTTCCTCTTTCTTTTTCATTGAATTCATCACTTTAATTGCCATAAAAATAGCTATAGCAATGATTAGAAAATCGACAATTGATTGGATAAAAAGACCATATTTTATTGAAACTGCAGCGACTTCACCGTGAGCTTCTTCAAGAACGTATGCTAAACTTGAGAAATCAACACCACCTAGCATGCTGCCAACGAAAGGCATGATAACGTCTTTTACTAAGGAAGCTATAATTTTACCAAATGCAGCACCAATGATAATACCGACAGCCATATCGACAACATTGCCTTTCATTGCAAATTCTTTAAATTCTGACGCAAAACTCATTACTTTCTCTCCTAGATAGAATTATTATTCTGTTTACCTAAAATAAACAGTGTTTTTCTCACGTAATGTGAACAATTAGCTTACGCTGATAGAGATACTATAATATTAGCTTCATAAATGCTATTTTCAGTATGAGTTAATTAGGTCATGATCTAGATATTGAATTGTTGGCGTAACAAACCGACTGTTTGTGGAAGAAATTTCTTGGTTACATGGCAAGGTCATTTTTGGCTATTTTTCTGATTCTACAAAATACCTTAAAATAATCTGGTATTTAATGATGAGGGTGCTATAAATAACTTAAATCTATCGCCAGACTGTTTTCCAATTCCAGTGTAATTTTGTGATGAATAAATCCTTTCTCCCTGAAACTCTATGTCAGTATTGCAATTCCCAAGCCCATAGCTGTATCAAACTTCCAAGTCATAGAAGAAATATGAAATAAGAAAAATAGTTAAGACTAAGAATTTAGCTAATATTTCTTTATGAGGAGCATGTCTATGACTAAATTTAGTGGGCATACTAATTACTTGAAATTGTTATAAAATATCTATTCTCAAATTCCATGTGGGTCGTTGATTATTATTAATAATATTATGAGAAATTAACCATTGTTTGGCTTCTTCGGCATCGTGGTCAAACCATGCTTTGGCCGATCCTAGCCGAAAGGTATAACCCCAGCTATCCATATCAGCCATCATACGATGTTGGCCCACATTTGGTAGTTGATCGGCTAATAGTATTTGCAGATAACAAACGCTATTTTCTTCGTCATAATCACCTTCTGCATTGGTATCAAGCTTGGCACGCCGCTGTGGATCCATGCAAATATAATGGCCGACCTCATGTAAAGCTGAGTGAATAGGCGTGTCATAACGAAGATAGAGCTTATTGCCAATTAATCCTGCTTCACGCTCGCCAAAAAAACTACCCGGGATATTGTTATTGTCTACGACATATTCAATTTCAATACCATAGGGTTTGAGTAATGTTGCTAATTGTTGTTGTCGTTGTTGATCACAATTTAGAACATTAGTAGGATCAGACACGCCTAGAATCACCAATAATATGATTGATGACCATGCCTGCCAGTGTCAAACCAAAGATAGAAGGCATATAACTCACGGTGCCATTGACTGCGCGAGGTCGACCGCGACCGATGGATTTAGGTGGCAATGGTGGCAAAGGTGACTCAATCGAATACACTGTTTGAATACCTTTACCTACGCCACGACGGCGAAGATGGCCGCGAAGTTGTTTGGCTAATTTACACATTGATGTATTCATCAGATCACCTGTGCGAACTAAACTTGGATCTAATTTCCCACCGGCTCCCATGCTTGCAAAGATAGTGAGTTTTCTTTGCCATGCAATTTCAAGTAATGATGCTTTACTGCTCATGCTGTCAATTGCATCAACAATGGCCGTAAATTCTTGATTGAGTATGTCTGGGATTGAGTCTGGTGTGAGGAATTCTTTTATGATATTGATTTGGCAGTCAGGGTTAATATCTTTAATTCGATTAGTCATGACGTCGACTTTGGAGGAATCAACCGTTGATCGTAATGCGACAAGTTGGCGATTCAAATTCGATTCTGACACAACATCATGATCAATTAAGGTCAGTTGGCCAACGCCCATTCTGGCTAATGCTTCGGCAGTATAAGAACCCACGCCCCCTATGCCGGCAATAACTACATGAGCTGATTGCAAGCGTTCAATGCCTTGATCACCGATGAGGATGTGGGTGCGTTCAAATAATGGGTTTGCATTGGACATAGATGTATTTTTACCGAAGTATAAGGTGGTTATTTTAACTTATTCCTGCTTGGAAGCACATGCTACACACATTAAGGAAGCCGGATCGATTTCCAATCTGCGGGGATCGATATCTTGATCGCAGACATTGCAATAACCATAGTCACCGGAGTCTATAAGTGCCAGAGCAGTTGATATCTTTCTAAGTTGTTGCTGGCGAAGCCGAGTTGTTTCAACTGCCATTGATTGTGATTGCATAGCATCCATTCGAGATACACGGCCAACACTAGCTTGATCCAATTCAACCGTCTCTGTTGCACTTTGTGCCATTTGTTGTGCTGCCATAAATTCATCTCGCTGGTGCTCTAACATCTGTTTGAATTTTTGTAGATTGGATTTATTCATAGCATGGATCCATGTGTTGTGCGTGAGCAGCATTGAGCTGCATAAAGTTTATATTGAGCCGTATAATAAAACGAATATCTCATAAAAAGATGACAAATATGTTTGAACGCCAACTGAAGTTTATTAAATACAGTGTTGTTTTGTTGATATTACTTGTTTTAGTCACTTTATCAATACGCAGCATCGTCTTTTCTGGCTCAACGCTTGAGACAGCTTCATTAACTGGGTCTCCCATTATTGATAGTCATGTCCATATTGCTGGCTTGGGTTTTGGAGGTAGTGGTTGTTTTGTATCGGATGAAATGAAAAATAGCTATAAATTTGATTATTACCTGCGTGCTTTTGGTGTAACACGAACAGAGATGGAAGCTGAAGGTGATCAATTGATTGTCCGACGGGTGGCTGAAACATTAGAAAAATCGGAAAATGTTGATGGTGCGATTATATTAGCAATGGATGGGGTAATTGATGATAACGGTGAGTTGGATAAAGCAAAAACTCAGGTTTATATTCCAAATGATTATGTTGCTGAGCAAACTGGTTTATATCCATCACTTTATTTTGGAGCCAGTATTAATCCATATCGCAGTGATGCGCTACAACGATTGGAAAAAGTTAAACAACAAGGTGCAAAGCTGATTAAATGGATCCCTAATATCCAGCATATTGATCCGGCTGATAAGGCTCTTATTCCTTTTTATAAGAAGATGAAATCACTTGATTTACCACTTCTTAGTCATGCCGGACAAGAACGTTCATTTCAGTCGGCTATTGATGAGTATGGTGATCCGAAAAGACTGGAGTTACCCTTATCCCTTGGTGTGACGGTAATTGCAGGGCATATTGCGACCACCGGAGAAAGTGATGAGCAAAGTAATTATCAACGCATTTTAGAATTATTTGAGCACTACCCAAATTTATATTCTGATATTTCAAGTCTGACTCAGATTAATAAATTGGGCTATCTGGACAAAGCATTAGCAGAGCCTCGCTTAAAGGACAGATTAATCTATGGGAGTGATTTTCCGTTGGTCAATATGGCGTTGGTATCACCTTATTATTTTCCCTTGAAGCTAACAGTGAAGCAGATGAATACTATCGCGGATATAACAAACCCATGGGACAGAGATATCATGCTGAAACAGGCATTAGGTGTTCCAGCAAAGGTATTTGTTAATAGTGCTCAGTTATTAAGGATTCAGTAAATCATTATGAGCGAATCACTCTGGTATTTTGAGTAATAAATTACCTACCAGTATGTGGATGTTTCTATTACCGTTTTTCTGCTGGAATTGTAAGCGATCAATATAGAGTTTTCCTGCGATGTTATTGCTTGATTGTTCTAAGATCAATTTGTCAGCATTATCTGGCTCAACTTGATAGCTGCGGTTATTTGAAAATTGTTCGGCGACGGCTAGTAAATCAAACTGGAGTTGTTGTCCTTGAGTATTGGAGACTATAAGCATACCTTGTGCAGTTAAAGCTAGAGTCAGCCCAGTGTGTTTATTGTTTTCGGTAGCATTAATAGATAACGCATCATGACTATTGATCCAATTAAGAGGAATAAAGAGATCATAATCACTGACAGAGAATGCTCTTCTAGTCAGATGATTCTGGACTGTTTTGAGCGATATTTCTGAATAATGATTATCTTTGTATTGCCAACGGTCAACATAATCAATGCCCATTAGATCGACAATTCTTTGGCCATTGTATCGGCGGTGAGCTCTATCGGAGTTATATGGCAATTCATTATCAAAAGCTTTTTTGTCGGCAATCCAAGGTCGTAGAGTGTGGCCAGCGGAATGACTAACGAGATAATCTACCATTGAGCTAATTGACTTTTGAATTTCAAAATCAGGCTGTTGAACAACATTTAGTTTACCGTTAATTAATAAGTCATTTTTAATGAGCACAGACTCTAAGCGTGAGAATTGACTGTTTATGGGTAATTGATGGATCCCCCATGGTCCAAAAGAGGCTAATAGACTGAGTAAAGCTAAACTTAAAGTGACGTGTTTTAGACGAAATTGTTGCTTATTTTTTAAATAACTAATAATTAAAATAGCAAACCAAATGGCACAGGCAACAACAATATAACGAAAATCTGTCACGCCATATTGTGCAATACGTTCACCAATGGCAATGGCTAGTAAAGCGAGAGGCACAATCATAATCAGATAAAAATGACGATAAAACCAGCTCAGGATGCTATTGCTTCTATCATGGATAGGGTAGATGGCGAGATGAGTAATAATACCAATAACACCGAATATTGAGATCATTGTGCCTAGGTGACCATGTGGTAGCGTCCATTGCACCATGATTTTGATGAAATAGGCATATAAAACCACCATATAGACCAATGCTAAAGGGACTAAAACATAAGTCAGGATGAAGACAACACCGTGAGGAAACTGGCATTCGGATCGTTGATAATCAAATTGCTTGGGAATATGAGCGAGAAAATAA
>JBJPGB010000069.1:0-4202 GCA_048595405.1 Methylophagaceae bacterium
TATTGCCTTTAAACTGCTGTAATAATTGGGCTATATATTTGGTGCCACCGGCGATATTTTGTTTTGCATCTAGTGAATTAGTTACGCCTAATTCTTTGGCGGTGGCGGGCATTAATTGCATTAAACCTTGTGCGCCTACCCGTGATGTTGCTTGTGAGTTAAATGCGGATTCGGCGTGGATAAGCGCACGCACTAAAGCGGGATCCACGCTGTTAATATTAGCTTCTGAAACAACAGTTTGAGAGAAAGAGTTAAGGTTGAGTTTAACTGTGTTCCAATTGATTTTTGAATGTGGATTACAAGCATAACATTCAAACTTTAATACATTATAGTCAGAGGTATGGGTGGGTTTTTGATCTGTAAAAACGGAAACGGTATTGCCATCGGAGTAGCTGTAGATTAACGTTGTTTGACCTGATTTATTTTGAGTGGGAATATTAGAAAATTCAACGACGCCTTCGTTATCTTTTGTGCGTGAAATATCATCGGCAGAGAAAAGCAATGTAGGGAATAGGCTAAAGATAATAATGGCAGTTTGTTTTAACATGGTGTTATAAATATCGTCCGGCTGAGGCAATGATTATAACTAGCAATCCTAATGCCAAGTTTAGCAATATAAGTTTGCGAATTTGATTTAACGCTGCACTACCGGTCGGCCAATCTTCTATGATAATACTGGTATTCAGCTTTTTAAATGGGCCGAAGTAAACATGGAAAAAGACTAACATCATGATGATGCCTATTAATAACATGATATGAACATGGGTGCCGATAGCGGCCATTCCACCTAGAAGGGATATCATCCAGAAACCAGAGCCAAGTAGTGCAATGATGCTGACGATAACCCAAGGGAAGAAGCGTTTGAACACGGCTGACCATAGTCGTAGCCGCAACGGTGGCTCAAATTGAGCGGCAGCAACAGGGCGTAGGGCAACATAAGCGAAAAACATGCCGCCAACCCAGACTACGGCAGCTAGAAGGTGTAAGGCGATGGTTATGGGCATTATTTTTTATTGATGGGAATATCAGCGATTTTTTGCTTCCACTCCGCTGGACCGGATTGATGAACTGATTCTCCGCTGCTATCTACGGCAACAGTGACAGGCATATTTTCGATATAGAATTCACGTATAGCTTCCATACCCATTTCTTTAAATGCAACAATGCGGGATGATTTGATTGCTTTTGAGACTAAATAAGCCGAGCCACCGACAGCAATTAAATAGACCGATTTATGATCTTTAATCGCTTTTATTGCCGCTGGTCCACGTTCAGCTTTGCCGATCATGCCGAGTAAGCCTGTTTTGCTTAACATCATGTCGGTGAATTTATCCATTCGCGTGGCGGTAGTAGGACCTGCGGGGCCAACTATTTCATTTTTAACAGGGTCTACAGGGCCAACGTAGTAGATGAAGCGGTTATTAAAGTCTAAGCCTTCTGGCAATGATTGGCCATTGGCAAACAGATCTGCAATTTTCTTATGGGCTGCATCACGGCCTGTCAACATATGACCGCCCAGTAATAGCGTATCGCCCGGTTGCCATTGTTCAATATCGGTTCGTGTCACAGTATCTAAATTTACATGGCGGGTATTTGCGGCTGCTTTCCATGTGATATCTGGCCAATCTGATAATGCTGGTGGTTCAAATTCAGCTGGGCCAGTGCCATCTAATACAAAGTGCGTGTGGCGAGTAGCTGCACAATTAGGAATCATCGCAACAGGTAATGAAGCCGCATGAGTAGGGTATTCGCTAATTTTAACGTCTAATACGGTTGTTAAGCCGCCTAAACCTTGTGCACCGATGCCTAACGCATTAATTTTGGTATAGAGCTCAATACGGAGCTTCTCTGCAGCTGTTTCGGCACCACGTTCGATTAGATCATGGATATCAATGGATTCCATCAGTGCTTCTTTAGCCAGAAGCATGGATTTTTCGGCTGTACCACCGACACCAAGAGAAATAATACCGGGTGGGCACCAACCTGCACCCATTTTAGGTACGGTTTCTAAAACCCAATCAACGATGCTATCACTAGGGTTGAGGATGGTGAATTTTGCTTTGTTTTCACTACCGCCGCCTTTAGCTGCGATATGCACTTCAACTTTGTCACCTAATACAATTTCGGTATGAATCACGGCTGGCGTATTGTCTTTGGTATTGGTGCGAGAGCCTAAAGGATCGCTGACGACAGAAGCACGCAATACATTATCCGGATGCAGATAAGCACGACGAACACCTTCATTGACCATATCATCAAGGCTTTGATCAGTTTGCCACTGTACATCCATGCCAACCTTAATAAACACATTTACAATGCCAGTATCTTGGCAAATAGGGCGTTTATCTTCGGCACACATGCGTGAGTTGACTAATATTTGGGCAATAGCATCTTTAGCGGCGGGCGATTGTTCTTTTTCATACGCTGTCGCCATCGCTTGAACAAAGTCTTTTGGGTGGTAACAGGCAATAAACTGCAAGGCATCAGTGATGCTATCAATAAAATCATTTTGTTTAATGATGCTCATTAGTCTGCAGCTTTATCCTTTCAAACGTTTCTGAATCTCGATGACAACATCGTCAATAGCAAATTCATCACCTTCACCGTTGGCACGACACTTATATTCAATCATGCCTTTATCTAGGCCTCTTTCACCTAATACTAAGCGATGAGGGATGCCGATGAGCTCCATATCAGCAAATGCAACACCTGGGCGTAGGCCTCGGTCATCGATTAAAACATCAACACCTGCTTCGAGTAGCTGATTGTATATGGCATCTGCTGCTTCACGTACACGTATTGATTTGTGTGCATTCATTGGTACTAATACTACTTGGAAGGGTGCAATGGCTAGAGGCCAAACTATGCCGCGGTCATCATGGTTTTGTTCAATCGCAGCGGCTACTACGCGTGAAACGCCTATACCATAACAGCCCATTGTTAGCACTTGTGATTTTCCTGTGTCAGCAAGGACATTAGCATTTAACTTTTCACTGTAGTTTTCACCCAATTGGAATATATGACCTACTTCAATACCGCGTGCGATATCGAGTGTGCCTTTTCCATCAGGACTAGCGTCGCCGACAATTACATTACGTAAGTCAGCCGTCTCAGGTTCATCTAAATCACGTCCCCAGTTTACGCCGGTAAGGTGTTTCTCATTTTCATTGGCACCACAGGCAAAGTCAGCCACATGTGCTGCAGCACGATCGACAATAACGGGAATAGTTAAACCTATAGGGCCGATAGAACCGATGTTTGCACCACAACATTCGAAAACTTGCTCCGCTGTAGCAAAAGTAAGTGGTTCAGCAATAGCAGGATGTTTCTCTGCTTTGATTTCATTTAATTCGTGATCACCACGTAGCACTAACGCAACAACACTATCTTCTTCAGAACCTTCAACCAATAATGTTTTTAAGCATTGCGTTGCTGGAATCGATAGAAATTCACAGACTTCTTCAATAGTATGCTTTTTCGGCGTATCGACCGTTGTTATGCTCGCTGTAGCAGCAGAACGCTCACTTGTTGGCGCAACGGCTTCAGCTAACTCGACATTAGCGGCATAATCACTGCCATCACTAAAAGCTATGGCATCTTCACCTGAGCTAGCTAAAACGTGAAACTCGTGTGAGGCATTACCACCAATGCTACCTGTATCTGCTTGTACTGGGCGGAATTTTAGACCAATACGTTCAAAAATACGGCTGTAAGCGGAAAACATATCATCATACGTTTGTTGCAATGATTCTTGATCGATATGGAAAGAGTATGCATCTTTCATCAGAAATTCACGCGCACGCATAATACCGAAACGAGGACGAATTTCATCACGAAATTTTGTTTGAATTTGATAGAAGGTAATAGGAAGTTGTTTATAGCTTCGAATTTCTTGGCGCACTAAATCTGTAATCACTTCTTCATGTGTTGGCCCATAACAAAATTCACGGCCATGACGATCGGTCATGCGTAATAATTCAGGGCCATATTTTTCCCAACGTTCACTTTGTTGCCATAACTCTGCGGGCTGTACAGCAGGCATCAATAATTCTTGTGCTCCTGCACGCGCCATTTCTTCACGAATAATCGCTTCTGTTTTTCGTAAAACCTTTAAACCTAAAGGAAGCCATGTGTAAAGGCCTGATGCTAATCTGCGGATTAATCCCGCACGGAGCATGAGCTGGTGGCTGATGACTTCGGCG